>NZ_DASUTK010000164.1:0-16658 GCF_036374615.1 Nocardioides sp.
GGCGGAGTTGCACGCGATCACGAGAGTCTTAACGCCTCGGTCGACCAGGTGGTCGAGACACTCGAGTGCGTACTCGCGCACTTCCGCGATCCGCTTCGGCCCGTACGGTTGGCGCGCGGTGTCTCCCAGGTAGACGACCGACTCGTGAGGCAGCTGGTCGATGACCGACCGGGCCACGGTGAGCCCACCGAAGCCGGAGTCGAAGATGCCGATCGGGGCATCGGTGTCAGCTGCCATTACAGCCGCCAAGGCTACGTGCCAGGGACGCTCGTAGCACGCGGACGCGACCGACGTCACGTACTACGCTGACCCCCGTGCGCCGAATCGCCGTGCTCGTCACGCTGGCCCTCGCCGTTGCCGTGACGCCGACGCAGCCCGCAGGCAGCGTCCCACCACCCGCCGCCTCCGCTCTCGTGCTGACTCCCGTCACAACCGCGGACCGGGGCACGACCCGGGGCGCGACCAGCCGCCCGACCAAGGTCGTGATCGTCACCCTCGACTCCGTCGGCAGCCGCGCGATCCGGCTGGCCGGCCGGGATCGGGCGCCGACGCTGCACTGGCTCCTCCGCCGCGGCGCGGGCACCCTCAACGCACGCACGCTGCAGGAGAAGACGTTGACCCTGCCCAACCACACCAGCGTCGTCACCGGGCGCCGGCTCGACGCCGCGCACGGGGGCCACGGGGTGTCGTGGAACGACAACCGGACGGAGCCGGCCACGGTGCAGGAGGCGGCGGGTCACGCCGTGAGCTCGGTCTTCCGGGTCGTCGGGTCCAAGAAACGCGAGACCAGTCTGTTCGCCTCGAAGGAGAAGCTGCGGCTCTTCGAGCGGTCGTGGGGCGAGGGGATCAACCGGGTCGTCATCGACGAGAACAATCGGGTGCTGGCGCGCAAGGCACGGCGCGACCTGGTGAGGCACCGCCGGGAGCTGACGTTCCTGCACCTGTCAGGGCCTGACAACGTCGGCCATGACGCGGGCTTCCTCAGCGAGGCCCACCTCAACGCCGTCGCGGAGGCCGATCGGCTGCTCGCCCGGCTGATCTCTGCGATCAAGGCGCGTCCGCGTCTGCGCAAGCACGTCACGGTGATCGTCACGGCCGACCACGGCGGCAAGGACGGCGGACACGGCAACGCGACGGAGCTCGTGAACTACCGGATCCCCTTCATCGTGTGGGGCGCCGGCGTGAAGCCCGGGGCCGACCTCTACGAGCTGAACCCGCGTGACTACCGCAACCCTCGCAAGCGCCGGACCTGGTACGGCGCGAAGCGACCGCCCGTCCGCAACGGCGACGCCGCCAACCTCGCCACCGACCTGCTCGGGCTGCGCGCGCTCCGGGGGAGCCAGTTCAACGCCCGCCAGTCGCTCGACGTCCGCTAGGGCGTCGCCTCGCGCCCAGCCATGTGGCGCGGCTCAGCGGTACCAGAGCTCGGACGCCAGCGGCCAAGGGTTGTGGCGGCAGCCGTCGAGGCCCTTGGACTGCTGCATCATCACCGGGGCAAGCCGACGGTCGGCGCCGCAGCCGAGGTGGCCGTGGCCGAGCCAGTGGCCGGTCTCATGGTTGACCACCATGTGGCGGTACTCGCGCAACGGCTTCCTCGCGCGGTTCCACGAGGGGCTGGCGTTCTTCCACCGCAGCTGGTTGATGATCACGTACCGCCCGACCCGGCAGCTCCACTGCGCACTGCACACGGAGGAGAACGACGGGACGGTGCTCGCCTCGGCCAGCACGACCGAGAAGTCGCCGCCCTTCTTCACCCGGCGGAAGCCGACGCCTGCCGATCGCCAGCCACGCGGATCGGCGAAGGTCTGCGCGACCTGGCGACGGAACACCCGCATGCGCGCCGTGATGGTGCCCCGGGTCTCGATCCGGTACGTCGCGGTCCGTCGAAGTGCGACCCGGTGCATGACGTCGCGGGTACGCCGGGACTGCGCACGATCGCGCCGGTACCCCTCCTTGCGGACCGTCACCTGCACCTTCACGCGGTGGCCCACGTCGGCCGCCTGCAGCCGGTAGCGGCGGTGCTTCGCGCCGCGGATCCGCGTTCCGTCGCGGAACCAGCGGTAGGTGATCGTTCCCGGCTTGACCGACCACGTACCAGGGTCGGCCTCGACCACGCGGGTGTAGCGCATCGTCCCGGCGACCGAGGGACGATCGACCAGGCGGAAGGTGGCGCGTCGGACCTCGACCGCGGCACTGGTGGCCGTGGTCGACTCCCCTGCCTCGTCGGTCGCGGTGACCTCGACCCGCAGCCGTCGCCCGATGTCGCGGAGCCGTGGGCGGTACCGCTTCCCCGTGGCGTCCGCGATCGGGTGGGAACCCCGCGTCCACTGGTAGCTGAAGGTCAGGTCGGACTCCGCCCCCCAGGACCCGGGGAACGCCACGACCTGAGCGCGGTAGACCGGCTCACCGGTGACGGCCGGTGGGGCGGTGTTCTCCGGCGGCGCCGCCGCCGATGCGTGACCGGGCAGCATCGCTGCGACCAGGACGACGGCGACCGAGGCGATCCGTGCGGTCATCGAGCGATACACGCCCCGACCCTACGCCCACAGCTGCCCGTCGAGCCGCTCCTCGGCCTCGTCGATGGTGCCCTCGTAGGCGCCGGTGGAGAGGTACTTCCAGCCACCGTCTGCCACCACGAACGCGATCTCGGCGCGCTCACCGCGCTTGACGGCCTTGGCGGCCTGGGAGAGCGCGGCGTGGAGGATGGCACCTGTGGAGATCCCGGCGAAGATGCCCTCCAGATCGAGCAGCTCGCGAACCCGCCGGACGGCGTCGCGCGGTCCGACCGAGAACCTGGCGTCGATCAGCGTCTCGTCGTACAGCTCGGGGACGAAGCCCTCGTCGAGGTTGCGCAGCCCGTAGACGAGCTCGCCGTAACGCGGCTCGGCGGCGACGATCCGCACGTCGGGCTTGGTGCGGCGGAAGAACCGGGAGACGCCCATCAGGGTCCCGGTGGTGCCGAGTCCGCCGACGAAGTGGGTGATGTCCGGGAGGTCGGCGAACAGCTCGGGGCCGGTGCCCTCCTCGTGCGCGAGCGCGTTCGCGTCGTTGCCGTACTGGTAGAGCATCACCCAGTCGGGGTGCTCCTCCGCCATCACGCGGGCGACGCGGACAGCTTCGTTCGACCCGCCCGCTGCCGGGCTCGAGACGATCTCGGCGCCCCACATCTGCAACAGCTGGCGGCGCTCCTCGGAGGTGTTCTCGGGCATCACGCACACGAGCCGGTAGCCCTTCAGCCGCGCCGCCATGGCCAGCGAGATGCCCGTGTTGCCGCTGGTGGGCTCGAGCAGGGTCGCGCCGGCGCGCAGCCGTCCGTCCTTCTCGGCCAGCTCGATCATCTTCAGCGCCGGCCGGTCCTTGATCGAACCGGTGGGGTTGCGGTCCTCGAGCTTCGCCCACAGCCGGACGTCGGCCGACGGGGAGAGCCGCGGCAGCCCCACGAGCGGCGTGCTGCCCACGCTCGCGAGGAGGTCGTCGTACCGGGTCATCTGCTTCCGGTGGTCGAGGAGGCGCGAGGCACGAGCGCCGTCTCGAGACCGCCGCCCGCGACCGCGGGGAGGACGACCACCTGGTCGCCGTCGGTCAGCTCCGCGTCGAGCCCGCCGAGGAAGCGCACGTCCTCGTCGTTGACGTAGACGTTGACGAACCGGCGCAGATCGGGCCCGGCGTCGCCGGTGTCGAGCAGCCGCTCCTTGAGACCGGGGTGGTTGGCCTCGAGGTCGTCGATCAGCTCGGACAGGTTGCCGCCGGCACCGGTCACTGCCTTCTCACCCCCGGTGAAGGGGCGCAGGATGGTCGGGATCCGGACCTCGATGGCCATGGTTGATCTCCTCGTGGGCGTCAGGCGGTGGGGGTCAGGCTCGGCACGACGGTGACCTCTTCCTCGGTCACCTCGCCGTCCACGATCCTGTACGAACGAAACTCCACGGGACCTTCGCTATTCCCGTGCTCGCGGGTGCTGACCAGCACGTAGTGGGCGTTCGGCTCCATCGCCAGCCGGATGTCCGTGCGGCTCGGGTAGGCCTCCGTGGCCGTGTGTGAGTGGTAGATCACGACCGGCTCCTCGTCCCGGTCGTCCATCTCCCGGTAGAGGTGCAGCAGGTCGACCGAGTCGAACTCGTAGAACGTCGGGCTGCCGGCCGCGTTCACCATCTCGACGTACCGCTCCGGGCGGCCGCTGCCCGCGGGTCCGGCCACCACTCCGCACGCCTCGACGGGGTGGTCCCGCTTGGCGTGCGCGACGATGGCGTCGTACGTCGCGCGGTCGATGGTCAGCACGGTTCCAGCGTAGGACAGTGCGTCCGCATGGCGGACCGCGCTCCCATGGATCGGACCCGGACCGGCGTCAGCCCTTCACCGCCCCCATCGTGAATCCGGAGATGAACCGCGCGAGGAACAGGTTGAACACGAAGGCGATCGGGACCGCGATGATGATGTTGGCGGCCTGGAGCGACTGCCAGTGGAAGACGTCGCCGCGGATCAGCTCGGTCGGGACCCCCGTGCTGACGACCTTCTCCTGGGTGGGAGACACGAAGGACAGCGCGTAGATGAACTCGCTGGCGGTGAGGGTGAACGCGAACACCACGACCGCCACGATGCCGGGGAACAGCAGTGGCACCACGATCCGCAGGAACGCCCCCGCCCGGCTGTAGCCGTCGATCATCGCCTGCTCCTCGACGTCCTTCGGCAGGGCTTTCAGGAACCCGATCAGCAGCCAGGTCGACACGGGCACGGTGATCGTCGGGTAGATCAGCACCAGCGACCAGGTGGAGTCCTGGAGCCCGACCCACACCACGAGCCGGCTCAGCGACAGGAACAGCAGGCTCGGCGGGATCAGGTAGACGAAGAAGATCGCGATGCCCATCGCCCCCGACCAGCGCAGGTCCAGTCGGGTGATCGAGTACGCCGCCGGCAGCCCGAGCACCAGCGTGATGACCACGACCAGGAGCCCGACCCACAAGGTGTTCCACGCGAACGTGGGGAAGGAGGTCTCGGTGAAGAGGTACCGGACGTGGTCGAAGGTGGGCGGCTGGTTGTAGGCGAACGGGTTGTTGTCGGGGTTGTAGAGGTCGGCGTTGAGCTTGGTCGCGGTCACCATGCTCCAGAGGAAGGGGCCGGCACAGATGATCGCCGCGAGCACCGCCAGGGTGTAGAGGCCGATCCGGCCGAGCACGTGCTGCCGGTTGTAGTGCCGCCGGAGGCGCTCGGCGCTGCCGGGGTCGACCACGGCGCTCATCAGATCGTCTCCACCCGGCGTACGGCTCGCAGGATCAGGACCGCGGCCGCCAGCAGCAGCGGGAAGAGGAACAGCGCGATCACCGCGCCCTGGCCGATGTCGCCGCCACCGATCCCGCGGAGGAACGACCAGCTGGCCAGCACCTGGGTGGAGTTCGTTGGGCCGCCCCGGGTGAGGATGTAGACGACCGCCATGTCGGTGAACGTGAAGATGGCACCGAAGAGCGCCGACACCGCGATCAACGGGAAGGTGAGGGGGATCGTGATCTCGAACATCCGGCGCCAGTAGCCGGCTCCGTCGATCTTCGCCGCCTCGTTGAGGTCGGTCGGGATCGACAGCAACCCGACCATCATGATCACCGCCGCGAGCGGCACCAGCCGCCACACGTGGACCGCGATCACCGACGCCATGGCGAGGTTGGGTCGCCCCAGCCAGTAGGTGTTGGTCTCGATGAAGCCGAGCTCGCGGAACACCCAGTCGACCGGGCTGTAGATCGAGTGCAGCAGCCACAGCCAGCTCACGCTCGAGAGCGCCACCGGTGTGGTCCACGAGAGCAGGACGAGGAACCGCACCACCCACTTGCCGCGAAAGTCGGCTACCAGGATGTTCGCGAGCACCTTCCCGAAGACCACGATGAAGAACATCGAGATGCCGGTGAAGATCAACGTGTTCCAGAGCGATCGCCAGAACACGGGATCGTCGAAGACTCGCTCGAAGTTGCGCAGGCCGACCCAGTCGTACGACGGGTCGCCGGCCGTGACGTCGCTGAACGCGAACGCGATGGCGAGCCCGAACGGGATCGCGACCAGGGCCACGACGTACACCACGGTCGGCGTGAGGAAGATCCACGCGAGGAAGCCCTCCCGGTCCGCCAGCCGCACCCGGGCCTGCGTCACGGCGGCCTCAGCCACCGGTCGCGCCCAACCGGACCGGGTCGGTGCGCAGCCCCGAGTCCTCGTCGAAGAAGCGGACGCGATCTGCCGACACCGCGAACTCGTGGCTGCCCTCGGTGACCTCGCCGACCATCATCGACGGCAGCCGCGCGATCACGCGTGTGTCCTCCCCGAGCCCGGTCACGGTGCCGTAGACGTGCCGGTCGCCCGAGAGGTACTCGACCCTGTCCACCTCGAACTGGAGCGGGACCTTCTCGCCTTGCACGTGCTCGGCGGGCATCAGGTGCTCTGGGCGGAACCCAACCAGGGTCCCTCCGCGCTTCACCAGGTTCATCGGCGGCGACCCGATGAATCGCGCCACGAACGTGTCCGCCGGGTCGTCGTACACGTCGACCGGCGGTCCGAGCTGGCGCACCTGGCCGCGGTCCATGACCGCGATCCGGTCGCCCAGTCCCATCGCCTCGGCCTGGTCGTGGGTCACGTAGATGGTGGTGGTGCCGACTCGCTCCTGGAACCGCTTCAGCTCGTCGCGGGCGATGGCCCGCAGCTTCGCGTCGAGGTTGGACAGCGGTTCGTCGAGCAGGAACACCTGCGGGTCGCGCACCATCGCGCGCGCCAGCGCCACCCGCTGCCTCTCACCCCCGGACAGCTGTCGCGGCTTGCGGTCGAGCAGCTCCTCGATGCCCAGCAGGTCGGCCGCCCAGCGGGCCTTCTTCTCGCGCTCGGCCCGATCCAGCTTCTCGGCCTTGAGCGGGAAGACGATGTTGGCCAGGACCGACTTGTGGGGGTAGAGCGCGTAGCTCTGGAACACCATGGCGACCTTGCGCACACGTGGGGGCAGCCCGTTGACCACCGCACCGTCGATCACCACCTCCCCCGCGGTGGGGTGCTCGAGGCCGGCGACGGTGCGCAACAGCGTGGTCTTGCCGCAGCCCGACGGGCCGAGCAGGACCAGGTACTCGCCCTCCTCGGTCGCCAGGTCGACCCCGTCGACGGCGTCGACGTGGCCGCCGTCGTACCTCTTCCGCAGGTTCCGGAGCTCGACCGCTACCGGCACCTCAGCCGCCACCGATGAGACCGCGCTGGCGCCAGTTCGCGAAGACCTGCTCGCACTCGCGGTGCGCCCGCTGCACGGACTCCGCCGGGCTCATCGACCCACGCACTGCCCTGGCGAACATGTTCGGGATCACGTAGGTGCCGAGGATCTCGCCGATCGCCGGGCTGGACGGCCCCGGGTGACCGATGCTGGTGCTCCACTGTGAAGCGGTCTCGACGTCGCCGAGGAACGCCAGCTTGTCCGACGGATTCGACCCGAACGGGTCGTCGGCCAGCCAGCTGCCCAGATCCGGTGTGAGGGACGGCCACGACGGGAAGTCGTAGAGCTGCGACTTGTACGTCGCGAGCGCGAAGTTGTCGGCAAGGTGGAGCAGGAACTCCTTGGCCGCATCGGGGTTCCGCGCGTCCTGGGGGACGATGTAGTTGTACATCACGTGCTGGGCCGCCAGGGCGGTCGAGGGGCCCTCCAGGGCGGGCACGAAGAACGTGTCGTCGGCGACCTCGGGGTTCACCTCCTGCAGCGAGCGGTACGCCGAGATCGAGTTCAGGATGTAGCTCAGCTTGCCCGCGATCAGGCCCTCGTTGTTGCTCGCGGCGTTCCATGCGAACACCTCGTCGGTCATCGACCCCTCGTAGAGCTTCTGCATGAACTCCACCGCCGCGAGCGTCTCCGGCGAGTTGAGGACCACGGTCTCGTTCTCGTCCTGGATCGACGCGCCATGGGACCAGAGCAGTGCGTGACCGGCCATGTTGGAGTCGATCTCCTGCGACATCCCCAGCCCGAGCTGGACGTTCTGCGAGCTCATGATCTCGCTGCCGCCCTCGAGCAGCTCGTCCCAGGTGGTCGGGCCGTCCGGGAGACCGACCGGCTCCCACAGGCTGCGGCGGAAGTTGCCGGGGTCGGGCACCCACCCGGGTGCGAACGCGTAGTACTTCTCGGTGAACGGGTTGTAGCTGGAGTCGGTGCAGATCTTCAGCTGCTCGCCGTGCCGGTTGTTCGCCTCCTCGTTGACGTCCCGGAGGTCGAGAACCGACGGCTCGAACTGCGAGAGTGTCGCGATGTACTGCATCAGGTCGTGACCCTGGCCCGCCTGCAGCTCCGAGGCGATCTGGGTGGGGACGTTGGTCACGTCCACATGGTCGACGCGGACGTCGACGCCGACCTTCTCGCCCCAGTCGGCGGCGAAGGTGTCGAACCACTCGTCGTGGCTGGGGACGAAGTGACTCCAGACCAAGAGGGTCAGCGAGCCGGACAGCGCGCTGGCCGGTTCGTTGAACACCGGCTCCGGCTCCTCGCCCGCCCGCGCACCTTGCTCGGTGGGGCTCTCCGGTTCACTGGCACATGCGACCGCTGCGGTACCGAGACCAGCGGCTGCGGCAATGCGAAGGACGTCTCGGCGGGTCCACGGGTTCCGAGTAACCATGGCTCCTCCTGATGGGGGTGTTTCGACCATAACGTCGAAACCCGCCTCCTGTCAGGGGGCGCCTCAGCCGTCGGTGAGCGCTGCCACCAAGGTCTCCTGCAGATAACCGACCCACTGGTAGATGTCGTGCGCCTGGCTGCGCGGGTCGTCGTCCGGCAGTGCGAGCCACACCTCGTCGTCGCCCTCCTCCACGCCGAGCCGGATGGCGAGCGCGAGGCGGAGGTCGGTGAACGTCCGTAGCCACGTCTCGGCCGTGGCGCGGTCCATCTCGACGTCGATCATCAACCCGTCCTCGGTGAGCTCTGGCGGCAGCCCGGCCTCCTCGAGGGTGTCGATCACCGTGGCTGCGCCGGTCGCCTTGCCGTCGCGCAGCGCGCCTTCGGTGAAGCGGCGGAACTCCGCCGCCGCCTCGTCGTCGTGCGGGTACGCCGTGGGGAAGAGCCGGGCCAGGACGGGGTCGTCCGGCTCGGCCGTCGGCCCGCTGAAGTCCATCATCGCCTCGAACGAGTCGCCGCCGGACTTGGGCACCGCGGCCTCGTTCCGCAGCAGCTCGACGAGCTGGGAGGCCAGCGAGCGCAGCAGGTCTGCCTCGAAACCGGAGAACGTCGCGATCACGTGGCCGCTGCGCCGGTGGAGGTGGAAGCCGTTCACTCCTGCTTCTCCATCGTGGCCCACAGGCCGTATTCGTGCATCGCCTGCACGTCGCGCTCCATCTCCTCGCGGGTGCCGCTGCTGACCGCCGACTTGCCGTCGTTGTGCACCTCGAGCATCAGCTTCTGAGCCTTGGCCTTGTCGTAGCCGAAGTAGGTCTGGAACACGTAGGTGACGTAGGACATCAGGTTCACCGGGTCGTTCCACACGATCGTCACCCACGGCCGGGCGACCAGCGTGATCTCGTCGGGCGTCTGGGTCGGCTCGACCTCGACCGGGCTCGCAGCAGACACGTCTCCATGGTGGCACAGTGACCTCGTGGCAGATCTGGAACCCGGCTCGACGGCACTGCTGACCGACCACTACGAGCTGACGATGCTCCAGGCCGCGCTCGCGGGCGGCACCGCGCACCGGCGATCGGTGTTCGAGCTGTTCCCGCGCCGGCTCCCGGAGGGGCGTCGGTACGGCGTCGTGGCGGGCGTCGGACGGGCGTTGGACGCGATCGAGTCCTTCCAGTTCGACCACCACGTTCTCGGCGTGCTCGACGAGGGCGGCGTGGTCGACGAGGCGACCCTGGCGTGGCTCGCGGACTACCGGTTCACCGGCGACGTCTGGGGTTATGCCGAGGGCGAGATCTACTTCCCGTACTCGCCGCTGGTCGTGGTGGAGGCCTCGTTCGCCGAGGCGGTGCTCCTGGAGACCGTGCTGCTGTCGATCTACAACCACGACTCCGCGATCGCATCGGCGGCGTCCCGGATGACGATGGCGGCCGGCGACCGACCGTGCATCGAGATGGGCTCGCGACGCACCCACGAGGAGGCGGCGGTGGCCGCCGCGCGGGCGGCGTACGTCGCCGGCTTCGCGTCGTCGTCCAACCTCGCGGCCCGCGAGCGGTACGGCGTACCGACCGCCGGGACCTCGGCGCACTCGTTCACGCTGCTCCATGACTCCGAGGCCGACGCGTTCCGTGCCCAGGTGGCCTCCCTCGGCACCGGCACCACGCTCCTGGTTGACACCTACGACGTCACCGAGGCGGTCCGGCTCGGGGTCGAGATCGCCGGCCCGGAGCTGGGGGCGGTCCGGCTCGACAGCGGCGACCTCGGCGTGCAGGCCCGCCAGGTGCGGGACCAGCTCGACGCCCTGGGCGCGACCGGTACCAAGATCGTGGTCACCAGCGACCTCGACGAGTACGCGATCGCGGCGCTGGCGTCGGCGCCGGTGAACGCCTACGGCGTCGGGACCCAGCTGGTGACCGGCAGCGGCCACCCGACGTGCGGGTTCGTCTACAAGCTGGTCGCCCGCGAGGGGGACGACGGCGACCTGCTCTCGGTCGCGAAGAAGAGCAAGGACAAGATCTCCATCGGCGGCCGCAAGTACGCCCTCCGCCGACGCAACGCCGACGGCGTCGCCGAGGCCGAGATCGTGGGGATCGGCGAGCCCCCGGTCGACGACGGAGACGACCGGGGGCTGCTCGTGCCTCTGTTGACCGACGGCGAGGTCGTCGGCCGCGAACCGCTGGAAGCGGCGCGCGAGCGGCATACGGCGGCTCGGGCCGAGCTGCCGCCGCCCGCCCAGCAGATGAGCCGCGGCGAGCCCGTCATCGAGACGGTCCACCTCGGCGACTGAGGGCGGGCCCCCGCTCTCAGTCCAGCATCGCGCAGACGTCGGTCTCGGTGCCCTGGTCCAGGACCAGCCGACGGGGCTCACCGACGGGGAACTCCACCACGTGGCGGCCGCGGAAGACGTAGTAGCCCTGTGGCAGCCCGACCGACCCTGTCGGCCATCCGAAGCCCACCGGGCCCTTGGTCTCGTACACCGCGAGTGAGCCGTCGGGGCGCTGCAGGGTCTCCGCGCGACCGGACAGGTCGAGCCGCACCGACTCGCCGCTCGTGGTGTTGGTGGCGTCGACGAGAAGCGGCCCCGTGTACTCCGTCTCGCGAGCGCCGCCGGAGTCCCAGCGGGAGACGACACGGAACTGCACGTCGGAGAAGACCGGCGTCGACCGGACGTCGAAGTCGCCGCAGTAGCGGTCGGCGGGGAGGAACAGCTCACCCTCCGGGTAGGGCTGCCACTGCTCCTCGACGGGGTGCCAGCCTTCGGTTTCCGCGGCGGGTGCGGCAGTGGTGGGGGCGAGGGCGGTGACGGCAGCGAGCGCGACGCCGGCGGCGACGCGGGAGAACCCAGACATCAAGATTCAAGTCCTAACCAGTTGGAAATTGTTAACCGGTTATCCACCACAACAGGTTAGAGTGGCGCCTGTCAAGGAGGTACGACGTGACCTGGTGGGCCACGATCGACGGGCTGGTCCTGCCGAAGCAGCTGGCCGGGCACCCGGCGCTGGAGCTGGTCAACACCCGCTCCGGCTGGGGGCAGCCGTTCCACGAGAAGCAGGAGTACCTGAAGACGTTCGACCACCTCGCGGTGCTGGCGCGCGCGAACGGCCTGCTGTCGGAGCGGACCACGAGTCGGCTGCGGCGCCGAGCCGCCAGTGAGCCGGAGGCTGCGGCGGCCGTGCTCGACCAAGCGCGCCGGATGCGCACCGACCTGCACGACGTGCTCCTCGACCAGGGCTCCCGCGCGGCCGGCCAGCGGGTCGCGACCGCGGTGACCGACGCCCGGGCCCGGCAACGGCTCGACCTCGGGGCGCAGCCCGGCTGGTCGTTCCCCGGCGACCCGAGCCTCGACGACGCGCTCGACTCCTTCCTGGTCGCCGCGGCTGACCTGCTGGTCGCCCGCCCCCGGATCGGGGCGTGCCCGGGGCACGACTGCGGGTGGCTGTTCCTGAACACCTCGGGCCGTCGTCGCTGGTGCCAGATGGCCGTGTGCGGCAACCGCGCGAAGCAGGCCGCCCACGCCCGCCGTACCACTCACTGACTCGGCAGGTCGGGTAGTCCCCGACGCTGTGGTTGCCGGATCGGTCGATCCGCAGCCGCATCGTCGGGGACTACCGTCAGGTGGGCCCGCACTAGGGTCGCGACATGGCACTGCTGACCGTCGACCTCTTCTCCGAGTCCCTCGACATGGGGACCACGCTGACCGTGGTCCTGCCTCAAGCGGCTGAGGGCCAGATCGGGGTGGAGCCGATCGTCGTACCGGAGCACGGCTGGCCGGTGCTCTACCTCCTCCACGGCCTCACCGACGACCACACCGCGTGGCTGCGCCACACCAGCGTCGAGCGGTACGCGCGCGCCGCGGGCCTCGCGGTCGTGATGCCCGCTGCCGGTCGCAGCTTCTACACCGACGAGGTCCGGGGTTACCGGTACTGGACCTGGATCTCCGAGGAGCTGCCCCGCCGGGTCGCGGAGCTCTTCCGGGTTTCACAACGGCCCGAGGACACCTACGTCGGCGGCCTCTCGATGGGCGGCTACGGGGCGCTCAAGCTCGGGTTCACCCATCCGGAGCGGTACGCCGGGGTGGCCAGCCTGTCTGGTGCGGTCGACCTCTCCCAGCTCGAGAACCGGCCCGAACGGGCCGAGCTCGTCGAGGCGGTCTTCGGTGGCAGCGTCCCGCCCGAGGCGAAGCTGGAGCACCTGCTCGAGCAGGCGGATGCCGACCGCGTGCCACCGCTCTACATCGGGTGTGGCACCGACGAGGAGCGGCTGATCGGCCCCAACCGGCGGCTGGCCGAGGACGCGGCCGCTCGCGGCATCGACGTCACGACCGACTTCCGGCCCGGCGAGCACGAGTGGGGCTTGTGGGACGCGATGCTCCCGGACGTGGTCGCGTGGCTGACGGGCGTCGAGGGCCATGACTAGGCTCGGCGCATGAAGCGTGCCCTGATCGTCGTCGACGTGCAGAACGACTTCTGCGAGGGCGGATCGCTGCCGGTCACCGGCGGCGCCCGCGTCGCGAGCGACATCGGCGAGCTGATCCACCTGTGGTCCTCGCGGGGACCGGACGCGCCGGACTACGCGCACGTCGTGGCCACCAAGGATCACCACATCGACCCGGGAGACCACTGGTCGCACGAGCCGGACTTCGTGCACAGCTGGCCGGTGCACTGCCGGGTCGGGACCGACGGCGAGGCGTTCCACCCGAACCTCGACCCGCAGCCGTTCGACGCGATCTTCCTCAAGGGCGAGCACCAGGCGGCGTACTCCGGCTTCGAGGGGCGCGCCACCGGCGAGGTCGGACTGGCCGACTGGCTGCGAGCGCACGAGGTCACCGACGTCGACGTGTGCGGCCTCGCCACCGACTACTGCGTGCGCGCCACCGCCCTCGACGCGGTGCGCGAGGGCTTCGCAACTCGGCTGTTGCCGGACCTCTGCGCCGGGGTGGCCGAGGAGTCCAGCGCCACGGCCCTGAAGGAGATGCGCGAGGCCGGGATCACCCTGGGGTGAGCTGGTGGCGCACTAGTCCACATCGATTCGGTTGCCGAAACCGCCGTACGAGCGACCAGATCACTGGGGACTATCGACCACCCCACTCCCCAATGACTGTTTGACAGTTAGCGCGTCCCCAAGGCATACTCCCCAATAACCATTGGAGGGTAGATGACCGACGACGCCACCCAGGCCCTGCGGGCGATCGCACACCCGCTGCGGCTACAGATCCTCTCGCTGCTGACGGGTACGGAGCTGAGTGCGGCCGAGGTCGCCCGCGAGCTGGACGTCACGCACGCGAATGCGTCGTACCACCTGCGCGTGCTTCTCGACGCCGGCCAGCTCGAGCTCGCGTCGGAGGAACGGATCCGGGGCGGGGTCGCGAAGCGCTACCGCCACCCGTGGCGCCAGCCACCCCGGAAGGGCAAGGTCTCCAGTGCCGACCGCGAGGCCTACGCCCGCGCGATGGCCGAGGAGCTGGTACGTCGGGCGCGGCTGGCGGTTCCCGGCCGCCAGGCCATGTTCACCGACGCCGAGCTCTGGGTGGGCGACGACGACCTCGCCGCCGTCCATGCCGCCGCGCAGGAGGCTGCCACCCGGCTGCACGACGCCGCGCAGCCGCCGCGCACGCCCGGCGCGCACCGAGTCGCCCTGACGCTCGCCCTGTTCGAGATGGTCGACGGCGAGGCGGACTCATGACCTGGCGCGAGTCGCTCGAACCGCTGGCCGACCGGCGCTTCCGCTACTTCTTCGCCTCGCGGGCGGTGAACATCTGGGGCTCCGTCATGGCGCCGATCGCCCTCGCGTTCGCGGTGCTCGCGATCGAGGAGAGCGCTGCTGCCCTCGGGCAGGTGCTCGCGGCGCGCAGCATCCCGATGGTGGTCTTCCTGCTCCTCGGAGGAGTGCTCGCGGACCGGCTCGGTCGCTGGCGGGTGATCCAGGTGTCCAACCTGGTCTCGGTGATTTCCCAAGCCCTAGCCGCGTGGCTGGTCATCACCGGGCAGGCCGAGCTGTGGCACCTCGTCGTCATCGAGGCGGTGAACGGCACCGCTTCGGCGGCCTCGTTCCCGGCGATGCAGGGGATGGTCCCGCAGCTCGTCCCTCGCACCCAGCTCCAGTCGGCGAACGTGCTGATGTCGATGGCACGCGGTGCGTTGGTCGTGGTGGGACCGACCACCGCCGCGCTGCTCGTCGTCGGCGTGGGGCCCGGCTGGGCGCTGGCAATCGATGCGCTGACCTGGTTGGTGGCGATGGTGCTGTTCCTCCCGGTGCGCGTTCCCCACCGGGTGGCGGCCGGCGTCACCGGCATCGTCGGCGACCTCCGCGACGGGTGGACCTACTTCCGGTCCACGACCTGGCTCTGGGTGGTGGTGCTCGCCTTCGGCCTGCTCAACGTGATCATGGGCGGCCTCTGGCACACCCTCGGCCCGCCGGTGGCCAAGGACACGATCGGCATCGCCGGCTGGGGGTACGTGTTGTCCGCGCAGGCCGTCGGCCTGCTCGTCACCACCGTGGTCCTGCTCCGGGTGTCGCTCCGCTTCCCGCTCCGGGCGGGGATGCTCGGCTGCATGCTGTTCGCCGCTCCGCTGCTCCTGCTCGGGCTCGAGCCGGTGCTGCTGCCACTCGTCGCGGCCATGTTCGTCGCCGGCGCCGGGATCGAGGTCTTCGGGGTCGGCTGGAACGTGGCGATGCAGGAACAGGTGCCCGAGGAGATGCTGTCGCGGGCCTACTCCTACGACGCGCTCGGCTCGTACGTGGCGATCCCGCTCGGTCAGCTGCTGGCAGGACCCCTGGGCGACTGGCTGGGCTACCGCACCGTCCTCGTGGGCGCGGGCGTGCTCTACGGCGCGGTCTGCCTCCTGACGCTCGCGTCGCCCGCGGTGCGGAACCTCGAGCGCCGTACTGAAGAACCCGCGGCTGCCACCACCTGACCGCGCGTCACCTCACCGGGCGCACCACTTCTCGGCGATCGCGCGGATCACGGTCACGTTGCGGTTGGTGGCGACGCCGAGCGCCTTCTCGACAGCGGCGTTGTCGAGCCCGGCTTCGTGGTAGGCACCGCCGAGCAGCAGGTGCACCGCCCGGCCGCGGACCACCGCCCGCTCGCCGTCCTTCCCGGCGGCCTCGATCACCTTCGCGGCCGCAGGGGTCGGAGGCTCCTTCAGCAGGGACACGTAGTGCCGACCCTCGGTCTCGCGAGCGGCCGCGAGCTCGTCGGCGTCGTCGGCGATCGCGCAGATCTCCTCAGGACTGAAGGCGATCGTGGGCACCGCGAACCCGCGGTCGGCCTCGAACGCCTTCTCCAGCATGGCCTCGATCTTGGGCCGCGACCGGAGCGTGGTGGTGAAGAGGACGTTGCCCGTGTTGATGTACGTCGCGACGTCCGTCGCGCCCGCGGACTCGACCGCGGCCACGATGTCGGCCTTCGGGAACTTCCGGGTCGGGCCCAGGTTGATGGCACGCAGGAACGCGACGTACGACGGCATGAGGTCATCTTGCCGAACGCCGTCCGTCCGAGTCAGCCCTCAGGTCACCGAAGCAAGGAACTCCATGGCCTCGGTGTCGATTGCCGCCGTGTCAGCAATGTCGATCACCGGGTACACGGCGAACTCGAACCACGGCACGAACGGCGCGACGTCCTTGGCGACCACTGCGGGATCGTCGGCCTCGATGACCGCGAACCCGCCCTGCCCGTCGACGCGGCCGTAGAAGCCGGTGAAGGTCGCGGCAGGCGTCCACTTGCCGAAGACCTGCAACGAACGAGCAGCCGACTCCTCCGTGGTGTTTGGACGGGGTACCCAGGACACGACGTACTTCATGACTGCTCCTCTCGTCGTTGCGATGCAGTCGGTTCGACGCTAGGAGCGGGCGCAGGCCGCCACATCGCTCATTCGGGGTATCCGGTCCGCCCGCTCGCCGAGTGACGGTCAGAGATTCCCGCGGAGCTCCTGCTCGCGCTCGATCGCCTCGAAGAGCGCCTTGAAGTTCCCCTTGCCGAAGCCGAGCGACCCGTGCCGTTCGATGAACTCGTAGAAGACCGTCGGCCGGTCCCCCATCGGCTTGGTGAAGATCTGCA
>NZ_DASUTK010000165.1:0-6036 GCF_036374615.1 Nocardioides sp.
CGACGATCAGCAGCGCGATGTCCGCGCCGGCGGCGCGGGTCTCGAGCAGCTGATAGGGCTCGACGATGAAGTCCTTGCGGAGCAGCGGTACGTCGACTGCGGCCCGCACCCGGCGCAGGTCGGCCAGGCTGCCGCCGAACCGGCGCTCCTCGGTCAGCACGCTGACAGCGGCGGCACCGCCGGCGGCGTACTGGCGCGCGAGGTCAGCAGGGTCGGGGATGTCGGCGAGGTCGCCCTTGCTGGGGCTGCGCCGCTTGACCTCGGCGATCACGCTGGAGCCGGCGGCGCGGAAGTGCGGCATCGGGTCGCGTGGCGGATCGACGTCGGCGAGCGCCGCGCGGAGCTCGGCGACCGGCGCGTCGGCGCGCCGGCGTTCGAGATCGACCCGGACCCCGGCGACGATGTCGTCGAGGACGGACACCGGACGCGACTCAGTGATCGGAGGCGTGCAGGCCGAGCTTGGCCATCACGCCGAAGACGACGAACGACCCCACGGCGATGGCGCAGCCGATCCAGAACAGCGGCATGTTGACCGGGTCGAGCATGAGGGCGACGCTGCCGACGATGAACCCGACCATCGCCACCGTGACGCCCGTCCAGGCGGCGGGGGTGTTGCCGTGGTGGTCAGACATGCGGGGCTCCTCGAGGCGTGTGGGCGGTGCGACGCCAGTGTAGTGAAGCGGTCAGGCGGTGGGGTCGCGCCCCTCGTCCATGGATTTCCACAGGTCGAGACTGGTCCGGTCCTCCGGTGGCGGCTGCTGCCGGTCGGCTCCGGGGGCGTCGTACCGCGTGCCCATCTCGGGCCACGCAGGGCACCACGCCACCGCCAGCGAGGTGGCCGCGATCGACACCGCGATCGCGAGCAGCGCGGCCCAGTACCAGCCGGTGAGCTCGGTCTCGGGCGACTCCGCACCGGCCTCCCGCAGCGACTCGACCAGCGAGTCGGGGAGCCGGGTCCAGCCGGCGTACGCGACCACCGCCAGCCCCAGGGCCGACAGCAGCCCGAGACCGGCGACGATCCGTCGTACGACGCCGCGGGTCACCAGCACCACGCCCCAGCTCGCGAGCAGGACCAGGCTGACCGCCGCGGCCAGCGCCATCTCACCATCCTCGGGGGCGATCGGCATCACCAGCGCCGCGTCGGCGGGATCCGCCAGTCGCGCCCACGGCTGGGCCGAGGCCACCGCGGCGAGCACGGCGGCGGCGATCCCGAGGACGGCGACCGGCCCGAACGTGCGCCGGCGGTCGGTCATCGGGTGTGCACCACGCCGGTGTCGAAGCAGGTGCGGTCACCGGTGTGGCAGGCGGCGCCGTGCTGGTCGACCTTCACCAGCAGCGTGTCGCCGTCGCAGTCGAGCCGGATCTCCCGCACGTCCTGGGTGTGGCCTGACGTCTCACCCTTGACCCAGTACTCCTGACGGGACCGGGACCAGTACGTCCCGCGACCGGTCTCGATCATCGTCGCCAGCGCCACGTCGTCGACCCACGCCAGCATCAGCACCTCTCCGGTGTCGTGCTGCTGCACGATGGCGGGCACCAGACCCTCGGCGTTCCACTTCACGTGGGACTCGATCTCCGGATCCAGGGACGTCTCGCTCACGTCCTCGATGATCCCACGGCCGTTCAGTCGCGCGGGTGCGGCCCTTCCTCCCGCAAGTCCGCCGCAAGTGCGCGATTCGACCGCCGCAAGTCCGCGAATCAACGGGAGAGCTGGGCGACCCAGGACTGGTGGAGGCCGAAGTAGACGGTGCCCTCCTGGCGGACCAGCTCCGCGTGCGGGCCGCGCTGCACGATCCGACCGCGGTCGACGACCACCACCTCGTCGGCGTTCTCGGCCGTGGAGAGTCGGTGGGCGATCGTGACCGAGGTCCGGCCCGACATCAGCCGTTCCAGCGCCCGTCCGATCCGCATCTCGAGCTGGGGGTCGACCGCGCTGGTGGCCTCGTCGAGGACCAGCAGGTCGGGATCGGCGAGGTGAGCACGCAGCAGCGCCACGAGCTGCCGCTCGCCGGCCGAGAGCGACTCACCCCGCTGCCCGACCTTCGTGTGCAGGCCGCGCGGCAACCCGGCCACCCAGTCGGCCAGGCCGAGCTCGGCTGCGCTCGCCAGGATCTCGTCCTCGGTCGCGTCGAGCTTCCCGTAACGGACGTTGGCGGTGATCGTGTCGTCGAAGAGGAAGCCCTCCTGCGGGACCAGCACCACGCTCGATCGCAGGCTGTGGGCCGCGATGTCTCGGACGTCGATACCGTCGAGCAGCACCCGTCCCTCGGAGGGGTCCATCAGCCGGGTGAGGAGCTTGGCGAACGTCGACTTGCCAGACCCGGTCTCGCCGACGATCGCGACCCGGATCCCGGAGTCGATGGTCATGGACACGTCGCGCAGCACCGGCGGACCGCCGGGGTAGGCGAACGAGACGTCCTCGAACGTCACGTCGATCGGCCCGCGCGGCAGCACCCGCCCGTCGGGCCCGGGGTCGATCAGGTCCGCGGGGGTCTCCAGGATCCCGATCACGCGGCGCCAGCTCGCGATCGCGTTCTGGGCGTCGGTGAGGATCTGGGTGCCCATCTGCACCGGGCCTACGAACAGCGTCACCAGGAACGCGAACGCCAGCACGGTGCCGGCAGTCATGCCGCCGGTGATGCCGAGCAGCACGCCGACGATCAGGACGCCCGCGTTGGCGAGGCCGGCGGAGAGTCCGCCCAGCGAGAACGAGACGACGGTGTACTGCTGCGCCTTCACGCTGGCCGCCTTGAACTCGTCGATCGCAGTGTCGATCCGCTCCTGGGTGCGGGCCTCGACGGCGTACGACCGGACCACCTCGGCACCCACGACCGGCTCGGAGATCGCCGAGAGCAGCACGCCCACCTGGTGGCGCACCACGGCGTACGCCGCGGTCAGCTTCCGCTGGAACCACCGGATGGAGAGGAACAGCGGAGCGAACGCGAACCAGACGACCAGCGCGAGCTCCCAGCTGTAGACGAACATGATCACGCTCGCCACGAGCATCTGACCGACGCTGACGACGAACAGCAGTCCGCCGAACACCAGGAACTGGCTGACCTGGTCGACGTCGCTGGTCACCCGCGACACGAGGGCACCCCGCCGCTCGGTGTTCTGGGTCAGCAGTGGCAGGTCGTGCACGTGGCGGAACGCCTTGATGCGGAGCGTGGCGAGCCCGCGCTCGGAGGTGCGGAACAGCCTGCTGGTCATGAAGTACGACGCGAGGCTGGTCACGCCGATCGCGGCCGCGGCCAGAAGTCCCATCCAGACCACGAACGAGACGTCGGGGCCACCGGGGGTGTTGATGCCGCGGTCGAGGGTCTGCTGCACGGCGATCGGCACGATCACCTGACCGCACGAGGCGAGCACCGCGAACACCAGCGTGAGCCCTATCCCCTCCTTGAGCTCGGGGCTGACCGCCACGCCGCGGCGGATCGTCTCGATCGGGGCGAGGTCCTCGCCCGTGTCCATCCTGGTGCCGGAGGTGCGCTCGTCGCTCACGGTGCTCATCGACGCTCACCTGCCCCGGTGGCCTCGTCGTGGGCGGCGTGCTCGTAGGCGTTCACGAGCCGTGCGTACGCCGGGCTGCGCTCGATCAGCTCCGCGTGAGTTCCGCGGTCGACGATCCGGCCGTCGGCGAGGTGCACCACCTCGTCCGCGAGCGAGATGGTCGCCTTGCGGTAGGCCACCACCACGACCGTGCCACCGCTCTCGTCACCGCGCAGCGTGGCCAGGATCCGGGCCTCGACCTCCGGGTCCACCGCGGAGGTCGCGTCGTCGAGGATCAACAGCCGTGGTTTGCGCACCAGCGCCCGGGCCAGGGAGATCCGCTGCCGCTGCCCGCCGGAGAGCGACGTACCGCGTTCACCGAGCTCGGTGTCGAGTCCGTGTGGCAGTGCGGCCACGAATCCGTCGGCCTCGGCCGCGCGCAGCGCCGCCCAGACCTCCTCGTCGGGCACGTCGGCACCGAGGGTGACGTTGTCGCGGACGGTGTCGTCGAAGAGGAACGCGCTCTGGCCCACGACCGAGACCGAGTCGGCGAGCTCGCCGGGGGCCAGGTCGCGCAGGTCGACGCCGTCGATCAGGATCCGCCCCGAGTCGGGGTCGACCAGCCGGGTGAGCAGCGTGGTGAGCGTGCTCTTGCCGGACGCGGTCGCACCTACGATCGCGACCGTGCGCCCTGGCGCGACGTCGAAGGTGACCCCCTGGAGCACCGGGGTGTCCGGGTCGTAGGCGTAGCCGACCCGGTCGACCTCGAGGTGGGCGCCGGAGCTCTCCTCGGGGAGCTCGACGCCGCCGTACGGCATCGCGCCGGTCGCCTCGACGACCCGCTGGGTGCGGTGGAAGCCCACCACGCTGCGCGGGAACTCGCCGAGCAGCCAGCCGATCGAGCGGATCGGGAACGACACGATGGTCAGCAGGTAGGCCACGGTCACCACGTCACCGGGATCGGTGGCGCCGTTGAGCACGCGCTGCACACCCACCACGAGCACAATGAGGACGCCGAGGTTCGGCAGCGACGCGAGAACCGGGTCGAACCCGGCGCGGATCCGGCCGGCCCGGACGTTGACGTCACGCAGCTCGTGGGCCTTGGCGGTGAACCGGTCGGTCTCCTCGCCCTCGCGGCCGAGCGTCTTGACCACCAGTGCGCCGTCGAACGACTCGTGGGCGATCTCGCTGACCTCGGCACGCAGCCCTTGCGCCCGCGTCATCAGGGGCGAGGACCACTTCTGGTAGAAGAGGTTGACCGCGACGACCATGGGGAAGATCAGCAGCCCGACGACGGCCAGCGCGACGTCGGCCGCCAGCATCTGGGCGACCGCGATCACCATCATCACGACCGTGCCGACCGCCATCGGCAGCGGCGCGATCGGACCCCAGGCGGCCTCGACGTCGGAGTAGGCGTTGGACAGCAGCTGACCGGTGGGGTGCCGCTGGTGCCACTCCATCGGGAGCCGGAGGTACTGGCGGGTGACGGCGCGACGGGTGTGGGCCTGCATCCGGTACTGCATGACGCCGGCTCCGAGCCGTCGAGCGACGATCCCGACCGCGCGCAGCAGCGCCACCCCGAAGAACAGGGCCAGCACCGCCCACAGCATGTCGGCACCGATCTCGCCCGTGCGGAACGCGGGCACGATCACGTGGTCGGTCGCCCAGCCGAGCACCCAGGCGTCGGCGACGGTCATCGCACCGAACAGGAAGCTGCCGAGCGTGGAGAGGACGAAGATGGCGGGCTCTCGCTTGATCGCGACGCCGAGTACGGCGAAGCCCTCCCGGGTGGTCGACCCGCGGTGCTCGCCCCACTCGTCGGTCACTGCTGCCCGTGCTCCCCTCGTCTGGCCGGCCACGATCCGGCTCCGCCCCAACCAGGGCGTCCGGTCAGGCTATTCCTCGGCGCCGACATCGCCCAATCTCCGGACGGCGCTACGCCCGCACCGCGTGGCCCGCAGCGGCCAGCGCGGCCTTGACCTCGCCGACGCGGAGCGTGCCGAAGTGGAAGACGGTCGCGGCGAGGACGGCGTCGGCGCCGGCCTCCACGGCCGGCGCGAAGTGCTCCACCCGGCCGGCGCCGCCCGAGGCGATGACGGGCACGGTCACCTCGCGGCGTACGGCCTCGATCAGGGGTACGTCGAAGCCGTCGGTGGTGCCGTCGGCGTCCATCGAGTTGAGCAGGATCTCCCCCGCTCCGAGGTCGGCCGCGCGGGACGCCCAGGCGACCGCGTCCAGACCCGCGGACTGACGGCCACCGTGTGTGGTGACCTCGAAACCGGAGTCGGTGCTCGCCGCCCGGCGAGCGTCGACCGACAGCACCAGCACCTGTCGGCCGAAGCGGTCGGCGATCTCGCTGACCAGCTCGGGCCGAGCGATCGCGGCGGTGTTGACGGCGACCTTGTCGGCGCCGGCCCGCAGCAGCCGGTCGACGTCCTCGGTGCTGGCGACTCCGCCGCCGACCGTCAACGGGATGAAGACCTCCTCGGCGCACCGCGAGACGACCTCCATCGTGGTGGCACGCCCCTCGTGCGAGGCGGAGATGTC
>NZ_DASUTK010000166.1:0-14198 GCF_036374615.1 Nocardioides sp.
GAGGTGCTCGCCCTGGTGGGAGAGCACCTCACCAATGCCCAGATCGCCAGCCGCCTGTTCATCTCGGTCCGGACGGTCGAGAGCCATGTCTCCTCACTGCTGAGGAAGCTCGGCGCGGCCGACCGCCGAGCCCTCGCCGACCTGACACCCCAGGTCAGCAGTCCGTCGCTGCCTTCGCCGCTGACGTCATTCGTGGGCCGGGCGGCCGAGCGCGCCGCCCTGGCCGAGCTCCTGGCCGGTCACCGGTTGGTTACGGCGGTCGGACCCGGCGGTGTGGGCAAGACCCGGCTGGCGCTCGCGGTGGCCGCCGACATCACCTCGCGCTACGCGGACGGGGCGAGGTACGTCGACCTGGTGCCGGTGACCGACTCGTCCATGGTCGGCGCCGCCGCGGCGAACGCCTTCGGCTTCGGTGAGCAGCCGGGCCGGTCGCCCACCGGCACGGTGGTCTCCAAGCTTGCCGGGACGGAGGCGCTGGTCGTGCTGGACAACTGCGAGCACCTCGTGGACGGAGTGACCGCCTTCGTCGAACGACTGCTCGCCGGCTGCCCGGGGGCGACCGTCCTGGCGACCAGTCGCGCGCGGTTGCGGCTGCCGTTCGAGTACGTGTTTCGGGTGCCGGGGCTGTCACTCGCTGACGTCGCAGGCGAAGGCGACAGCGACGCGGTGGCGTTGTTCGTCGAGCGGGCCGCCATGGCGGGCTGGTCGTCGTCCTACCCGCACGACCGGGACCGGATCGCCGCGATCTGCGCCGAGCTGGACGGCGTCGCCCTGGCGATCGAGCTGGCCGCGGCCCGGGTGGCGACCTTCGGGCTCGACGGCCTGGAGGCCGGCCTGGCCGACCCCTTGAGCCTGCTGTCAGGCGGGTCCCGGCTCGACGCCCGGCACCAGTCGGTCCGGTCCACACTGGACTGGAGCTTCGGCCTGCTCGACCCCAAGGACCAGGTGGTGCTGCGTAGGGCATCGGTGTTCGCTGCACCGTTCACGCCCGCGGAGGCGGCCACGGTGGCGGGCCACTCGCCGCTGATGCCCGGGGAGGTGGCGAGTGCGATGGCCCGCCTCGCCGACCACAACCTGCTGGTGGTCGTCCCAAGTCCCTCCAGCACTCGCTACCGGATGCTGGAGACGATCCGGCAGTACGGGTCCGAGCGCATGTCCCAGGTCGGTGAGTTCGACGACGTACGCGGTCGGCATCTGCGCTGGTGCCTGGCGACCGCCTCGGAACTGGACGCGAGCGCCGACACCTCCGGGTTCGACGAGGTGGCCGACGACCTGTGGGCGGGGCTCGGCTGGGCCGCCCGCCAACCCGAGTGGCGGGCCGACGCCCAGGATCTCGCGGTACGCCTGGCCCGACTCACCTACGCCAGGGGGACGCCGAGCCAGGCTCAGGACCGGTACGAGGAGGCGGCCGCGCTGGCCGCCGATCCCGCCGACGCCGCAGCGGCGCTGCACCTCGGCGCGGTCGTGGCCTGGGGCCGGCATGCTGGAAACGAGGCGATCCGGCTGTACCGCGCCGCGGCCGAGGCGGCCAGCCGGGCCGGGGACACGCGCCGTGCCGCCCTCGAGCTCCTCAACGCAGCCGAGATCCTCGCCTACGCGCCTGGCATCTTGTCCGAGCCGGCGCCGCCCGGCGCGGACCATGCCCTCGTGGCCGAGGCGCGAGCCCTGGGTGGCGGCGATGCCCATGTTGAGGCGGCCGTGCTGGTCGTCACCGCCGTCCAGGGTGAGCTGCTCGACCCGGCGACGCTCGAGCTCACCGAACGCGCCGTCGAGCTGGCCCGGCGGGTCGGGGACGCCCGCCTGGAGAGCGTCGGGCTCGACGAGCTGACCGCCGTGCGGCTCGCGTACGGGGAGCTGGACGGCGCCGCCGCGGCCGCCCGACGCCGCCTCGAGCTGCTCACCCCCCTGGCCGACGACGTCGAGATGGCGTGGGAGTACTCCGACGCCCTCCACATGGCGCCGATGGTCTACCTGGCCGCGGGCGACCTCGAGACCGCCCGCAGATATGCCCAGCAGCGCAGTGAGCTGCCCTTCTTCCGCGAGGCGCACCACTTGGCGCTCGAATGGCTGCTCACCACGGCCGCGATGGCCGGCGACTTCGACGAGGCGGTCGAGTACGCCGCGGGCTTCCGTCGGGGGTGGCTGGAGGCCGGCCGGCGCCCGATCGGCGGTATTGCCTTCGCGCCCGCCGCGGCCGCGATGGTGTACGGCATCCGAGGCGATCAGGAGGCCCGGCTCGAGTGGCTCGACATCCTCAGCGAGATGCGACGGGTGCTCGACACGGAGAGAGATCAGCCCGGATACAGCCGCGTCTTCCTCGCGCTGGTGGCACTGCACCGCGGTCGGCTCGACGATGCCTTCACGCCGTTGGCCGAGGCGCCGGAGACGCTCAGGCATGGGTATGACGGCGCGTGGCGTCCCTGGTACGCCGCTCTGTGGGCCGAGCTCGCAGTGCTGGCAGAACTGCCCGAGCGACACAGCCGTCTCGACCGGGCGAGGTTCGTCGTCCGTGGAAACCCGATTGCCTCGGCGATCGTCGACCGGGCCGACGCCCTCGACAACGGCGACTCAGATCGGCTCCTGGCCATTGCCGCAGCCCTCGCCGCCGCCGGGTGCCGGTATCAGCAGGCCCGCACGCTCGTCCTCGCCGGCGGCGAAGCGAGGGCCGAGGGTGAGGCGATGATGGCGGGAATCGGCGCGACGCCCATGGCCACTTGATGTCAACGGACGCGCGCCCGTCGCGCGGCGCTGAGACGGCCTGAGGCCACGGGGGTAAGGTCCCGAGCGTGGACCGCATCGAGGGCGTCTTCGGTGCGCTTCTCGACGAGATCGTCAGCTACGTCGACGAACGCACGAGCGTGCACGTCGTGGGGCCGCGGGGCTCGGGGCGCAGCGAGGTGCTGGGTCTGGCTGCGGACCGGCTCGACGACGCCGGCCTGAGTGTGTTCCGGATCTACGGGAACCCCGCCTGGCGCGACGAGCCGTACGCCGCCCTGTACTCCGCCGGCCTCTCTCCGCCGGCACCGAGCGGCCCGCCAGTGCCGCGGCGACCAGCCGCCGACATGCTCGCCGCGCTCGGCCAGCAGCTCCGCGGCGGCGCGGTGGTCGTCGTCGACGACGCCGACGATCTCGACCAGCACACGGTCGGCGCCCTGCTGGCAGCGCGACGACGGACGTCGTTCGTCGCCGTGACCGCGAGCCGGACGCGTCATCCGATCGCCCCGGCCTCCCTCCTGCTCGGCCTGCCTCCGGCGGTCCGGATCGGCGCGCCGATCCTCGGTCTCGAGGAAGTCCACGGGCTGACCCGCAGTCTCCTCGACGGACCCGTCGAGGCTGGGGTGCTGACCCGGATCACGATGCTGTCCGGCGGTCTCTACGGCCTGGTGTGCGCGATGGTGTCGGTCGGCCGGAGCACGGGCCGGCTGGTGCGACGCGACGGCGTGTGGACCGCCCCGGATGACCTGTGGGCGCCGCACCTGGCCGCAGCCGTGGAGCCGTTCCTCGCTGGCGCCGACGGCTCGCTGTGGTCCGGCGCCACAACCCTCGCGCTGACGGGGCCGGTGCCGCTCGCCGACGCCGAGAAGCTGATCGAGCGGAGTGACCTGGACCGGTTGTTCACCTCCGGTCTGGTGCACCACACGGTCCACCACGGCGACACGGTGGTCGGCGTCTATCCACCCCTGCTGGCGGAGTTCCTGCGCCGGGAGGGCTCGGCGTTCGGCCTCGCGCAGGCGCGGGACGTGGCCGGCCCGGGGCTGGAGCGGTTCGACCCGATCGACATGGGCGGCGCGGACGCCGCCGTACTCAACCAGCGCCTGTTGCGTGGCACCGCGGACCGGGCCGCGAGAGCCGGGGAGGTCTGGGACGGCGCCCCCACCGCCGAGAACGCCCTCGAGCTGATCGTGGCGCTGCGGGCCACTGCTGCCCCCGCGGCTGAGGTGGAAGCGGTCATCGAACGCACCGACCTCGCCGGGGACCGTTCGCAGGCAGCCGCCAAGTTCGTCGCCACGGTCGCGACCTGGCGTGCCGTCGACGGGAACGACCTGCCTGGCGCACTGGCCTACCTCGACCAAGCCGGGTCCGACCTCCTGCCCGACCACGTCACGATGATGCGGGCGACCCGTGCGCACCTGGTCTTCCTGCGCGATCGCATTCCCGATGACGACCTGACCATCGATGCGGCGGCCGAAGCCGAAGAGGGCGGGGCCGAGTGGCTGACCAACGTCCGGCTGGAAGTCCTGATCGCGAGCGGGCAGGTCGAGCAAGCGCGCAGGCTGCTCGACGGCTTCCGACCCCGGCGCGGCAGCGGCACCTTCCAGGCGACGCTCTGCGACGGGCTCGTGGACGTGCTCGCCGGTGACCTCGAGTCCGGCATCGAGAAGGCCGACCGCCACCTCCACGTGGCGCGGCGCGCGGGCGATCCGCGGGCGATCCAGGGCTACTCCTACGTCGAGCTCCTCGGCCTCACGCTCGCAGGCCGGCTCGGTGACGCGGCGGACCTGCTCTACCGGACCATGTCGGCGGCCCGGATCGCGGCGTTCAGGGAGACCTTCCACACCGGCGTTCTCGTCCTCGGCGCCGAGATCGCGCTCTCCCGAGGCCGGGTGCTCCGCAGCCGCACTCTGGCGGCGCAGGCACTCGCCACCGATCGCGGCACCGGCCCCTTCCCAGGCATGGACCCGTCGGTCTTCGTCGGCGGCGACGACGATCCCGCGGCTCTCGGCGCGAAGATCTGGGACCTGGTGGCCGACCGGGTCGAGCGAGGGTACGCCGCCAGTGCGGTGCTGCTGGCGACGCAGGCTGTCGCGCGGCTGCCCGAACCGGCCGCGGCCGAACGGATCCGCGACGTAGCGCTCGGACTGGAAGGACGGCTGCTCCCCGCCGTAGGTCGGTACGTGGACGCAGCAGCTCGGGCGGACGTCGACGATCTGGGCACGGCCATCGCCGACTTCCGGGACACCGGCGCTCTCTTCTTCGCCGTACGAGCGGCGGTGGCGCGGGCTCTGGCACTGCGCGCGCAGGACCGCACCACGGAGGCCGCGGCGCAGGCCGACGAGGCGTGGGTGCTGTCGTCGGTCGCAGGTCAGGAGCGCAGCGGCATGTTCCGCCACCTGGTCGACGACATCGCGCTGTCGCCACGCGAGGTCGAGATCGCCGAGATGATCGCCCGTCCGATGACCACCGCCGAAGTGGCCCGCGCGCTGCAGATGAGCGTGCGAACCGTGGAGACGCATCTGCACAACGTCGGCCGCAAGATCGGCACCTCCGGGCGCGATCCTCTGGTCCGGGCGATCACCACCTGGCTGCGTCCAGGCGGCGCCTGACGGAGCGTCCCACGTGGTCGCGGGGCCGGCCGGCCACGTAACGGAACGCCCCGCCCTACGCAGCTCAGCCGTAGCGGTACGCAATCCCTCCGCCGGGTCCCGCAGGGGGCGTTCTCCGCCGTGACCCTTGGGGTGACCGAAAGGTCCCCGGGAACGTCAGGGAGACGCAGGCCGGGCCGACTGAGAGGAACACCATGAACAAGTTCACTGCGGGCATCGGATCGCTGGCCCTCGTAGCCGGCTCCGCGTTCTTCGTCGTGACGGCGCAGGGCCAGGCCGCATCCGCCGCGAACCCCCAGGTCACGACGTCGCTGAGCGCGAGTGCCGTGCTCGGGAGCTGGGTCCACAACGGCAGCTACACCGACTGGCAGGAGGACCCCACCCAGCCGACCCTCGAGGACGGGCTCAAGCTGGGTGAGCGCGAGACGAGGACGATCACCGGCAGCACCGAGACCACCGATTGGGTCACCGAGTCGCCCGGCGACGGTTGGGTCCAGGTCGCTGAGCGGACCGTCATCGTCAAGCCCGCCTGGACCGAGACGATCCCGGGTGAGCCGTCTCAGTGGTGGAACTTCCAGCCGAACAAGACCGAGGGGCCGTTCGACGGTCCCCCGACCTTCCCGAAGGACCCGCGGGGCACGTGGACCCACAAGGGACAGCTGCCGCCGGGTCATGAGGGAGCGGATGGCGTCTACCAGCAGGGTCAAGGCAACGGTTCGTGGTTCTTCCGTCAGGCGGGTACGCCGGACCAGAAGATCGAGCACGCCGCGGTCACCCGCCAGGAGCTCAAGTTCGAGCGCACGTCACCGGACGTCACCGAGTACCGCTGGCAGATCCTCGAGTGGGTCGACGACAACGGCGGCGAGAACGGCGGCGAGAACGGGACCACGCCGACGGACCCGGCGCAGCCGGACGACGACCAGGGCGTCGGCGCGGCCACCGAGACTCGGCCTGACCAGCCCCGGCGTGAGAAGAACCGCGCGCCCGGCGCGACCAACCCGAGGGTCCCGACCGTGATCGACGCGGGTCTGTGATGAAGCGCCTCGTGACTGTCACCGTGGTCGCCGCCCTGGCGGCCACCGGGGTGGCGGCCGGGCTCGCGGTCAGCGGGGCCGACTCCCGAGAGGGGTCGGCCCCAGTGGCCATCGCACCGGCCATCGAATCTGCGGCCACCACGCAGCCCGCGCCACGAGCGCCGAAACGCCTGCGGCTGTGGAAGTTCGACGCGCCGGTGGTCCCGGTCAAGCTAGAGGGCGGCGCACTCGATCCGCCGTCCGACCCCGAGGTTCTGGGCTGGTGGGGGCAACCGGCCGGCGCCGCGGGGGGCACCACTCTCCTGGTGGGTCACACGGTCAGTACCGGCGGCGGGACGCTCGACGACCTGGAGCACACGACGGTGGGCTCGGTCGCGAAGGTCTCCGGCGTTCGCTACCGCGTCGATCGGGTCACGGTCATCACCAAGGCCCAGCTCGCCCGACGAGCGCCCCGACTCTTCGACCAGACAGGCACTCCGAAGCTCGTGCTCGTCACCTGCGAGGGATACGACAGCGTCACGCGCACCTATGCCGACAACGTCGTGGTGGTCGCGACGCCCATCGGCGCAGCCTAGGCGCGGGCCTTGTCCTTGCCGACCAACGCCTCAGCGGTGCCGACCAGCAGCACGGCAGCAACGACGGCCAGGACGAAGCCGATGACGTTGAGCTCCCAGATGCTGCCGGTCCCGAACAGCTGAGCGATCAGGCCTCCGATGAGGGAACCGGCCAGCCCGAGGCCGAGGGTGGCCAGGATGCCGAGGTTCTGCTTGCCGGGCTTGATGAGTCGCGCCAGTGCCCCGATGATGAGGCCAGCCACGAGAAAACCGATCATGGTGCAAATCTACTCTCCCAGCGTGCACGTCCGATCCGACGAGAGGCGCCCCGGCGTGACTGATGGCAGCTGACGGCTCCGTGCTCCAGGTGGAGCAGGTCGACCTCCGACACCAACCGAGCCTTCGCCGATGGTGGGAGACCGGGCGTGACTGCTGGTCGGGTGATCGGGTCGTGCCGGACTGGCCGGTCTGGGATGTCAGCCGCCGCGTGCTGCCGGCAGACAATCCTGAGCTCGAGACCAGCTCGTTCCTCGCCAGCGACCAGGAGGGCGTCGTCGGCTTCGGCATGCTCGTGCTGCCCGTTCGCGACAACCCGCACCTGGCCTTCGTCGACCTGGGCGTGTTGCCGGGCCGCCGCCGCGAGGGTCGTGGCACCGCCCTGGCCGGGGTACTCGAGGAGCTCGCGCGCAAGCGGGGTCGCAACACCGTCATCGTCGAGGGATACGCACCGCCCGAGGCAGCGGCGCCGTGCGAACCGTTCGCGGCGACCTTGGGCTACGAGCTGGCCAACCAGGAGACCGTGAAGCACCAGTCGGTGGCGAGCTACCGCGCACTCCGCGATGATCTGCGGGCGGAGACGGCGGCGGGCCTTGCGGACTACCAGATCGTCGGGTGGGACACCGGGTGCCCCGACGAGTACATCGAGGACTGCTGCCGCCTGCTCAGCGGCTTCAATGCCCAGGTTCCCCTCGGCGACCTGGCGTTGGAGGACTCGGAGTGGACGCCCGAGCGGATGCGGGCCTGGGAGGCTCGCAACCAAGAGGTCGGGCGCCACTCCTTCTCTGCCGGCGCGGTTTCGGCCGACGGTTCGCTCGTCGGGACCAGTGGGATCCGGGTCGACGACGACGACCCCACGCGTGGCACGGTCGGCATCACCCTGGTCGCACCCGACCACCGCGGACACCGGCTGGGGCTGGCCCTGAAGATGGCGGTCACCGACCTCGCCCTGCAGCACTTCCCCGACCTGGACCATGTCGAGACGTCGAATGCCGACAGCAACACGCACATGAACGGGGTGAACGAACGCCTCGGCTATCGACCTGTCGAGCGCTTGCTCGAGTTCCAGAAGGTGCTGTGACCTACGCCTGCACCTCGTTCAACCCAGCGCCCACATGACCTCAGACTTTCGCAGCGGGCGGTCACAGCCGTGTGACACTCTGGACCGGCTCGTGACCCATGCAGGAGAGGTGATGGTCCGGTGCACGACGCAGACTTCCCGGTCAGACTCCGTGCTGCCCAGGCCGGCGACGAGCTGGCGTTCGCGGAGCTCTTCCGCGCCGTGCAGCCACAGCTGCTCCGCTACCTCGGCGCCTTGACCTCCAACCTGGCAGACGGCACCGCCGACGATGTGGCGGCCGAGACCTGGGTCCAGGTCGTCCGTGGACTCGATCGCTTCCGAGGCGACGAGCAGGGCTTCCGGGCGTGGGTGTTCACGATCGCGCGGGCGAAGCTGGTTGACGCACGGCGGCGCTCCGGCCGGCTTCCGGTGCCGGACGACGTCGAGCAGCGGCTGGCCGAGGTCGGCGTGCCGAGTGCCGCGGAAGCAGTGGAACAGCTCCTGACGACGGAGCAGGCACTGGCGCTGGTCGGTTCGCTGCCCGCGAAACACGCCGAAGTCGTCCTCCTGCGGTACGTCGCCGGGTTCGACGTGAAGGAGACCGCCCGCATCCTCGGCAGGACGGAGGGAGCCGTCCGGGTCACCGCCCACAGGGCGCTGCGACGGCTCGAAGAGATCCTGGTGGGATCTTCCGAGCGGCCGTGTGTAACAGAAATGCCCTCCGAGTCGGTCAGGGGAGTGAAATGACGATCCACGAGCACCACCAGGCCGCCGCCGAGACCTCGTCCGAACGAGTGAGGTCACTGCTGGCGGCCGCGAGTGCCCCCACGGAACCCGGGCCGATGCCCGGGGAGGCGGAGGCGCTCGCGGCGTTCCGAGCCGCTCACCCCCCGGAGAGGTCCCCCATGAAGTCCACTCTCAACCCGGCCAAGGCCGCGCTCGCAGCCAGTGCCGCGGTCGCCCTCGTCCTCGCCGGAGCCTTCTCGGCCGCAGCCGCCGGAGCGCTGCCGGGCGCCGCTCAGGAGACGGCACACGACGTCCTGTCCAAGATCGGCGTCACCGTCCCCGGGCCCAACAACGCGTCCGACGGCCACCCCGACGATCGCGGCTCCTCCGGCCAGGTCGACTCGGAGGAAGAGGGGTCATCCCCCGCCCCCTCTTCCTCCGAGACCCCCGCTGAGGCCACGGAGACCGACGAGGACTCGCCAGGCAAGGGCGCGGAGATCTCCGAGCTCGCCAAGAACACCGAGTCCACCGGCGTCGACAAGGGCGCGGAGATCTCGACCCTGGCGTCCGGTGGCAAGAGCCAGGCCGGGCAGCACGGGGCAGCGGCGGACGCACCGAAGGGCCCGCCGGAGGACGCCGGAAAGCCCGACGACGCGGGGAAGCCCGACGACGCAGGGAAGCCCGACGACGCGGGGAAGCCCGAGGATGCCGGCAAGCCCGACGACGCCGGAAAGCCTGACGATGCGGGAGGACCTGCCTCTCCGAGGTGAGGTAGCGGGCAAGCGCGGAGCACGCGTGCTCAGCGCACGCTCTTGACCCGCAGGATGGCAGCTGCGCTGGCCAGCGCACACGCACCCGCGACGGCGTACAGGAAGGCGTAGCTGTCTCCGCCGATGATCAGGATCAGCGGGGCGAGGGCGGGTCCGACGGAGAACGGGAGTGCTCCCGCGATGTTCATGACGCCGAGGTCCTTGGCGACGTTCGTGGTGTCGGGCAGGACGTCCGCCACGAGCGCCAGGTCCACGGCCATGTAGATGCCGAACCCGAGACCGCTGATCGCCATCCCGACCAGGTAGCCCTCGAGACTGCCCGCTGCTGCGACCACGAAGAGCGCCACGGCGTACACGACGGCAGCAGCGCACACGAAGACCTTGCGGCGACCCCACTGGTCGGACAGCCTGCCCGCTGCCAGGGAGGCGACGATGAGGACGGCCGAGCTCGCGACGGTCCCGCGGAAGATGTGGTCGGGCACGCGGCTCTCGTCGCTGCCGATCTCGTCGAGGAGGAAGTACGCCTGGAAGGTGATCAGGAACGCGTAGGCGAGGACGAACAGGAAGCGACTGACGAAGGCCCACGTGAAGTCGACGTTCCGCCTCGGTGGGACGTAGAACGTGCCGAGGAACTCGCGGAGCGACCACGGCGGCTTGTCGGCAGGCTCGAGTCTGCGGTCGGGCAGCGTGGCCGCGAACAGCAGGATGAAGACGGCACCGAGGGCACAGGGCGCCAGGAACATCGCCCACATGTGTCCGGTCAGGCTCTTCACGACGAAGGTGGCGACCACGGACGCGACCGGCAGACAGATCCCCAGCAGTCCGGACACCAGCCCGCGCTGCGAGACCGGGATCTGATCCGGCAGCACCGCGACCTCCACCGCGAGCAAGGCGTTGAAGAACGCCTGCGCCACGCACCACCCCAGGACGACCACCGGCACCGACGGCGCCAGGGCCACGATGAGTACGCCGAGCGAGCCGCCCAGCAGCCCGATCACCATCCACGGCCGCCGCATCCCGTGGCGGGAGGTGGTGCGGTCGCTCAGCCGGCCGAAGAACGGGTTGGCCAGCAGGGCCACCACGGCGCCGACACCGACGACCAGCCCGAGGCTTCTGGGAGCCTGTTCGCTGCCCACCAGCCGTTCGACCTTGAGCGCCAGGGTCACCAGCAGCGGCGCGATCAGCACCAGGCTGGTGCTGGCGAACGCGAGGACGTAACGGGCGATGAAGCCCCCACCGACCCGTGCTTCCGGCGCGCGCTGGCCCGACGTCACGCTGGCTGTGCTCTCGACCATGGGTCCCCCCGGGACAGTGAACGCCCCGGGGGGTGAACCCTGCAACCGGCAGGGTTCCTCAGAGCCTGGCTTCCAGCGCTGCGGCACCGTCCGCGACGCGACCGGCTCGGGCGACGAGCCAGACTGCCAGCAGGAACTCGCCGAGGAAGGTGAATGCGCTGACGGCGGTCCACGAGCCCTGTGAGAGCACACCGCCGAAGCTGTCGGTGGCGTAACCGAGACCGGCGATCACGAGCAGGACGCCCAGGACGCGGGGGATGTAGCCGGATCGGTAGGCCAGGTAGCCGATGAGGAGCAGGTGCAGCCCGAAGAGGAACTGGCTCACGTACCAGATGTCGGTGAACGCGATCACGCCTTGCATGGCTTGTACCTGCACCAGCTCGTCGCCGAGGACTGCCCGATTCCCTTCGTCAGCGAGAAGCCTGACCACGCCGACGAGCTGACCGACGGCCACCAGGAAGACAGCCGAGTAGACCAGCCGCAGCGTCGCCGCCAACATCGACAGGCTCGCACTCACTGGGCTGAACACCCGGTAGAGAGCCCATGCGACCACCACGTCGAGAGCGATCACCACGACCAGGCTGACGATCCCGAGCCGGAACAGACCGGCAGAGGCGGTGATGTCGTCGGCCGTCCGGGCCGCGTCACCGTCGGTGATCAGGCCGTTGATGACGACGACGTTGCCGAGAATGGCGACCACAGACATCAGAAGGAGGGCGATACCTGCGGTGAGGCTCGCGTTGCGGATGGACCACTGCGCGCCGGAGCGCATGGAGGCGAGCGGGGGTGTGACTGGATGCTGCTGGAGAGGCGGGTTCTCGGTCCGGTTCGTCATGGGTGGATCCCTCGTTGACGGTGAGCGCTGGTGTGCCCGAGGAGCAGAAGGTGGCCGCTCATCCAGTTCTCGACGTACGGTGTACGCGTACGTCGTACGGTAGGCGTACAGTGTACGTATGTCAATGGGCGCTACGCGCGGATCCCGAGCTCCGTGGACGAGAGAGCAGCTGCTACGGGCTGCCATCGACCTGGCCGACGAGGATGGGATCGACTCACTCAGCATGCGCCGGCTCAGTCGGGAGCTCGGCGGCGGAACGATGTCGCTGTACAACCACATCTCCAACAAGGACGACCTGCTTGACGGCATGATCGACGCGGTGTTCAGCGAGATCGAGCTCCCTGACTCGGCACCGGGTTGGCAGGACGCCATGCGTCACCGGGCAAGGTCGATGCGCGAGGCCATGACGCGGCATCCGTGGGCGATCGGACTGATGGAGTCACGCCAGACCCCCGGTCCGGCGACCTTGAGCCACCACGACGCGGTGATCAAGTGCCTCCTCGACGCCGGGTTCCCGCTGTCTCTCGCTGCTCACGCGTTCGCAGCCCTCGACAGCTACATCTACGGGTTCGCGCTCCAAGAGAAGAGCCTCTCGTTCGGCACCCCGGAGGAGACCTCCGAGCTAGCGAAGGCTTTCCTCCGCCAGTTCCCGACCCAGGAGTACCCCCACCTCGCCAAGCTGACCATCGAGCACGTCATGCAACCCGGCTACGACTACGGCGACGAGTACGAGTTCGGCCTGGGCCTCATCCTGGATGGTCTCGAGCGACTTCTGCCTGAGCAATGACCACTTCTCCCGACGGCCTGGTGGAGACCAAGCTGCTCCCGCCACGCGCGCGCGGGCAGACGGTGCCGCGCCCCAGGCTCGACGAGCTGCTGCGGCGCGGTGGGGACGCGACCCTGTTGCTGGTGTCGGCACCGGCCGGCTTCGGCAAGACCACGCTGCTCGGAACCTGGTTGGCGACGAGTGGTCGCGACCGTACGACGGCGTGGGTCTCGCTCGACGAGCGCGACCGCGACGCGTCCCTGTTCTGGACGTACGTCCTGCTCGCCGTGGACCGCGCCGCGCCGGGCTCGGCCACCGCAGCACTCGCCCTGCTCCAGTCCGGCCAGGCCGCCACGGAGTCGGTGCTGACCGCGCTGATCAACGAGCTCAGCGTGCGTCCCGACGACCTCACGCTGGTGCTCGACGACTACCACCTCGCCGACGGGCCGGACCTCCGCACCGGGATGACGTTCCTGATCGACCACCTGCCGCCGCAGGTGCACGTGGTGATCAGCTCTCGTGCCGACCCCGGCTTGCCCCTCGCGCGGCTCCGGGCCCGCGGCGAGCTGGTCGAGATCCGAGCAGCCGAGCTTCGCTTCACCGGCGACGAGACCGCCATCTTCCTCAACGAGCTCAACGCGCTCTCGCTCGAGCCGAGCGAGCTCACCGCGCTGGAGGGTCGCACCGAGGGGTGGGCAGCGGCTCTGCAGCTGGCGGTGCTCTCCCTGCGGGATCGGGAGGACGGGTCGGCGTTCATCGCCGGATTCGCCGGTGATGACCGGTACGTCGTGGACTACCTCGCGGACGAGGTCCTCGACCGGCAGCCTGCCGACGTGCGTCGCTTCCTGCTGGACACCTCGCTGCTCGAACGCCTGACACCTGACCTGTGCGACGCGGTCACGGGGACGACCGAGGGCCGCGCGATGCTGGAGTCCCTGGAACGGCAGAACCTGTTCGTCGTACCGCTCGACGCGCACCGCCACTGGTACCGCTACCACCACCTGTTCGCCGATGTGCTCCGCGCGCACCTGCTCGGCGAACGGCCCGACGACGCTCCTGCGTTGCACCGCCGCGCCAGTGCGTGGTTCGACCAGGCCGGCGATCCGGAGGCAGCGGTCCGGCATGCCCTCGCCGCCGGCGACGTCGACCTGGCGGCCGCCCTAGCCGAGTCCGCGATCCGGCCGCTGCTCCGGGAACGGCGCGAAGCGGTGATCGGCCGCTGGGTCGAGGAGCTCCCCAGGGACATCGTGCGGAACCGGCCGGTGCTCGCGGTCGGGTTCGTGGCCGCTCTCGCCGAGAGCAACCGGTTCGACGGTCTCGCCGCGCGGCTCGACGACGTCGAACGACTCCTCGCCGGTCCGGCAGACGACCTGGTCGTGATCGAGCGGTCCGAGCTACCGCGCCTGCCGGCTGCCGTCGCGACGTACCGCGCCGCGCTCGCCCTGGTCGAGGGCGACCTGGACGGCACTGTCGAGAACGCCGAGCTCGCGCTGGCGCGGAACGCCGACGACGACCACCTGACAATGGCTTCCGCCTCCGCGCTGCTGGGGCTCGCGTC
>NZ_DASUTK010000167.1:0-7484 GCF_036374615.1 Nocardioides sp.
GGACGATCACCGCGGCCTGGGCCGGGTTCACCGTGCCTTCCCGCATCCCGGCGGCCACCGCGTGCCACGTGTTCTCCAGGGCCCGGGCCAGGCGCAGGTCGCGGCGGCACTCGGGCCGGTCGAGGTGGGCGGCGTGGGCCAGCCAGGCCGCCTGGTCACGGGCACCGGTCTGCTCTGCCACCTCACCCGCGGCGACCAGCACCCGGAGCCGCAGCTCCTCCAACCGGCCCGCCAGCTCCGTCAACCGCACCAGCGCAGCCTGCTTGTCCGGGGTCGCCATGAACACCGGATCCACGCCGGCCACGCCCTTCAGGGCAGCCTCCACCGCCTCCGCGCACGCCAACACCGGATGCACCGAGTGACTGCCGGATACGCCGGGATGGTCCATGAGTGCTCCAGGCTCGAACGAACGATCGGTCCGTCCGGGGCTGTGCCGGCTCTCACCCGTGTCATCGAACCCAACGCGCCCACCGTCGGGGCGAACTGCCGCAGCGCCGACGGCGAGATTGCTGGGAACGGTCCAACGAACTGACGCTGCCCCTATTAGAACACATGTTCGAACACTGGTCAAGCACTGATCGCCTCCGCAGCAGTAGGTACCGACCACCGCAGTCCACCACGCAGTTGAGTACTTCGGCTCAGGTGCGTGCGTCGGAAGGCAGGCAGGTTGAGGGCATGAGAACAGTCGCCTCGCTGATCGTCATGGCCATCCTCACCGTCGCGCTCGTGGGTTGTGCCGATCCGAGCAGGGAGTCCGAGGCCGAGACGCTCCGAGACGATCTCGCCGATCTCGCCGGTGTGACCTCGGTGAGACTCGAGTACACCGTGCCGGTGGTTCTCGACTCCGGCAAGCTGGCCCTCGAGGTCGAGATGAACCCTGACGCGGCGACCGACCAGGTCGTTGCTGTGGTCGAGAAGGCGTATGACGCCTTCCGCACCACACACCACGGTGAAGAGGCCGACCTCTCCGTCACTGCCGGAAGGACCACCGTCGCGTTGCGCGCCTTCGAACCCGACGCCACGGTTGCCGCTGTCGGAGCGGCTACCAGCACCGGCCTCTCCGCCGTCCCTATGGACGGAGCGGTCGCCATCGACTTGACGACCCAAGATGTCCCCCAGGGGGACCACGTCGCGGGCACCTACGTCGTAGGGCTTCCGGGTGGATCGACGGCCGACGACGTGCCTACCCTTCTCCGATCCCTTGCCGCGGAGTACGACGAGGAGCCGGTGATCGGCTGGGGTGGCTCCGCCGCTGACGGCTCGTCCCTGAGCTACGACCTCGGCTTCCCACCGGAAGCGCTCGTCGCTCGGTGGACTCGGGTGCAGAGCGCGGGACTGCCGCTCACCGTGCGTGCCTTCGAGGACGGTTCCCTGTTCGCCGAAGGGCATCTGCCTTCGACGTACGACGTCGAGCGCAGGGTCGACAGGCGCGCGCTCGACCAGATCACCCGGCCGCAGCTACGCGCGTTGGGTGACGGTGAGTGGCTCTACGACCTCGTGGACGTCAAGGGCCACTACGTCGTCTCGATCGACCGCTACCTCTGTGAGCCGACGTCGGAGAGCAGCTACGACGACGCGCTCGAGGCCTGGGTCGTCGAGAAGCTCGGCAGCTGCACACCCCCCTGATCTCGCTGGCCTAGGCGACCCCGCCTCGATCCGGAAGACGACGAACTCGCCCGGCCTGACCGGGGCGACGCCGACCAGGACGATCACCCGCCCGGAATCGATGTCGACCTGGGTCATGGTCGAGCGGTCGCACCGGACGAAGTAGCCCTCGTCGGGTGGCGTCTAGGTTGAGGTTCATGACCGACGCCCTCGGCACAGCCCTGGACACCGCCGTCCAGCGCTTCGTCACGAGCAACCCTGTGAGCGCGAGACTCGCGCGCGAGGCAGCCGAGGTGATGCCCGGCGGCAACACCAGGTCGGTGCTGCACACGGAGCCGTTCGGCGTACGCATCGCGCACGCGGAGGGCGCCGTCCTCACCACCGTCGACGGCGCCCGGGTCGTGGACCTGCTCGGCGACTACTCTGCCGGTCTGGTGGGCCGTCGGCCCGAGGTGGCCGACGCGGTGCGCGACGTGCTCGACCGGGGGTGGTCGTACGGCGCCATGAGCGAGCCGGAGGCGGACCTCGCACGGGCACTGGTGGACCGGTTCCCCTCGGTCGACCAGGTCCGCTTCACCAACTCGGGCACTGAGGCCGACCTGATGGCGGTGCTCACCGCTCGCCACGTCACGGGTCGCGACCGCGTGGTCGTCTTCGAGGGCGCCTACCACGGCGGACCGATGACGTTCCTGCCCGGCAGCGCACCGTTGCGGGTGCCGTTCGACTTCACGGTGCTGCCCTACAACGACGTTGCGGCCGTCGAGGCGGAGTTCTCGGAGGCCGGGGAGAAGATCGCGTGCGTGCTCGTCGAGCCGATGCTCGGCGCGGGCGGCTGCATCCCGGCCTCGGCCGAGTTCCTCGCCGCGCTCCGCCGTCTCACACGCGACCACGGCGCGCTGCTCGTGCTCGACGAGGTGATGACCTCCCGGCTGGCCGTCGGCGGCGCCCAGGAGGCGTACGGCGTGCGCGCGGACCTGACCGTGCTCGGCAAGTACTTCGGCGGCGGACTGTCCTTCGGTGCCTTCGGCGGGTCACGCGAGCTGATGGCGGCCTACGACCCTGCCCGCGGGGGCCTCACCCACGGTGGCACCTTCAACAACAACGCCTTCACCATGGCCGTCGGCCCGGCTGTCACCAGGCTGCTCGACGCCGAGACGCTCGCGCTCCTCAACCGGCGCGGTGATCGCCTGCGCGAGAGGCTGGCTGAGGCCCTCGTCCCGATCGGATGGTGTGTCACGGGGATCGGCTCGATGATGACGATCCATCCGACCCCTGCACCCGTGACGCGGTGGTCGGACATCGCCGGGGTGGACGTCCGTCGCCGCCGGCTGCTCTTCCACGACCTGCTCGCGCGGGGCTACTACATTGCGGAGCGCGGCTACCTCGCGCTCAGCCTGAGCGTGACCGAGGATCACCTCGACGGGTTCGTCGGCGTGACCCAGGCCCTGGTGGGGGAGTACGCCGACCTGGCCACCTAGCGCGAGACCGACGGAACGGCAGCACACAACCGACGGAGAACGGAGCCCTGGCATGACCGTCACCCTCAACCACACCATCGTCCACGCCACCGACAAGCACGCCTCCGCCGCGTTCCTGGTCGAGATCCTGGGACTGGAGCAGCCGGCGTCGTACGGCCCGTTCGTCGTGGTGCAGGTCGGTGACACCTCGCTGGACTTCGCCGACGACCATGCCCCCGACGGATTCCAGCGGATGCACTACTGCTTCCTCGTCTCCGAGGATGAGTTCGACGCGATCTGGCAGCGGATCAGGGACCGCGGGCTCACGTTCTGGGCTGACCCATCCCACCGTCGTGAGGGAGAGATCAACCACAACGACGGTGGGCGCGGGCTCTACTGGGAGGACCCCGACCGCCACAACCTCGAGATCATCACGGTGCCGTACGGCGGCTGGGGCTGAGCCGACGGCGCACGGCCCCCGTGGTCAGGTCCTCGCGTCCGCCAGGGAGCGGAGGATGCGGGCCGTGGCGTCGTCGGCGGGGAAGAAGGTCTCGATCGCGATCTCGTCGAGCGTGACGTCGCGCGGTGAGCCGAAGACGGTGGCGGTGTAGAGCAGCGCCAGGTCGCCGTACGGTGTGGCCATCTGCAGCGGGACGACCAGATCGTGGCTCGTCGGTCCAGGCGGGTCCGGCGGATCGCTGTCGCCGTAGCTCTCGAGCTCGGCCAGCAGCTCGGCGAGTCCGCTCGCCGCAGTGCGCTCGAGCTGTCGGCGTACCCGACGCAGTGTGTGCGCACGCCACTGCTCGAGGTTGACGACCTGGGACGCCAGGCCGTCGGGGTGCAGCGTCGCGCGCAGCATGTTGAGCGGGGGACCCGCCAGCTCGTCGGGCAGGGCAGCGAGGAAGCCCCGCATCGGATCGTTGGCCTCCAGCAGGTCCCAGCACACGTTCACGGCGGCAGCCGGGTTGGGATCCAGCCCCATGAGCACCGCCTGCACAGCGGCTCTGGCGGCGCCGAGGTCGGCGAAGGGACGCTCGGGATGCACGGGTGCGAAACCGGCGGCGAGGTAGAGCCGGTTGCGCTCGCGCAGCGGCACGTCCAGCTCCTCGCAGATGCGCTCGATCATCTCCCGGCTGGGGTTCGATCTGCCGGTCTCGATGTAGCTCAGGTGTCGCGCCGACAGATCCGCGGCCAGGGAGACGTCCAGCTGGGAGCGACGACGCCGCTCCCTCCAGCGCTTGACCAGCATCCCGACCGTCTCCTCAGAGGCCGTGGCGATCGCAGTCATGCCGGCAACCATGTCGCCGGATCGACCTTCCGGCAATGACCTCGCACGTTATTGAGCCGCCGTCGAACCGACCCCACAGTGGTCCTCGCCGCGACAACCGCAGCGGCAACCTGACGTCACTACGAGGAGAATCGTCATGACCGAGAGCACCACCCACACCCCGACAGCGCCCGAGCGGGCCGCCGTCGAGCGGTACGTCGAGTTCTGGAACGCCGGTTCCGGTGACGAACAGCGACGGGCCGCCGAGGCAGCCTTCGTGGACGGGGTCGACTACCACGTTCCGCTGGGCGTGATGCGGGGAGCCGACGAGCTGATCGGCTTCCGGAACGAGTTCGCCCAGCGCATGCCCGGCTACCGCTTCCGCCCCCGTGTCGAGCCGGACGTCCACCACGACCGTGCCCGGCTGCAGTGGGAGCTGGTCGTCGACGGAGAGCCGTTCGCGGCCGGCACCGACGTGCTCGAGCTCGACGACACGGGTCGGATCGTCTCGATCACCGGATTCGTCGACCAGGCGCCCGAGGGGTTCGACCCGGACGCCCACCACCGATGAGCCAACCGCTGCCGACAGATGAGGAGACGCGGCGACCGGTGCCCGACCCGGGTCGGGTGCTGGTCGTCGGCGGGTACGGCGCAGTCGGTGTCGTGACGACCCGGGCGCTTGCCGCCGCGTACCCCGGCCGGGTCATCGTCGCCGGCCGCGACGGGAACAAGGCTAGGAGGGCGGCTGCCGGGATCGCTGGTGTGCATGCCGCTGCGCTCGACGTCACGGATCCGGCCGCTCTGGTCGACGTGATCGAGCGATACCGCGTCGCCGTCGTGGTGCTCGCGGTGGAGCCACCCGACTCGGAGGCAACCAGGCTGTGCTTGTCGCGCGGCGTCCACGTGGTCGACCTGTCCGCCAGCGCTGCGCTGCTGGAGCAGACCGAACAGCTGCGCGGCCTTGCCCACGAGCGAGGTGCGACGGCGCTGCTCAGCGTGGGACTCGCGCCGGGGCTCACCAATCTCCTGGCCCGGCGGGTGCACGACGAGCTCGGTGGCGACGCGGATCAGCTCGACATCACCGTGCTGATCGGCTCCGGGGAGCGACATGGCGCGGATGGGATCCGGTGGACCGTCAGACAGCTGGCTGCGCCTCGGAGCCGGATCGACGCGGAGCCTCGATGGGTGGAGCTACCAGGCTACGGAAGGCGACGGGCGCACCCGTTCCCGTTCTCGGACCAGCACACCCTGCGTCGCACCCTGTCCGTCGCCCACGTGGCGACGACGCTCTGTTTCGACTCCCGGGCGGCGACTGCGCTGCTGTTCGGCGTACGTCGCACCGGTCTGTTCCGTGCCGTGCGCGGGGATCGTGGGATCGAGCTCCTCACCAAGATCCTCAGGGGGATTCACGTCGGGAGCGACGGCTTCGCGGTCAGAGTCGACGGCAGGCGCGGCAGCCTGGAGCGGTGGCAGGCCGTGACGGGTTCACAGCAGAGCCGCGTCACCGGGCTCGTCGCTGCCCAGGTCACCGGGGCGATTCTCGGGGGACGCGTCCCGACGGGCGTGCACCACATCGACGAGATCGACGACTTCGTGCACCTGCCGGAACGGCTCGCCGGTGACGGCCTGCGGGTCTGGCGAGCTGCCCGTCCGCACGGCAGGGAGAGGGACTTGACCTCGAGTGCGCTTGAAGGGGCAGGGTCAGAGTCATGACAACAACACACGGAGCGCCGTCCGACACGGACGTGCAGGCCATCACCGGCGTGGTTGCCACGCTGCAGCACGCGCAGCAGAACGAGTCGGTGGACGAGTTCGTGAGCCTGTTCCGCGAGGACGCGATCTGGACGACCGGCGGCGGCCGGTTCCTCGACGGCCGCGCCCAGATCGAGGCCTTCACCCGGACCGTGCTGCCCGGGGCGATGGCCGAGTCCACCCAGACCTACGAGGTCGTGCACGTGGTGTTCATCCGCCCCGACGTCGCCGCGGTCAAGGTCCGTCAGCGCTACACCACAGTGGACGGGGTCCCGATCGAGGGTGCAGCCGAGGGCAGTCCGACGTACGTGATGGCGAAGGAGGATGGCCGCTGGTTGCTGGTGGTCGCTCAGAACACGCTGGTCGCCGACGGCTGAGTCGCACCGGTCGTCACTCGCGAGGCAGGACCCCGCCCTGCTCCGCGGACAGCAGCAGCAGCCGGTGGAGCAGGTCTGCAGCGTGAGTCACCTCCTCGCGCTCCCCACTGATGAGCAGGTCGAGCAGGAGACCCCGCGCTGCGCCGAGCGCGACGCGCGCGTGGGCCGCGGCCTGGTCCTCAGGGATCCCGATCGCCCGGCACAGGTCGGCGACCGACGGGAGCCACGCGGCGATCAGCTCCTCCCGCAGCGCCGCGGCGTGCGGTTTCCCCTGGGCGGCGTGGGCCGCGAGCTCGAAGAACAGCGGGCCGTAGCGCAGCGTCGCCTCGACCGTCGCCTCCCAGTACATCGCAGCGGCCTCGAGCGGCGGCAGGTCCTCGGCGTACGTCGCCGTCATCATCGTCCGCTGTCGGGTCTCCACGGCGCGCGTGACCTCGGCGAGCAGGCCCTCGCGGGACCCGAAGTGGTAGATCAGCATCCGGTGGCTGGAGCCGACCGCTTCGGCGATGCCGCGCAGGCTGGTGTCGCCGATGCCGTGTCGGCCGAGGTGGTCGATGACGGCGTCGAGCAGCCGCTCGCGCGGCGTCACGCAGCCGGGGGTGCGCCAGTGACGCGGGCATCGAGGCTCGCGGCCTCGAGCTCGACGTACCGCTGCGTGAGCCCGCGCCACATCATCGCGGCCACGCCGGCCATCGGGCCGGTCTGCTCGATGCTCAGCCTGACCGTGCAGCCGCCAGCGTCCGGGTCGACCTCGTGCCGGCCGATCGTGCGCAGCCCGGGACCCGTGGCCTCCCACGTGAAGCTGCGGCCCGCCACGAGCTCGGTCACCTCCCACTGCGCGCGTGGCAGCTTCGGCTGCCGGACCTCGGCTCGCGACCCCACCCGCAGCGGCCCGGAGTCGAGCCGCTCGACGCTGTCGATCGTCGGCGTCCACTCCGGCCAGCGGGCCACGTCGGAGAGCACCCCCCAGACCGAGTCAGCGGGTGCGTCGATGTGTCGAGTGGTCTCGAACAGGTGTCGGCTCAT
>NZ_DASUTK010000168.1:0-3792 GCF_036374615.1 Nocardioides sp.
ACCGTTCCACCCGGTCCGGGCGCGCCCTGCTCGACGCACATACCCTGTCGACGTGCGCGAGCAGCCCGAGCAGCAAGCCCCGCCCGTCCAGCGGCTGCGGATCCGCTACGCCAAGCGGGGCCGGCTCCGCTTCACGTCCCACCGTGACTTCTCCCGCGCCTTCGAACGTGCCCTGGTGCGGGCGCGGCTCCCGATGGCCTACTCGTCCGGCTTCAACCCACATCCCCGCATCTCGTACGCCGGCGCCGCCCCGACCGGTTCCGCCAGCGAGGCGGAGTACCTGGAGATCGGGCTGGCGGAGCGGCTGGACCCCGCCGTCGTCCACGAAGTGCTGGACGCCGCGCTGCCCGATGGTCTGGACGTGGTCCGCGTCGTCGAGTCTGCCGGTGGCGCCCTGGCTGACCTGCTGACCGCGAGCCGCTGGCGGATCGACACCACCGCGAGCGAGTCCGACCTGATCACCGCCGTCGAGGGCTTCCTCGGGACCGACTCCGTCCTGGTCGAGCGGATGACGAAGAAGGGGATGCGGGAGCTCGACTGCCGTGCGGCCGTGGCCCGGATCGAGGTCGACGGCTCGTCCCTCGTGCTGCTGCTCCACCACACCGTGCCCGCGGTCCGCCCAGACGACGTGCTCACCGGCCTGCGTCAGGTGACCGGGCTGGAACCGGGCGAGGCACCGAGGCTCACCCGGCTCGCCCAGGGCCGGCTCGTCGGCGCGGGAACCGAGCTGGACGACCCCTTCGGCTGAGCGTGGCTCGCCGGGCATCAGGGTGATCGCAGCGACCTGTGCGATACTCGATCTCGGTCGGTGCATGCCGACCCGACGACGTTCTCGCCGGCGCCTTGAGCACGATGGATGGGTTGCCCGGCACGACGAGCGCCAGTCGTCGCCAGACCGCGACGCGGCCCGGCTGGAGTGGGTGACAGCCCTCCGCCACCAGGGCTCGGCGACCGCGGCAGGCCGGCGGCAGGCTCGAGTTGACGCACCCGCGGAGGGTTTCGTCGCCACACGAAGGCTTTGCATCACGGACTCTGTCCACTCGGGTCCGGGATGCCGACAGTCCGGCGTACCTCGTGCGACGGGCAGAGGGAGCAGTTGATGCTCGAGAACACTCCGGGCTCTGAGCCCACCGCTGGCACCACCCCCGGGAGCACGCCGGGCAGCACGCCTGGCACGGACACCGGCGACACTGCCGGCGGGTCGCCTGACGCTGGCGCGCCGGCGAAGAAGGCGGCCGCGAAGAAGGCAACGGCGAAGGCGTCGGGCGCCAAGAAGACGGCGGCCAAGAAGACCGCGACCAAGAAGGCGCCTGCCAAGAAGACGGCTGCCAAGACGACGGCAACGAAGAAGACCACCACGAAGAAGGCGGTCGCGAAGAAGGCGACCGCCACGAAGGCTCCCAGCAAGAAGGCTGCCGAGGCGCCCGTGGCGCAGCCGGACCCGCAGGCACCGGAGCCGGCCTCGACCGCAGAGCCGCTGGCCGACCAGCCGACGGCCGCGAGGACCACGAAGCGGGCCACGACCAGGAAGTCGACGGCGAGGGCCACGGCTGACCCTGGTGCCCCAGCGGCAGCGTCGACGGACACCACCGGTGACGCGGCCGAGGGTTCGGCAGCCGCGCTCGCCGTCCCGCTCTTCCAGGCGCCCGACGCCCGCGCGGCACGGACCCGCAAGCGCCCGGCCAAGAAGGCCGCGGCGGCGCACGAGGAGCAGGAGACCTCCCCGGAGGTTGCCGAGGCGCCGGCTGAGACGACGGCCGAGCCGGCCGATGTCCCTTCGACCGGTGACGAGGAAGGCAGCGGGTCGGAGTCGGGTGAGGGCGGCGCACGCCGACGTCGTCGTCGCGGCGGTCGTCGTCGTCGCAAGTCCGGTGGCGAGAGCGACAGCTCCACAGCTGAGTCAGGCGAGGGGGCCGACTCCGTCGGCGGTGACGACCAGGGCACCCCGCGGGGCTCTGACGAAGCCCAAGCCACGGGCAAGGGTCAGGGCAAGGGCAAGGGCCAGGGCAAGGGTCAGGAGAAGGGTCAGGACAAGGGCCCGGACTCTGGCCAGGACAAGGACAAGCAGGGTCAGGACGACGCTGAGTCCTCCACCTCACGCCGCCGTCGGCGCCGCCGCCGGGCAGGCGAGGACTCCGGCGACACCGAGGACGACCCGCAGAACACTGTCACCAGGGTGCGCAAGACGCGCTCGCCCGAGGACCAGATCACCGCGGTGTCCGGCTCGACCCGCCTCGAGGCGAAGAAGCAGCGCCGTCGGGAGGGCCGTGAGGCGGGCCGCCGCCGGGCGCCGATCGTCAGCGAGGCCGAGTTCCTCGCCCGCCGGGAGTCCGTCGAGCGGGTCATGGCGATCCGCCAGCGCGACGACCTCACCCAGATCGCCGTCCTCGAGGACAAGGTCCTCGTGGAGCACTACGTCGCCCGCGAGTCGCAGACCTCGCTGATCGGCAACGTCTACCTCGGCCGGGTGCAGAACGTGCTGCCGTCGATGGAGGCAGCGTTCATCGACATCGGCAAGGGTCGCAACGCCGTGCTCTACGCCGGTGAGGTCAACTGGTCGGCGCTCGGTCACAAGGACGGCCAGCCTCGCAAGATCGAGTCGGTGCTCTCGTCGGGCCAGTCGGTGCTCGTGCAAGTCACCAAAGACCCGGTCGGTCACAAGGGTGCCCGGCTCACCAGCCAGATCAGTCTCGCGGGCCGGTTCCTGGTCTACGTCCCGGACGGCACGAACAGCGGCATCTCGCGCAAGCTCCCGGACACGGAGCGCTCTCGGCTGAAGACGCTGCTGAAGGAGATCGTTCCCGACGGCGCCGGCGTGATCGTGCGCACCGCCGCCGAGGGCGCCAGCGAGGACGAGCTGACCCGCGACGTCGAGCGTCTCACCGCTCGCTGGGCGGACATCGAGAAGAAGGCCAAGGGCGGCGCGCCGCAGCTCCTGTACGGCGAGCCGGACCTGATGCTGAAGGTGGTCCGCGACCTCTTCACCGAGGACTTCGCCAAGCTGGTCATCCAGGGCGACGATGCATGGGACACCGTCCACGACTACGTCACGCACGTGGCCCCGGACCTCGTGGAGCGCGTCGAGCAGCACGACGGCTCGAAGGCCGACCTGTTCACGACGTACCGGATCGACGAGCAGATCCACAAGGGGCTCGACCGCAAGGTCTGGTTGCCGTCGGGCGGCTCGCTGATCATCGACCGCACCGAGGCGATGACCGTCGTCGACGTCAACACCGGGAAGTTCACCGGGTCCGGCGGCAACCTCGAGGAGACCGTCACGAAGAACAACCTCGAGGCCGCCGAGGAGATCGTGCGACAGCTCCGGCTGCGCGACATCGGCGGCATCATCGTGGTCGACTTCATCGACATGGTGCTGGAGTCCAACCGCGACCTGGTGCTGAGGCGTCTGGTCGAGTGCCTGGGCCGCGACCGCACTCGCCACCAGGTCGCCGAGGTCACCTCGCTCGGGCTGGTGCAGATGACGCGCAAGCGGATCGGCACCGGCCTGCTGGAGGCGTTCTCGGAGCCCTGCGAGCACTGCGGAGGCCGGGGCCTGATCGTGGCGGACGCGCCGATCGAGCCCAAGAAGGAGGCCGAGTCCCGGCGGACGTCCCGCCGCTCCAGGGGCGGACGCGGTCGGGCCGAGGAGTCGGGCACGCAGCCCGGGAACGGTCACGGCAACGGAAATGGCCTGAGCAAGCCGCCGTCCCCCAAGGACATCGCGGCGATGGCGCGCCCGCCCCAGGACGACACCATCGAGGACCAGGCAGAGGACCAGGCAGAGGACCAGGC
>NZ_DASUTK010000169.1:0-3050 GCF_036374615.1 Nocardioides sp.
CCGCCGGCCCGCATCCGCTCCGCCAGCGTGCCCTGCGGGGTCAGCTCCACCTCCAGCTCACCGGAGAGGTACTGCCGGGCGAACTCCTTGTTCTCCCCGACGTAGGAGGAGATCATCCGACGGATCCGCTTCTCCGCCAGCAGCCGACCCAGCCCCCAGTCATCGACGCCGCAGTTGTTCGACACCGCCTCCAGCTCGCTCACCCCCGCCTGCAGCAGGGCGTCGATCAAGACCGACGGGATGCCGCACAACCCGAAGCCACCGACCGCCAGGGTCGAACCGTTCGCGATGTCGGCGACCGCTTCGGCCGCCGACGAGACCACCTTGTCCACGCTGATACCTCCCACGGGGATCCTGCCACGTCGATCGGTGCCATGGTCCGGCGCCACGGTCCGGTGCCACGGTCCGGCGCCATGGTCCGGTGACTACGCTCTCGGCCATGCCCTCCGCACCGTCCGCCGACTTCTCACGCGCCAAGCTGCACGTGGTGACGGGCAAGGGCGGCACCGGCAAGACGACGGTGGCGGCGTCGCTCGCGCTGGCGCTCGCCAGCCAGGGTCAGGACGTGCTGTTGTGCGAGGTGGAGGGCCGGCAGGGCATCGCCCGGCTCTTCGACGTCGAGCCGCTGCCTTACGAGGAGCGCCGGATCGCGGTGGGACTGGAAGCCGGCGACGAGCACCCGGGGACCCTGTACGGGCTGCACATCGACCCGGAGTCCGCGCTGCTCGAGTACCTCTCCATGTACTACAAGCTCGGCCGCGCAGGGCGGGCGCTCGACCGGTTCGGCGTGATCGAGTTCGCCACCACGCTCGCGCCGGGCGTGCGCGACGTGCTCCTCACGGGGAAGGTGTACGAGGCCGCCAAGGAGGGCCGCCGTGGCCGCGCCAGCCGGCAGTACGACGCGGTCGTGCTCGACGCGCCGCCGACCGGGCGGATCGTCCAGTTCCTCGGGGTCAACAGCGAGCTCGCCGGACTGGCCCGGATGGGGCCGATCAAGTCGCAGGCGGACTCCGTGATGAAGCTCTTCCGGTCCCGACGGACCGCCATCCACCTGGTCACCGTGCTGGAGGAGATGCCCGTGCAGGAGACCGCCGACGGGATCGCGCAGCTGCGCGAGGCAGGGCTGCCGGTGGGCGGCGTGGTCGTCAACCTGGCCCGCCCACGCGACCTCGACGACGCCGACCTCGCCGCTGCACGCGACGGCACGATCGACCCGGCGGCCGTGGCGGCGGACCTGAAGGCGGCCGGGCTCCCGTCCGGCCGGACGCTGGTCACCGGCCTGCTCACCGAGGCCCACGACCACGCCGTACGCCGAGCGGTGGAGGACGAGCAGCGCGAGATCGTCTCCGGGCTCGGCGTACCGACCTTCGAGCTGCCGCGGCTGGCCGGCGGCGCCGACCTCGGAGCCCTCTACGAGTTCGCGACCCTTCTCAAGGAGCAGGGGCTGGCATGACAAGGAGCGCTACGACGAGGGACCGGAGCCGAGCCCGGGTCGGCCCGCTGGCCACCGACCGGTCACGGACGCCCGTGCTCGACATCGACAGCCTGCTCGACGACCCCGCGACGGGGATCATCGTGTGCTGCGGCTCGGGCGGGGTCGGCAAGACCACCACGTCGGCCGCGCTGGCGCTGCGGGCCGCGGAGCGGGGACGCAACGTCGTCGTGCTCACCATCGACCCGGCGCGCCGGCTCGCGCAGTCGATGGGCATCGAGGAGCTCGACAACACGCCCCGCCCGGTCCCCGGCGTCGAGGGCGGGCCCGGCTCCCTCGCCGCGATGATGCTGGACATGAAGCGCACCTTCGACGAGGTGGTGGAGAGCCAGGCCGCCCCCGAGAAGGCGCAGCAGATCCTGTCCAACCCGTTCTACGTCGCGCTGTCGAGCTCCTTCGCGGGCACGCAGGAGTACATGGCGATGGAGAAGCTCGGGCAGATCCACGCGCAGGCGCAACGCGATGGGAGCTACGACCTGATCGTGGTCGACACTCCCCCGTCCCGCTCCGCGCTGGACTTCCTCGACGCGCCCGAGCGCCTCTCGCGCTTCCTCGACGGCCGGTTCATCCGTCTGCTGCTGGCGCCGGCCAAGGGCCCGGCCCGGCTGATGACCGCCGGGGTGGGGCTGGTGACCGCGGCGGTGACGAAGCTGATCGGGGCGCAGGTGCTGCGCGACATGCAGACGTTCGTGGCGGCCTTCGACACCCTGTTCGGTGGCTTCCGGCAGCGGGCGCAGAAGACGTTCGAGCTGCTCCAGGCGGATCAGACGGCGTTCCTCGTGATCGCGGCGCCTGAACCGGACGCGCTGCGCGAGGCTGCGTACTTCGTCGAGCGCCTCAGCGAGGACCGGATGCCGCTGGCGGGCCTGATCGTCAACCGCGCCAGCCCGCGGCCGGAGGGCGCGCTGTCAGCGGACGAGGCGATGGCGGGCGCGGCGCGGCTGGCGCAGGAGCGGCCGGAGTCGATCACGGCCGGCCTGCTGCGGCTCCACGCCGACCGGGTCCGGCTGGTCGAGCGCGACTCCCGGCTGCGCGAGCGGTTCGCCGCCGCGCACCCCTCGGTCGCCACAGCGGTGGTGCCGGCCCTGGCCGGAGACGTCCACGACCTCGACGGGCTGCGTCAGGTCGGGACGCTCCTTGCCGACGGCTAGGACCGGCCCGTACGCCACCGGAGCACGGCGCCGTACGTCAGAGGGAGGCCGGGGAGAACTGGGCGTTGCGAGCGGTCTCGAGGACCTGACGCCACGAGGCGTTCGGCTGACGGCGCAGCAGCGCACGGCGCTCCCGCTCGGTCATGCCGCCCCAGACTCCCCACTCGATCTGGTTGTCGAGAGCCTCGGCGAGGCACTCGGTCCGCACCGGGCAGCCCTTGCACAGGAGCTTGGCCTTGTTCTGCTCGGCGCCTCGCACGAACAACGCGTCGGGCTGCTGATCGCGGCACGCGGCCGCCGGAGCCCAGTCTTCGATCCACATACGACGTTCCCCACAGTTCGTCCGGGATTCGGGAGTCCCCATGACATCCCGACTCGATCCCGCCAGTGAAAGGTAAAGAACTGGG
>NZ_DASUTK010000170.1:0-83486 GCF_036374615.1 Nocardioides sp.
CGTCCATCGGCTCGCCCTCGTGCCAGCCCCCGGTGCCGGAGCTGGTCACCTCGACGACGTCGTCCAGGCCCGCCTCGGCCAGCCTCGCCTCCAGCACGACGTGAGCCATCGGCGAGCGGCAGATGTTGCCCAGGCAGACGATGGCGATCCGGTAGCGGCCCGGGGTGCGGGGCGGCGGCAGCGTCACCGGTCCGGCCCTCAGTCGTGGACCACGGTGGCGACCGCCCAGTTCACGATCGTGATGACCAGGGCGCCGAGCAGCGCGGACCAGAAGAAGTCGTCCACCACGAAGCCGAGGTCGAACTGCTCGGCCAGCCAGCTGGTCAGCAGCAGCATCAGAGCGTTGATGACCCAGAGGAAGAGGCCGAGCGTCAAGATGATGAAGGGGATCGAGAGGATCGTCACGACCGGCTTCACGAGGCTGGACACGATCCCGAGGATCACCCCGACCGCGAGCCAGGTGGGCCAGTTCTCCTCCAGCCCACCGGGGTCGGTGAAGTCGATGCCGGGCACGATCCAGGCCGCGACGGCGACCGCGAGGGTGTTGGTGACCAGCCAGATGAGCAGTCTCATGCGCCCACCCTAGTGACGAGTCGGGGGTCGCTCATCCAGGAAGAGCGAGCCGCTCGAGGATCGCTACCTCGGCGCCGGCGAGGTGCCGCTCGAGCTCCGCGACCGTCGCCTCGACGTCGCCGCTCTCCAGCAGCCGGACGAGCAGCGTGTGGGAGCCCGCCTGGTCGGGGGCGTTCTGGCGGGCCCGGTCCACCTGTGCGAGCGCGAGCCGCAGCTCGGCGTACAACGTCTCCGCCATCGCCTGCAGCCGGGGTGATCCCGCCAGGCCGACCAGGGAGAGGTGGAAGGCGAGGTGCCGCTCGTTGAGGGTCTGGTACGACGCACCCCCACCGGACGTGCCCGCCGCCGCGGCGAACTCCGCCAACGCGTCGCGGACCGCCTGACGCGACGGCTCGGGTGCGTCGTTCCAGCTGCGGACGCCCGCGATCTCGAGCACGAAGCGCGCCCGACAGACGTCGTGGATCGACTCCGGGTCGGGAGTGGTGACCGAGACTCCTCGGTTCGGCTCGCGTGTGAGGAGGCCCTCGGCGACCAGCGCCCCGAGCGCCTCTCGGACGGTCGGCCGGCTGACCTGGAGCGATCCGGCCAACGCCACCTCGCGCAGCGGGGTGCCCGACTCGAGCTCACCCTCGAAGATCGCGCGCCGCAGCTCCTCGGCGACCCGGTCCACGGTCGAGGAGTGCTCCAGGTGGAGGGAGGCGAACGGGTCTGCGGGGGAGGCGTTCATCGTGCGTCCCATCCTCACCTACCGGGTTGCGTGGTCTCGACCCCCGCGCGCTAGACTGGCTATGTCAGATTGTCTGACAATCAGACATCATGGTGATTTCGAGGGAGGCAAGCCAGTGACCGAGCAGCTCGCGTGGGGCAGGACGTACGTCGTCGTCCGACCCGACCACTTCCGGGTCGACTACCAGATCAACCCGTTCATGGACCCCGCCGTGCAGCCGGACGCCTCCCTCGCCCGCGCGCAATGGGAGTCGCTGGTCGGCACCATCGAGCGGCTCGGCGGCACCGTCCACGTCGTCGACCAGCGGCCCGACGCGCCGGACATGGTCTACGCGATGAACCTCGGGCTCGCGGTCGAGCGGCCCGACGGGGCACGGCACGTCGTCCTGTCGCACATGCGCCATCCCGAGCGCCGGATGGAGACCGACTCGGCGCGCGCGTTCTTCCAGGCGCAGGGCTGGAGCACGTCGTACGTCGGGCGGGACGGTGTCGGCGCGCACTTCGAGGCCGGCGACGGCTTCGCCTTCCGCGGTGACCTGGTCGTCGGCTACGACCCGCGCACCGAGGAGCTCGGCCTCAAGCACCTCGCCACCGAGCTGAACACGCGGGTCCGGGGGTTCCGGATCACCCACCCGGGCATGTACCACCTCGACCTCGCGTTCTGTCCTCTCGACGACACCCGGGCTCTGATCTGCCCGGACGCGTTCGACGCTGCGTCGGCGGCCGCGCTCCTCGACCACGTGCCCGACCCGATCGTGCTGACCGAGGAGGAGGCCTTGACGACGTTCGCGGCCAACTCGATCGTCGTACCGTCAGCCACCGGCGCTGGCACGGTCGTGATGCCGGCCTGCCCCGACCGGGTGCGCGCGGAGCTCGAGTCCGCCGGCCTCGACGTGGTCGTGCTCGACCTGTCGGAGTTCCACAAGGGCGGCGGATCGATCCGTTGCCTCACCAACCCGGTCGACGTCCGGCTCGGTCGGGACCTCACCCACGTCCCCGGCGGCGAGGTCATCCTTCCCTGACTCGGCGGGAACGGGGGCCGGGACCATGGGTCGGCCACTACTGTCGCGGCCGTGGACGAGTGGTTCGGCGGCACGCAGAGCATGGTCGCGGGCGCGTTGGCGACCGGCATCGGGTTCGCCGTGCTCGCAGCGGTGCTCCGGCGACGGCTCGGCTGGCTCGGCGCGCTGGCGTGGTGCGGATTCGCCTGGTGGCTGGTCGTGATCGCGCTGGTGACGCTGGTGCCCCTCTACGGCATCGACCTCGCGGTGCCCGCCGAGACCCGGTCCGACACCTGCTCGCTCGACTACGGCGGCCCCGCGCCGGAGGGGTTCTGGATCTTCTCGGGCGGCCAGCGGCTCCTGAACACCGCGCTGTTCGTGCCCGCCGGCGCGCTGCTCGTGCTCGCGACCGCTCGTTGGCGGATCGGGTGGGTGATGGCGCCCCTCGGGCTGCTCGGCCTGGCGGCGTACTCCCTCGCGATCGAGCTCGTGCAGCTCGAGCTGGCCCGGATCGACCGGGCGTGCGACATCACCGACTTCGTCGACAACGTCGTCGGCGCGGTGATCGGCTTCGCGGCCGGGGTGGTGCTGGCTGCAGCCCTCCGGCCGTGGCGTGCCCGCACCGCCTGACTAGCCTGACCGTCATGCCCGACCAGCGCCCGCAGCCGCGTCCGAACGTCGCCTCCATCCCGTCGTACGTCGCCGGGAAGCCCTCGGTGCCGCGGGAGGGGATGACGGTGTACAAGCTGTCCTCCAACGAGAACCCCTACCCGCCGCTGCCCGGCGTGCTCGCGGCAGCGACCGAGGCGGCCGCTCGGATGAACCGGTACCCCGACATGGGCAACGCCGACCTGTACGGCGCGCTCTCGGACAAGCTCCAGGTCCCCGCAGAGCAGCTGGCCCTGGCGACCGGCTCGGTCGCGCTGATCTACCAGCTGGTGCAGGCGTTCTGCGATCCCGGTGATGAGGTCGTATACGCCTGGCGGTCCTTCGAGGCCTACCCCATCGCCGTCACCGCCGCGGCCGCCACCTCGGTCCGGATCCCGGTGACCGCCGACGGCCGGCACGACCTCGACGCCATGGCGGAGGCGATCACCGACCGCACCAAGGTGGTCCTGGTCTGCACGCCGAACAACCCCACCGGTCCGGCGGTCACGCAGGCCGAGCTCGACGCCTTCCTGGCGAAGGTGCCACCCCACGTCCTCGTCGTCGTCGACGAGGCGTACGTCGAGTTCGTGCGGATGCCCGACCCGGTCGACGGACTCGCGACGTACCGGTCGCACGAGAACGTGCTGGTCACCCGCACCTTCTCCAAGGCGTACGGGCTCGCCGGCTTCCGGGTCGGGTACGCCGTCGGACCTGCCGAGATCGCAGGTGCCCTGCGTGCGGTGTCACTGCCGTTCGGCGTCTCGAGCGTCGCGCAGGCCGCGGCCGTGGCCTCGCTCGCCTCCGAGGACGCGTTGCTGGAGCGGGTCGACGCGCTGGTCGCCGAGCGCGACCGGGTCGTCTCCGGACTGCGCGACGTGGGCATGGCCGTGCCGGAGCCGCAGGGCAACTTCGTCTGGTTCGGAGCCGGTGAACGAACCACCGAGCTGGCGTCCGCCGGTGACGAGCTGGGCATCGTGGTGCGACCGTTCGCCGGCGAAGGTGCTCGGGTGACGATCGGCGAGCCTGAGGCGAACGACCGGATCGTCGAGCTCGCGCGCCGCTTCACCTCCTGACCTGCGTCTACTACGTCGTCCACGACGACATCCACCCGGCCGGCGTCGTGCCGAAGGGACCCGACCCCGCTGTGTGGCTCACTCCGCACGGCCGCGGGTGAGCCGCACGCCTACCAGGACAGCTCGCGACAGCTCCGCGCGTCCGACTCCACCTGCAGCGTGGCGTGCTCGACGCCGAAGTCCTCGCGCAGCGCGGCCGCCGCGTCTCGCAGCACCTGGTCAGTGTCGCCGGTGGCGACCAGGTGGGCGGTGGCGACGTGCATCCCGGACGTGAGCGTCCACAGGTGGAGGTCGTGGATCGTCTGCACGCCGGGTACGGCGCACAGCGCGGACTCGACGTCGGCCGGTTCCATGCCGGCGGGGGCGTGCTGGCCGAGCACGGTGAGAACCTCGCGGCCGAGCCAGACGGCTCGGACCGCGACGAAACCGGCGATGCCCGCGGCCACCGCGGTGTCCCACCAGCTGTCGCCGGTGGCCGCCACCAGCAGCCCGGCGACGATCACGCCCACGGAGCCGACCGTGTCGGCGACCACCTCGAGGTAGGCGCCCTTCACGTTGAGGCTCTCACCCGCGCCGCCGCGCAGCAGCGCGAGCGCGACCAGGTTGACCAGCAGGCCGAGCCCGCCGACCACGAGCAGCGGCCCGCTCGCCACCGAAGCCGGCTCGCCGATCCGTCCGAGACCGATCCGACGCAGCGCCTCGACGCCGACGTACACCGCCGCGCCGAGCATCAGCAGTACCGTCAGACCGGAGGCGAAGACCTCGGCACGGTAGGAGCCGAACGTCCGGCGACCGGTGGTGTCCGCACGGGTGGCGATCCGGGTCGCGGCGAGGGCCGCGCCCAGCGCGACCACGTCGGCCGCCATGTGGCCGGCGTCCGACAGCAGCGCGAGCGACCCGGCCAGGAGGCCGACGACCAGCTCGACGACGAAGAACGACCCGACCAGCCCGAAGGCGAGCGCCAGCCGCCAGCGGTGTCGCCCGCCGGCGTGGCCGTGACCGTGGTCGGCGCCCACGATTCAGTGCCTCCCGTCGTGGGCCGCGGCCGCGCCGCCGGTCGCGGCGAGCAGCCGCGCGGCCTCGGCGAGGAGCGCCTCGACCCGGTCCGGATCGGTCAGCGAGTAGTGCGACGAGCGACCCTGCGCCCGGCTCGTGACCAGGCCGCAGTCGCGCAGACAGGCGAGGTGCTGGGAGACCGTCGACTGGGCGAGCCCGAGGTGCGTCACCAGGTCCACGACGCGGTGCTCGCCCAGGAAGAGGTGCTCGAGGATGGCAAGACGCGAGGGTTCCGAGAGCGCGTGGAAGAGCGCCGCGGTCCCGACCGGGCTGGTCGCCGCCGACTCGTCGGCGGTCGCCGCTGTCATCGCCATATGCCGATGATACGCCGCCTGGCAGGCTGGCGCCCATGGTTCCCACGTGTTTCGAGGCCCTCGACACGCACGTGATCGGCGGAGCGGCCGATCGGGTCGCGCTCACCGGAGCCGGCCAGACCTGGACCTATGCGCGGCTGCTCGAGGAGGTGGCGGCGTTCGGAGGCGTGCTGCGCCACTGCGGCGTGACGGCGGGGGACCGGGTGCTGGTCGCGCTGCCCGCGGTTCCGGAGGCGGTCGTGACCGTGCTGGCCTGCGCCCGGATCGGCGCGACCCACGCGCTCGTCGACCCAGCGACGCTCGTGCCGGACGAACCGGTGAAGGTGCTGGTCACGGCGAGCTCCGAGACCTACGTCGCCGAGCGGCTGGAGACGGCCGATCGGGTGCCGGACGTGGTTCTGGTGAAACAGCGTGCCGACACGCCGTGGCCGCTGGTCGAGGGTCGCGACTACGACTGGGACGTCGTGATGCGGGCCGGTCGCACCGACCCGGCCCCCTGTCTGGAGGGCGCGACCGTCACGCCGTACGACGAGCCGACCGCAGCGTGGGTGCAGCCGCTCGTGGCCGGGGCAACGCTGGACCTCGGCTGAATCGGGCGTCGGCCGGCACCGGTTGGACCGTTCGATTGGCGAGCCATCGGGGCGCGCCGGTACGTTTGACCGCACCACGTTGTGGTCCCCGTCACAAGCGGACGCCACGACGACCCAGTGCGGCCACCGCGGAGACCCCGTGAGCGCCGGTGACTGAAAAGGAGTGCAGGTTGACCAACCCTGGATTCGGCCCCGACCTGGCAGAGGTCTTCGGACCGTCCCAGAGCGACGGCGGCCCCGAGCTCGTGCAGCTGCTGACGCCCGAGGGCGAGCGCGTGCACCATCCGGAGTTCGACCGGGACTTCACCGCCGACGAGCTGCGCGGCTTCTACCGCGACATGGTGCTCACCCGGCGGATCGACACCGAGGCCACCGCCCTGCAGCGCCACGGCGAGCTCGGCATCTGGGCCCAGCTGCTCGGCCAGGAAGCCGCACAGATCGGCGCCGGCCGCGCCCTCAAGCCGCAGGACTTCGTCTTCCCCACCTACCGCGAGCACGGCGTCGCCTACTGCAAGGGCATCGACCCGCTGAAGCTCCTCGGCCTCTTCCGCGGCATCGACCACGGCTCGTGGGACCCCGCCGAGTTCAACTTCGGCCTCTACACGATCGTGATCGGCGCCCAGGCGCTCCACGCCACCGGCTACGCGATGGGCGTCCAGCGCGACGGAGCCGTCGGCACCGGCGACCCCGAGCGCGACACCGCCGTGATCGCCCACTTCGGCGACGGCGCCTCGAGCCAGGGCGACGTCAACGAGGCGTTCATCTTCGCCGCCTCCTACAACGCCCCGGTCGTGTTCTTCTGCCAGAACAACCAGTGGGCGATCTCCGAGCCGATCGAGCGCCAGTCCCGGATCCCGCTCTACCAGCGCGCGCTGGGCTTCGGGTTCCCGGGCGTCCGGGTGGACGGCAACGACGTGCTCGCGACGTACGCCGTGACGCAGGCCGCGCTGCAGCGGGCCCGCGACGGCCAGGGCCCGACGTTCGTCGAGGCCTACACGTACCGGATGGGAGCGCACACGACGACCGACGACCCGACGCGCTACCGGCTCAACGACGACGTCGAGAACTGGAAGCTCAAGGACCCGATCGCCCGGCTCGAGGTGTACTTGCGCCGCAACGGGCTGGTGGACGACGTGTTCATCGACGAGGTCAAGAACGAGGCCGACGACCTCGGCCACCACCTGCGCGAGGGCTGCAAGGCGCTGCCGGACCCGCAGCCGCTCGACATGTTCGACCACGTCTACTCCGAGGAGACCGAGGAGATTCGCGCCCAGCGCGAGGGCTTCGCGGCCTACCTCGAGTCGTTCGAGGGGGCTCACTCATGACGACGCAGAAGGTGACGCTCGCCAAGGGTCTCAACATGGGACTGCGCAAGGCGATGGAGGACGACCCCAAGGTCCTGATCATGGGTGAGGACGTCGGCAAGCTCGGCGGCGTCTTCCGGATCACCGACGGCCTGCAGAAGGACTTCGGTGAGGACCGGGTGATCGACAGCCCGCTGGCCGAGTCCGGCATCGTCGGCACCGCGGTGGGCATGGCCATGCGCGGCTACCGACCCGTGGTCGAGATCCAGTTCGACGGGTTCGTCTACCCGGCGTACGACCAGATCGTCTGCCAGGTCGCGAAGATGCAGTACCGCTCCAAGGGCCACTACAAGATGCCGATGGTCATCCGGATCCCGTTCGGCGGCGGCATCGGTGCCGTCGAGCACCACTCCGAGAGCCCGGAGGCGCAGTTCGCGCACACGCCCGGCCTCAAGGTGGTCGCCTGCTCCAACCCGATCGACGGCTACTGGATGATCCAGCAGGCGATCGCCTGCGACGACCCGGTGATCTTCCTCGAGCCGAAGCGGCAGTACCACGCCGACAAGGCCGAGCTCGACGAGACTGCCACGCCCGATCCGCTGTTCGAGAGCCGGGTCGTGCGGCAGGGCACGGACGTCACGGTGCTGGCCTACGGCCCGACGGTGAAGACTGCGCTCTCCGCCGCCGAGGCGGCTGCAGGCGAGGGGAGGAGCCTCGAGGTGATCGACCTCCGCACGCTCTCACCGCTCGACATGGGCCCGGTGTTCGAGTCGGTACGTCGCACCGGCCGCGCGGTGATCACGCACGAGGCGCACGTGAACCTCGGCATGGGCGCCGAGGTCGCCGCCCGGATCACCGAGAAGTGCTTCTATTCGCTGGAGGCGCCGGTGCTGCGGGTCGGCGGGTTCGACACGCCCTACCCCGCGTCACGGATCGAGGAGGACTACCTTCCCGACCTCGATCGCGTCCTCGACGCCGTCGACCGCACCCTCGACTACTGAGCGCCGGTGGTTGAGGTGCGAGCGAAGCGAGCCTCGAAACCCCCGGCGACCCTGAGAGGAAACCATGGCTGAGTTCTTGCTGCCCGACGTCGGTGAAGGCCTCACCGAAGCGGAGATCGTCTCCTGGAAGGTCAAGGAGGGAGACACAGTCAAGATCAACGAGATCATCTGCGAGATCGAGACCGCGAAGTCGATCGTCGAGCTGCCCTCGCCGTTCGCGGGCACCGTCCAGAAGCTGATGGTGCCCGAGGGCGAGACGGTGGCGGTCGGTACGCCGATCATCGCGATCGGCGACGGCGCGGCCCCCGAGCAGCCGGCGGCTCCCGTCGCGGCTCCGGCGCCCGCCGAGGCCGATCTCGAGATCGACCTGTCCAACCCGGCCGCCAGCGGCGGCGGCGAGGGGGAGAGCCTGGTCGGCCGCAACAAGGCAGACCGCGGCCCGGTCCGACGTGCCCGCAAGGGATCGGCGTCGCCGACGACCGAGGCTGGCGCCAGCACGCAGCTGCAGGTGCAGGGAGCCTTCGCCCCCGGTGGTGCTCAGTCCGCCCCGGTCCACGAGGCCGACGAGCCGGCCGTTCCGGCCGCGCCCGCCCGGCCGCACGACGCGCCGCTCGACCCGGCGGAGGCCCGGGCGCTGGCCAAGCCACCGGTCCGCAAGCTCGCCAAGGACCTCGGGGTCGACCTGGCCACGCTCACCGGCTCGGGCCGCGACGGGGTGATCACTCGCGGTGACGTCGAGGCCGCTGCGCCCGGCAGCGCCGGGGGTTTCGAGGCTCGCTCCGCTCGCACCTCAACCACCGGCGGTGAGGCGCGGGAGACCCGCGAGCCGATCAAGGGTGTCCGCAAGATGATGGCGCAGGCCATGAGCGAGTCCGCGTTCACCAGTCCCCACGTCACCGAGTGGATCACCGTCGACGCGACCCGGACCATGGAGTTCGTGGAGCGGCTCAAGGCCCGCCGCGAGTTCCGCGACGTGAAGGTCAGCCCGCTGCTCGTCCTCTCCCGGGCGGTGATCCTCGCGATGAGGCGGACCCCGGAGATCAACTCCTACTGGGACGAGGCCGCCCAGGAGGTCGTCTACAAGTCCTACGTCAACCTGGGGATCGCGGCGGCGACACCGCGCGGCCTGGTCGTCCCGAACGTCAAGGAGGCGCAGGACCACTCGCTGCTCGAGCTGGCCACCGCCCTCAACTCCCTCACGGCAACCGCGCGCGAGGGCAAGACGCAGCCCGCGGAGATGAGTGGCGGCACGTTCACGATCACCAACGTCGGCGTCTTCGGCGTCGACGCGGGTACGCCGATCATCAACCCCGGCGAGTCTGCGATCTTGTGCTTCGGTACGGTCCGCAAGCAGCCCTGGGTGGTGACCGAGAACGGCGAGGAGCGGATCGTGCCCCGGCAGATCACGACCCTCGCGCTGTCCTTCGACCACCGGCACATCGACGGCGAGAAGGGCTCGCGCTTCCTGGCCGACGTAGCCGGGATCATCGAGGACCCCGCGTCCGCGCTGCTCTTCTGACCGTTCCCCGAGTGCGCATAGTCCGAACGGGCTATGCGCCGGTGCCCGGCTGTGTCTGGTGGGGGCCGCAGCGCCGCGACTACTTTCACGTGCGGGAGGAATCGTCGGCACGGCCTCATAGGGGGATCCGGGGACGAGCAGAGTGGCTGGCAGCAAGCACCTGCGAGGCCCTGGTGGCCGGGCCGGGGGGCCCTCCTGAGCGCCAGGCCCCGATGCCGGACCCCCTGCCGGCCCGGGGATGGCCGCTGCCGGGGGTGTGAAACCCCGGCGCCGGGGGTAGGACTCCGGCCGTGAGCGCTGCGGACGAGCGCCCCTCGGAGGGCGCCGTGATCGGGCCCTACCGCGTCCTGCGTGAGATCGGCAGAGGCGGCATGGGGGTCGTCTACGAGGCTGCTGACGACGCGCTCGACCGGACGGTCGCCCTCAAGATCATCTCGCCCGATCTCGCGGCGGATCCCGACTTCCGGGCGCGGTTCGTCCACGAGGCTCGGGCCCAGGCGGCACTCGACTCCCCGCACGTCGTGCACGTCTACGCGCACGGCGAGGTCGACGGCCGGCTCTACCTCGCGACCCAGCTGGTCCCCGACGGAGACCTCGGAGCGATGCTCCGACGGTTCGGTGCGCCCCCTCCGCCGGTCGCGCTCGACCTGATGACGCAGGTCGCCTCGGGACTGGCCGACGCCCACGCCGCGGGGATGGTCCACCGCGACCTCAAGCCGGCCAACATCCTGCTGCGCCGCCGCGACAGCAGCATGGCGGCCTACCTCGCCGACTTCGGGATCGCCCGGCAGCTCCGGGCCGACGACATCGAGGACCCGCGGACCGGCACGGTCGGCACCCCGTCGTACATGGCGCCGGAGCTGCACACCGGGGGTGAGGCCGGCGTCGCCACCGACATCTACTCGCTGGGCTGTCTGCTGTGGGCGACCCTGAGCGGCCACGCGCCGTACCGGGGCGGGACCCCCGACGACGTCATCAGCGCCCACACCGAGCAGCCGGTCCCGCAGCTGCCGGGGGGCTCGCCGCTCGCGACCGAGGTGAACCGGATCCTGCGCACCGCGATGGCCAAGGACCCGGCCGACCGGTACAGGTCCGCGGCGGCGCTGCGAGACGACCTCCTGCGTGCTCGCACGCTCTCGCCGACCCCGCTGCCGACCACGCCGCGCGTACGCCGGTCCCCGCTCCCGATCGCGGTCGCCGTCGCCGCCGCGGTGCTGGTCGTGGGTGCCGTCGTCCTGGGCGTCACCCTCGACGAGGACCCGCCCGCCCGCGCGGTCGATCGCCCGACCGGGTCGCCGACGCCCTCCCTCCCTGACGCCAGCGACACCGGTCCGGCCCCGGTTGGGCCGAGCGGTCCGCTCAGCGCAGCGGACGCCCGTACCGCGGCGCGCAGTCTGACCGAGGCGCTGCGTGGCCAGGGGCTCCTCACCGAGGAGCAGGCAACGTGCACGGCCGAGCAGTGGATCGAGGAGGCCGGCCTCGAGCAGATGGTGCAAGACGGGCTGTTCGACGAGCAGCTGCAGTTCGTCGACGTCCCCGCCGAGCGGATGTCGGCCGACACGCGTTCGGCAGCGGCCTCCGCGACCCTGACGTGCGCCACGAGCTGAGGCCGGCGCACTCGATGCCACGTTGTCAGGGTGTCCGCGGCTGCTTCTCTCCCAGCAGGTGCCGACGGAACACTGGGCCGAGGTCGACGCCTGAGTGCCTCGACCACCAGGCCGTGATGTCGTCGTAGCCGGCGTTGTCGTTGTCGTGGGAGGCCGGCCACCAGCGTGCCAGCCGGAAGAACTCGGCGTCGCCGAGCCGCTGCCTGACGTCGTGCCACATCACGCCGGGCAGGAAGTACACGTTGCGCTCGGCGAACGCGTCCGGGTCGTAGTCGCGCGGCGGGCCGACCTCGGCGCGCATCGCTGAGCCACCGGCGGACCACTCGGAGATCCGAGCTGCGAGGGCTTGGCCGCCGTTCTCGGACTCGTAGACCGCCTGGAGGTACATCGCCATGCCCTCGCTCATCCACAGGTCGCGCCAGTCGCGCGGCGTCACCTGGTCGCCCCACCAGTGGTGCACCACCTCGTGCACCAGCACCGGTGCCGACATCGCGTAGGGGTGGATGCCGAGCGTGATCATGGTCTGGGTCTCCATGCCGCTGGTGGCGTCGACGAACAGGAACCCGAGCGTGTCGAACGGGTACGGGCCCAGCCGCTCCTCCACCCAGTCCACCGCGCGCACCGCGTCGTCGGTCAGCTTCTCGAGCCCCCCGATCTCCTCCGGCGGCACCCACACCGTGATCGGGACGCCGCTCGCCGCGGTGGCCTCCTGGGTGCGGAAGATCCCGAACGCCACCGTGACGAGGTACGACGACGCCGGCTCGGCGAGGTGCCACCGCGTGACCTCCTGCTCGCCCCGGTTCGTGCGCGACGTCAGCTCGCCGTTGGCGACGCCGACCATCGGACCGGGAACCCGAAGCGTGAAGTCGTAGAGCGCCTTGTCGGAGGGGTGGTCGTTGACGGCGTACCACGTGTAGGCGCCGAAGGGCTCCTGCATCGTCCAGGTCTCGCCGTCGGCCATCGTGGTCCAGCCGACCTCGGCGAGGTCCTGCCGGGTGGTCGGCGCGGGGACGGGCACCGGCGAACCGGAGTAGTCGACCTGCACCTCGTACCGCGCGTCCCGCTCGACGTCCACCGTGACGACCAGGTCCTTGCCGTCCTGCTCGTGCTCGGCGACCTCGCCGTCGACCCGCACCTCGGAGACCGACAACGACGGCTCGAGGTCGAGCTGGAACTCGTCGTCGTCCTCGGTGGAGCGGAAGGTGAGCCGTTCCCGCCCGGTGAGCAGCCGGGCGTCGGGGTCCCATGTCAGGTCGAGGCCGTAGTGGAGCGCGTCGACACCCGGGTCGCCGACGTCGGGGTAGAGGGCGTCCTCGACCGGATCGCTGAGGGCGGCCTTCATCGAGCCCTGGGGTGCCGGCGCGGTGCCGCCCGGCCGGTCGGCCGCGGCCTCGCATCCGGTCAGGAACGCGAGCGTCGCGACGACCAGCGGCCCCGCGACCGCGCGCTGCATCGGCAGGACCGTGGCCACGGTCAGTCGCTCGCGCGGAGCAGCGGCCGCACGAGCTTGCGGCCGTGGTGGATCTGCGCCTTCACCGTGCCGAGCGGTGCGTCGACCAGTCGCGCGATCTCGTCGTACGGCAAGCCGTAGACGTCGCGCAGCAGCAGCGGCTCGACGAACTGGGGGTGGTCGCGCTCCAACGTCTCCATCGCCTCCAGCAGGTCGAGCCGGGTTCCGGCGATCACGCTGGTGGTGCGCGGGTCCGGCTTCTCCGTCGGCGCGGCGTCGCTCGCGATCGCCTGGTTCTTCAGCCGTCGGTAGGTCGAGCGCGAGGAGTTCACCGCCACGGCGTGCATCCAGGTGGTGAACCGGCCGCGTCCGTGCCATGAACCCAGCTTGTTGGCGATGTTGATCAGGGCTTCCTGGCAGGCGTCCTCGGCGTCCGAGGAGTACGGCAGCACACCCCGGCAGACGTTGAGGGCACGCGGTCTCACCGCGCCCAGCAGCGCCTCGAGCGCGTCCCGGTCGCCGGTCTGCGCTCGGCGGGCGAGGTCGTCGATCTCGTCCGGGGTGGTGGCGTCCCAGCCCATGCGATGCATCCTTCCCCCGTCCGACTGACGCCCATGACGATAATGCCTACGTGTCCATACCCTCTCGGATCGGTCGGTACGTCGTGCGGCGGCGGATCGGCTCCGGTGGCTTCGCCACCGTGTGGCTCGCCTACGACGAACAGCTGGACTCGCCGGTCGCGGTGAAGGTGCTGGCCGAGAACTGGACCGAGGAGCACCACGTCCGGCAGCGGTTCCTGGAGGAGGGGCGGTTCCTCCGCAAGGTCGAGTCGCCGCACGTGGTGACCGTCTACGACGCCGGCGAGCTCGACGACGGTCGCCCCTACCTCGTGATGTCGTACGACGACCAGGGCACGCTTGCCGACCGGCTGGAGATCGAGGGACTGACGCCCGCCCAGGCTCTGGAGGTCGTCCGGCAGATCGGGCTCGGGCTGACCGCCCTGCACGAGCGAGGCGTGCTGCACCGCGACGTCAAGCCTGCCAACGTGCTCTTCCGGACCGTGGACTCCCGCCCCGACGGAGGGTCCCCGGTGCGCGCGATGCTCGCCGACCTCGGCCTCGGCAAGGCGCTCGACGTCTCCTCACGGCTGACGATGATCGCCGGCACGCCGTCGTTCGTGGCGCCCGAGCAGGCACAGGGCGAGCCGCTCGACGCCCGCGCCGACCAGTACGCGCTGGCCGCCCTGACCCACCTGATGCTGACCGGCAAGCCGCCGTTCCAGCACGCCTCGCTGGCGGCGGCCGCGGCACCCGGCCCACCGCCGGCGTTGTCGAGCCCCGGCCGCGAGTTCCCGGACGCGGCCGACGCCGTCGTACGCCGTGCGCTCGACCCCGACCGCGAGGGGCGCTGGCCCGACATCAGGACCTACGTCGATGCGCTCGACGACTCGCTCGGTCCCGGAGGCGACGGCTCGATGCCGGAGCCGTGGCTGCCGCTCGACCCGAACCTGACCCAGCCGGGTCCGCGGCCGACGGCGCTGCCGTCCGGCGACCCGTTGCCGGACCCGAGGCCTCCTCGCCGCAGCCGTCAGCGGCGGATGCTGGCCGCCGCCGCGGCCGTGCTGGTGCTCGCGGGCGGCGCGGTCGCCGGCTACCTCGTGAACCGGCAGACCGATGGGATGGTCGAGGTCTCGGATGCGACCGGCCAGCTCTCGGTGCGGGTGCCGTCGTCCTGGACGTCGGCCATCCGCACCGGCCAGTGGACCCCGCCCGACCAGGAGCAGTCGCAACCCTCGCTCTCCGCGGGCACCGAGGCGGGCTGGAGCAGCGGCGAGGGTCGCGGCGAGGGTGTCTTCGTGGGTGTCGTCGCAGGAGAGGACCTGCCCGAGGAGCTGCCGGGCCACCCTGCGTGCCAGAACGTCCTGGAGCCCTACCCGGACCGCGAGGACGGTGACCCGACGCTCACGCGGGTCGCCACGGAGTGTCCTGGGGTGGTCGTGGAGCGGGTGCGGAAGGTCGCGGACAACCTCTACATCTGGATCCAGGTCCGCGCGGCCGACCGACCCACCGCCACCAACGTGCTCGACCGGGTCGACGTGTTCGGGTTCTGACGCGCAGCCGGCTCAGCCTGAAACCGGAGGAGTGGCCAGGCTGCCGGGTCGCCTGTCGTGCGGCTGCTGCCGGAACACCTCGGTCGCCAGCTTCGCCACGAGCGCGTCGAGGCCGAGCTCGTCGATCAGACGTCCGGTGGCGGAGATCTCCACGTCGATGCCGTTGCCGTCGAAGCTGACCCAGCGAGTGACCTGGAAACGGCGGTAGCCGTTGAGGATGAACTCCGCGCGCAGCGTGTCGACCCCCTGGTCGAGGATCCTGAGGTCGGAGATCCGCGGGTCGCCGGGGAGGGAGGCCGCACGCTCGGCGACGGCCTGGGCCAGGGAACGCTGCATGTCGACCACCTGCGCCCTCACCGAGTAGCTCCCGGGCGGGTCGCCCGGCGGCGTCCACCGTGCCTCGCCCTCTCGCAGGTCGGTTCGCTCCCACCCGTTGGGGACCGGCACGACCACACCACCCTGGCCGGGCACGCCGAGCTTCTCGTCGTGGGCGGTCAGCTGCTGCGAGAGCGGCGGCAGGTCGGAGTCCGGGCTGGTGACCTCCGGCGGCGTGTACGGGACCGCGGGATCCTGCGCGGCCGGTTGCTCGGGGACCGCCTGGGAGGCCGTGGGCTCGCCGCTCACCTCGGCCCACGCCCAGCCGGCCGTGCCGCCCAGCAGGGCGAGCAACAGCAGCAACCCGAGACCACGTGCACCCACGGGAGGACACGGTAGTCGCTGTGATTGGCTGACCCCATGAGCACCGATCTGCTGTCCCGGCACCGCGACCGGCTCGATGCCGCGGTGGCCGCCTGCGCTTCCCGCGAGTTCTTCTCGGCCTTCGACGAGTCCCCTTCTCCGCGCGTGTACGGCGAGCAGGCAGCGGCCGAGGGCAAGGCGGCGTACGAGGCCTTGCTGGACCGCAGCTTCCCGCTGGAGACGCCCGGTTCCGACGGCACCGTGGCGACCGAACGCTCACCGTTCGGCATCGATCTCGGCGTCCGTTACCCGCAGGTGCGGCCCGACGGCGTCGACGCGCTGATGTCCGCGGCCCGGGCCGGGATGAAGGCGTGGCGTGACGCCGGGCCGGAAGGTCGGACGGGTGTGTGCCTGGAGATCCTGGACCGGTTGCACGGCCGGGTGTTCGAGCTCGCCAACGCGGTGCAGCACACCAGCGGCCAGGCGTTCGTGATGGCGTTCCAGGCCGGTGGCGCCCACGCTCTCGACCGGGCGCTGGAGGCGATCGCCTACGCCTGGACCGAGATGACGCGCACGCCGCGCACGGCCCGCTGGGAGAAGCCGGGCAAGGTGCCACTGACGATGGAGAAGACGTTCACCGTCGTCCCACGCGGGGTGGCGCTCGTGATCGGCTGCAACACCTTCCCGACCTGGAACTCTTGGCCCGGCCTCTTCGCCTCGCTCGTCACGGGCAACCCGGTCGTCGTGAAGCCGCACCCTGCAGCGGTGCTGCCGCTCGCGATCACGGTGCAGGCGTGCCAGGAGGTTCTCGCCGAGGCCGGCTTCGACCCGAACCTCGTGACGCTCGCGGCCGAGGACCCCGCGGACCGGCTCGCCGCGGTGCTCGCCGTCCGGCCGGAGGTGCGGCTGATCGACTTCACCGGCGGCAACGCGTTCGGTGACTGGCTGGAGGAGAACGCACGACAGGCGGTCGTCTTCGCCGAGAAGGCCGGCGTCAACACCGTCGTCATCGACTCGACCGACGACTTCAAGGCGATGTGCCAGAACCTGGCCTTCTCGTTTGCCCTGTACACCGGCCAGATGTGCACGGCCCCGCAGAACGTCTACCTGCCGGGTGCGGGGGTCCCGACCGAGGGCGGCGTGAAGTCGCCGGCGGAGGTCGCCGAGGGGATCGGTGCGTCCCTGGAGAGGCTGCTCGGCGACGACGCCCGAGCGGTCGAGCTGCTCGGCGGGGTCGTCAACCAGGGCGTCCTCGAGCGGCTCGACGCCGCCGGGTCGCACGGCGACGTGCTCGTCGCCTCGCGGCCGGTCGCCCACCCGGCGTACCCCGACGCGACCGTGCGCACCCCCACCCTGATCGGCCTCACGGCCGCCGACCGTGACGTCTACGAGGCCGAGTGCTTCGGGCCGGTGGCCTACCTGATCCAGACCTCCGGGTCCGAGGAGTCGATCGACCTGTTCCGCGACACTGTGCAGCGGCACGGTGCGATGACGGCCTCGGTCTACTCGACCTCCACCGACGTGGTGGCCGCGATGCGCGAGGCCGCGCTCGACGCCGGTGTAGCGCTGTCCGAGAACCTGCTCGGCGGGGTCTTCGTGAACCAGTCGGCGGCCTACTCCGACTTCCACGGCACCGGCGCGAACCCGGCCGCCAACGCGTCCTTCACCGACGGCGCCTACGTGTCCCCCCGGTTCCGGGTGGTGCAGTCGCGGCGTCATGTCTAACCGCGACCCGTCACTTCTGCAGGCTTGAAACGCCGTGAGCCGTCACTTCTGCAGGTTTGAAACGGCGTGAGCCGTCACTTCTGCGGGTCGTGGGCGGATCCGAACCTGCACAACTGACGGCTCGGCGCTGTGGGAACCTGCACAACTGACGGCTCGGCGCTGTGGGAACCTGCACAAGTGACGGCTCGGCGCTGCTGGAACCTGCACAACTGACGGGTCGGCGGTCGTGCGGCTCGCCCCCACCGCTGCGCTCTCCTCGAGGGGCTCATACGGTGTCGCCATGTCGGACTTCCTGCTCCGGGACGCCCGCCTGGTCGACCTCGACGGCGGTGGTACGGCGGACCGGCCGGTCGACGTGCGGATCGTCGAGGGCATCGTGGCGGAGGTGGCTCCGCGGTTGCCGGCGGAGGGACTCCCGGAGGTGGCCGCCGACGGCCGCTGGCTGATGCCTGGCCTGTGGGACCAGCACGTCCACCTCACCCAGTGGAGCCTGACCGCGGCGCGGCTCGACCTCGCCCGGGCTCGGTCTGCGGAGCAGGCGGTGACCGCGGTCAGGGAGCGGCTGGCAGCCTGGCCGGACCTGCCGGTGATCGGCTGGGGGCACCGGCCGACGGACTGGCCGGAGGAGCCGTTGGTCTCGATGCTCGACGCGATCGACACCGATCAGCCGATCGTGCTGATCGCGGGCGATGGTCACCACGGATGGCTCAACTCGGTCGCGTTGATGACCTTCGCGCTGCCGAGCCGGGAGGGAGTGGTGTCCGAGCGGGAATGGTTCGCGGCGTACGCGCGGCTGGCCACGTTGCCCGGCGACGCCGGGACCGGACCCGATGCGATCCTGCGCACCCAGGAGCAGGCGGCCGCGCTGGGGGTCGTCGGCGTCACCGACCTCGAGTTCTCGGGCGGTCCCGACGCCTGGATCGACCGGTGGGGCGCGGGCGCCGGCCTGCTCCGGGTCCGCGCCGCGACGTACGCCGACGGCCTCGATGCCGTGATCGAGCGAGGCCTCCGCACAGGGGACCCGTTGCCCGGCTGCGACGACCGGGCACGGATGGGCCCGCTCAAGATCATCAGCGACGGCTCGTTGAACACCCGCACCGCCTGGTGCTGCGACCCCTACGCGGGCCCTGCCCCCCTCGGCTTCCCGCAGGGTCAGCCCAACCAGACTCCCGAGGAGCTGCGGCACCTGCTGCGCCGAGCCGCCGATCACGGGCTCGACGTCGCCGTCCACGCGATCGGCGACCGGGCGGTGAGTGAGGCGCTCGACGCGATCGCTGACACCGGTGCCCGCGGAAGTATCGAGCACGCACAGCTGGTCCGGCGTGACGACGTCCGCCGGATGGCCGAGCTCGGGGTGACCGCCAGCGTGCAGCCGGCCCACCTCGTCGACGACCGCGACGCCACCGACCGGCTGTGGCCCGGGCGGGGCGAGCGTTGCTTCGCGTTCCGCTGGATGCTCGACGACGGCGTCACCCTGGCGCTCGGTTCCGACGCCCCCGTGGCGGCGCTCGACCCGTGGCTGGCGGTCGCGGCCGCGGTCCACCGCACGGTCGACGGCCGCGAGCCGTGGTACGTCGAGCAGGCGATCACGCTGCGAGAGGCGCTGTCCGCCTCGACCGACGGCCGCGGCACGGTCGGCACCGGTCACCCCGCGGACCTGGTGCTGCTCGACGACGACCCGCTCGGCAGCTGGGCCGGTCGGCTCCCCGCCCCGGCTGTCGCCGCCACCTGGGTCGGCGGCCGACTGGTCCACGGCGACCTGTGAAGGGACATGCCGACCCGCGGCCCGGGGTACGCCGGCACATGGGGAGCATCCGGGTGGGCGTCTCCGGGTGGAGCTATGACGGCTGGCGCGGGGACTTCTATCCCGCCGACCTGCCGCGACGTCGGTGGTTGTCCTACGTCGCGGAGCGGATGTCGTCGGTCGAGCTGAACGGCTCGTTCTACTCGTTGCAGCGGCCCTCGACGTACCAGACGATCGTCGACCAGACGCCCGACCGGTTCCCGGTGGCTGTCAAGGGTGGGCGCTTCGTGACGCACATGAAGCGGTTGCGCGACGTCGACGTGCCGCTCGCCAACTTCTTCGCGTCAGGCGTGCTGCTGCTCGGCGACCGGCTCGGCCCCGTGCTGTGGCAGCTGCCGGCGAACCTGCCCTTCGACGAAGCGGTGCTGGCATCCTTCCTGGACCTCCTTCCGCGGGACCACCAGGCGGCGGCGGCGCTCGCTGCCCGCCACGACGACAAGCTGGCCGCCGACCGGGCGGTGACGACGGCGAACACGAACGGCGCGATCCGGCACGTGCTCGAACCGCGCCACCCGTCCTTCGGGTCACCCGAGGCCCTCGCGCTGCTGCGTGAGCACGACGTCGCCCTGGTCGCCTCCGACAGCCCGGGCGACTGGCCCTGCTTCGACGAGGACACGACCGACCTGCGGTACGTCCGGCTGCACGGTCACACCGAGCTCTACGCCAGTGGCTACGCGCCGGCGAGCCTCGACCGCTGGGCGCGACGTCTGCGGCAGTGGGCAGGGGCCGGTCAGGACTGCTTCGTCTACTTCGACAACGACGCCCGCGGTCGCGCACCCCATGACGCCGTCGCCCTGCTCGACCGGCTCTGAGGCAACCTCACTGTGAGGTCGAGCAGTGTCAGCGGAGGAGGAGGACCACGCCGACGACTCCCGTGTAGAGATGAGCCCAGAAGGGCGGGTTGAACGGCCCCGCAAACCTGGTCGCCACCAGACCTGTGGCGAAGGCGACTCCCCACCCGACGCCGGTCCAGCCGAGCCACGTCGGCAAGGCACCCGAGACGAGTACGGCGATCCCGAGCACGGCGGACGCGACGTACGCAGCGAGCATGTGGACGCAGTACAGCGCTCCGGCCCAGCGATCGTGAGCGGCGAATCCGTCAGGTACGCCCCCGACGGCGACGGTCTGCTCTGCCGCCCACGGAACCACCGTGAGGCGGAAGGCCAGCGACGCTATCCAGCAGACGCCGCCGGCCACGTACACCGCTGCCGCCATGGCTGCGAGAGAGGTGGCCGTGGGATCCTCCAGGATCACCGTCAGACCTGCCAACCCTGCAGGGGTCACGAGCATGGCGGCGACCATCCAGACGTGGATCCAGGCCCAGCGTCGGCGGTCCTTGTGGATGACTGGCAGCGACTCTTGCAGCGGGCGCTGGTAGTCCAACCGCCACGCGGCCGCGCCCACCAGGAAGATCCCGAGCCCGGCGACGAGGACGCCGCCGACCAGCTCAGAGCCCTCCACGCGGACATTCTGCCAGCCTCGGGCGTTTGAGGAGGGCCTCGGCGGAAGGCTGCGTCACGCCAGGGCGAGCGTGAGCGCGAGCACCGTGTCCGGGTCGTCGAGCCGGTCGCCGTACAGGTCGCGCAGCTGTCCCATCCGGTAGCGCACGGTCTGCGGGTGGATGAACAGCTCGGCCGCGACGTCCTCACGCCGGCCCTGGTGGAGCAGCCACGACCGCAGCGTCGCCTCCAGCTTCTCGGCGGTGGCCGGGCGCAGCTTCTTGAGTGGAGCGAGCGCGTCGGCGCGCAGGTCTGCCAGCGCCTCGGGGTCGGCGCTGACCACGAGCGACGCGAGGTGACGCTCGGTGTCGACCGGCGCTGGAGTCCCCCGCAGCGCGAGCCCCCGCACCGCCCGGGCGTACGACCCGCGAGCCTCGCGCCACTGACGTGCCGGCCCGACCACGGCGTGCCGGTCCGCGAGCAGCTTCAGCAGGCGCGCCCGGGACCGACCTCCCATGTCGGGGACCAGCACCACGGCCAGTCCCTCGGGGAGGCTGTGCTCGCTGGCGGTCAACGCCCGCCCCGACACCAGGCCGAGCACCGGCCGCACCTGTGCCTCGGGCAGCAGCACCGCGGTCAGCGTCCGCGGTGGGCTCCAGTCCGCCCGCTCGGCCGCCGCGGTGAGCGCGTCGGGCGCGTCGCCGCGCAGCAGCGCGCCGGCCAGCAGGTCGAGGTAGCGCTCGCGGACCCGTCCGGTGGTCTGCAGCTCGTCGGTATGGCCGGCCACCGACGCTGCCGACAGCTCGTCGATGTAGGCGAAGACCAGCTCGGCGAACGACGCGATGGTGACGGCCGGCACCCCCGCTGCGACGGCCGAGGCGGACAGCTCGCGCCACGCGACCCTCGCTCCGACCCGGTACGCCGCCAGCAGGGCGTCGGCCGACCTCCCGGCCCTCGCCTCGCCACGGCCGAGGGCGTAGGCGCCCTCCAACGTGGGGGAGAGCGGCGTCCCGGGGTCACCGGTGCGGCCGGCGACGCGCAGGAAGCCGCCGAGCGCCATCTGGACGGCCTGCTCGATCGTCGCAGCGAGCTGGTCGCCGAGGCCCTCGCCGTACGCCGGGACCTCGTTGCGGACCGCGGCCACCGTGTGCTCGGCCACGTCCGGGAGGGTGCCGCGCAGCAGCTCGATGAGGTCCCTGTCCAGGGAGGAGGTCGGCATCGACATTCCTTGTCACCGGTGGATAAATTCAGCGTTCGGACGCGCCTCCTCGAGGCGCCACCTTGATGGTACTGCCCAATCTTCGGCGGTAGCCTCGTCCGGTGCCCGGCCTCGACCTGCCCGCCCTGCGGCGAGAGCTCGCCGCGGCGGGTGATGCCGATCGGGCTGCCGGCCAGCAGCGCTACATGAAGTCAGCGCTCCCGTACTACGGACTCACCGCACCCGAGCTGAGGCTGCTGCTCCGAGCGCACCTCGGGGCCTACGCCCCAGGCTCGCGCGAGGAGTGGGAGCACGACGTGCGCACCCTGTGGGACGAGGTGACCCACCGCGAGGAGTGGTACGCCGCGATCGCGATCGCCCGACACCGGGCAGCCCGGTCCTGGCAGGACCCGGCAGCGCTCGACCTCTACCGGCACCTGATCGTCACCGGCGCCTGGTGGGACGTGGTCGACGAGATCGCAAGCCATCTGGTCGGCGGCGTGCTGGCCTCGCACCGCGTGCAGGTCACTCCCGTCCTGCGGCGGTGGGCGGTCGACAACGACCTCTGGCTGCGTCGCACCGCTGTGCTCAGCCAGCTCCGCCACGGCGAGGAGACGGACCTCGGGCTGCTGACGTTCGCGATCGACCAGAACCTGACCGACGGGTCCTTCTGGCTGCGCAAGGCGATCGGCTGGGCGCTGCGCCAGCACGCACGCACCGCGCCCGGTTGGGTACGGGAGTTCGTGTCCGCCCGCGAGGAGCTGCTCTCACCTCTCTCGCAACGGGAGGCACTCAAGCACCTCCGGTGAAAGGTTCTGTCATGCACGAACAAAATCAGCGGCTCGATTCACGTCTGACGACCATGTATTCATCCTCAAGCTCAGACACACTGGGGACATGACATTGTTGCGGACTCGCGTGCGCCGGCTCGCGGAGGCGGCCACCACGCCGCTGGTGCCCGCAGACTTCTTCGACCTGTTCGCCCCGCTGCGCCGGGGAGCCGAGCTCCGCGGCCGGATCGAGCAGGTACGAGCAGAGACCAAGGACGCGGCGACGCTGGTGATCCGCCCCGGCGCGGACTGGGCGGGCCACGTGCCGGGACAGTACGTGCGGATCGGGATCGACGTCGACGGAGTCCGTCAGTGGCGTGCGTACTCGCTCACGCACGGCCCGCTGGCCGACGGCCGGATCTCGATCACGGTGAAGGCGGTCCCCGACGGGCTGGTGAGCCATCACCTGGTGCACCGCACCCACCCCGGCACGCTGGTCCACCTCGAGCAGGCGGCCGGTGACTTCGTGCTGCCGCCCTCCGGTGGCCGGTTCCTCTTCGTCACCGCCGGTTCCGGGATCACGCCGGTGATCGGCATGTTGCGCAACCTGTTCCCCTCCACCGACGAGGGCGTTCTCCGGCCGACCCGGAGCGCGCGGCACGACGTCGTCGTCGTCCACGTCGCCCCTAGCCGGCCCGACTCGATCTTCATCCGCGACCTGGAGGCGCTCGACCGCGCCGGTGCGATCCGGCTCGTGTCCCGGTACGACGACGTGCACGGTGTCCTCGACATCGACGAGCTCCCAGCGCTGGTTCCCGACCTGGTCGAGCGGCGCACGCTCGCCTGCGGTCCGGCCGGCCTGCTCGACGCGCTCCAGGGGTTCCTCGACGGCAAGGGCCTGGAGCTGCTCACCGAGCAGTTCCGGACCGCCCGGGTCGAGCCCGGCGAGGGGGGCACCGTCTCGTTCGCCGACGGCCGGAGTGTCACCGCCGACGGCTCGACCCCCATCCTCGACGCGGCCGAGGACGCCGGCGTCCTCATGCCGAGCGGGTGCCGGATGGGCATCTGCTACGGCTGCGTGCTGCCGATGACCGAGGGCAGCGTCCGCGACCTCCGCAACGGCGAGATCACCACCGCCGTACCGGGGGAGAGCGGCGCCATCAAGATCCAGACCTGCATCCACGCTGCCGCCGGCGCGTGCCAGCTCGACCATTCCTGACCCGACTCCCCGAGGAGAACCATGACCGTCATCCAGAAGAAGGCCGACAACCCGATCGCCCACCTCAGCCGCGAGGACATCGAGCAGATCGGCGTCGAGCTCGACGCCATCCGCCAGGAGGTCGTCGACAGTCGCGGCGCGAAGGACGCGGCGTACATCCGCCGGGTCATCAAGACCCAGCGGAGCGTCGAGCTGGGCAGCCGCGCCGTGCTGCTCTTCAGCGCGTTCCCGCCGGCCTGGGTGCTGGGAACCGCCGGCCTCAGCCTGTCCAAGATCCTCGACAACATGGAGATCGGCCACAACATCCTCCACGGCCAGTGGGACTGGATGCGTGACCCGAAGATCCACTCCACGACCTGGGACTGGGACCACGCGACCCCGGCCGAGCAGTGGAAGCGCAGCCACAACGAGCTGCACCACACCTACACGAACGTGATCGGCAAGGACAACGACCTCGGCTACGGCATCATGCGGGTCGACGAGGACCAGCCGTGGGTGCCGCGCTACCTGATCCAGCCGGTGTGGAACTTCATCAACGCCTGCGTCTTCGAGTACGGCATCGCCGCCTACGACCTCGAGCTGGGTGTGGTGCTGCGCAAGAAGGACACCAAGAACCCCGTCTTCCGCGCCAACCTGAAGAAGGTGCTGGGCAAGATCCGCAAGCAGGCGACCAAGGACTACGTCGTCCACCCCCTGCTCTCGATCCCGACCGGTTCGTTCGTGTCCACGCTGCTGGCCAACGCCACCGCCAATGTGGTGCGCAACCTCTGGGCGCACTCGGTGATCATGTGCGGCCACTTCCCCGAGGGTGTCGAGACGTTCGAGAAGCGCTCGATCGACGGTGAGACCAAGGGAGACTGGTACGTCCGGCAGATGCTCGGCAGCGCCAACATCTCCGGGTCCAAGCTGATGCACATCATGACCGGCAACCTGTCCCACCAGGTCGAGCACCACCTGTTCCCCGACCTGCCGTCGAACCGGTACGGCGAGATCGCGCCGAAGGTGCAGGCGTTGTTCGAGAAGTACGGCCTCAACTACTGCGCCCGGCCGCTGGTGCCTCAGGTGTACTCCGCATGGCACCGGGTAGTGCGGCTGAGCCTGCCCAACGACTGGCTCGACAGCACCACGCGGGAGAACCTGCCCGAGCAGCTGGTCAAGCTCTACAAGATGGTCACCGGGACTCCGCGCGAGCGTCGGGCGATCCAGGTGAGCCTGACCCGTGCCGCCCGCGCCCGCCGGGCCCGGTCGGACGAGGTGCTCGCCGCCTGAGGGTGTGATCAGACGTCGTCGTACGCCGCCTGGAGTGCGGCGACGTCGATCTTGCCCATCGTCAACATCGCCTGGCAGACGCGATAGTTGGCCGCGGTGGTGTAGTCACCGGACAGCTCCTCGAGCTCGCGAGGGATCACCTGCCACGAGACGCCGAACTTGTCCCTGCACCAGCCACACGGCCCCGGCTCGCCCCCGTCGGCGGTGAGGATCTCCCAGTAGTGGTCGACCTCCTCCTGCCCGTCGACGCGGAGATAGAAGGAGAACGAGTCATCGAGGTGGAGGTCGGGGCCTGCGTTGAGCCCGACCACCTCGTGTCCGGCGACGGTGAACTCCACCACCTCGGCCACCGAAGTGTCGGGATCGGTGCGGGCGGTGATCACTCTTCCGACGGCGGAGTTCGGGATGTGTTCGGCGTAGAACGTCGCCGCTTCGACGGCCTTGTCGTTCCCGAACCACAGATGCGTGCGCACGGTTGGCATGGCAACTCCTCGTGTCCGCGACCCTCGGGACGGGTCGCTCGTCAGGAAGGACCCAGCCAGCACCGTGAACTCATCGGTGCGCACCCGGTCACAGGACCTTGCGGAGGAACACGAGGGCGGCGCCATGCCGGTCCCGCCGGGCGTACTCGACGTACCCGAGCCGGGTGTACAGGGCGAGGTTCTGGGTCATGAGCTCGTGCGTGAACAGGTACGTCGAGGCGAACCCCGCCCTCCGGGCCTCGTCCTCGGCGACCTCGAGCAACCGGCGCCCGATGCCGTGTCCCTGGTGGTCAGGGTGGACCGCGACATTGCGCACACAGAAGCCCTCCTCGTCGACGCCGAGGACGAGCAGCCCGACGATGTCGGCCTCGGTCACGGCAACGGTGGTCGGCTCGTGCGCGATGACCTGGTGGTAGTCCAGGGTCATCGGACCCGGCAGGCCTCCGATCCGCGGCACGTAGGGGGAGTAGGCGGAGTCGACGAGAGTGGCGACCGCCGGCGCATCGGCCGCAGTCGCCGGTCGCAGGGAGTAGCGCTCGTGGAGGATCGCGTCCGGCTCGTCCATGGCGAGGTCATTGTGCGCGACCCGCTCGGATGTCGGGAAGGGGTTGACACCAAGGTAGTGCTGGATGCAATATATCGCATGCCCATTCCGCCGTCAGCACCTGCGGTTCCACGGTCGCTGCTGCGTGACGAGGTCTTCGCCCGGCTGCGGGAGCTGATCGTCGACGGGACGCTCGCGCCGGGTGAGACGCTGCGTGACCAGGAGCTCGCGGCCTGGCTGGGCGTGAGCCGGACGCCGGTCCGCGAAGCGTTGCTGCGGCTCGCCGACGTCGGGCTGGTCGTGAGCCGGCCCGGGTCGTCCACGGTCGTGAGCCCGCTCGAGGTCAGGGCCGTCCGCGATGCGCGCGACGTGGTCGCGGCCATGCACGAGGTGGCGGTCCGCGAGGCGGTCGGTCAGCTCACCCGGGAGGATCTCGCGACGATGCGGACCGCCAACAAGCTGTTCGCGGCCGCGATCCGGGCCGGCGATGCCGAAGCGGCGTTGGACGCGGACGACACGCTCCACCAGGTACCGGTCGAGGTGGCCGGCAACCGGGCGGTGCAGGCGGTGCTGGACCAGTACACGCCCGTCGTACGCCGTGCGGAACGGCTGCGCTTCTCCAGCCTCACCGGCCGCGGCTCGGTCACGCGGCACGCGGAGCTGATCCGGCTGTGCGGGGCGGGTGACGTGGAAGCCGCCGCTGCGCTCGCGTTCGACACCTGGCACTCACTTCCCACACCCGACGCCCAGGAGGGCTGATCCATGGCACTGGCCGACTTCCCCCGCTACCCACTGATGTTCGGGCCGAGCCCGGTCCACCCGCTCGAGCGCCTGACGCAGCATCTCGGTGGCGCGCAGGTGTGGGCGAAGCGTGAGGACTGCAACGCCGGCCTCGCGTACGGCGGCAACAAGACCCGCAAGCTCGAGTACTTCGTCCCTGAAGCGATCGAGTCCGGCGCCGACACGCTGGTCAGCATCGGCGGCTACCAGTCCAACCACACCCGGCAGGTCGCGGCGGTCGCCGCCCGGATCGGCATGAAGGCCGTGCTGGTCCAGGAGCAGTGGGTCGATTGGCCCGACAGCGTCAACGACCGGGTCGGCAACATCCTGTTGAGCCGGATCATGGGCGCCGAGGTCCGTCTCGACGAGTCCGGCTTCGACATCGGCTTCCGCGACTCGTGGCGACAGGCCATCGCCGACGTCGAGGAGCGGGGCGGTACGCCGTACGCCATCCCGGCCGGCGCCAGCGACCACCGGCTCGGCGGGTTGGGCTTCGCGAGCTGGGCCCACGAGGTCGCTCAGCAGGAGGAGGAGCTCGGGGTCTTCTTCGACACGATCGTGGTCTGCACCGTCACCGGGTCCACGCACGCGGGCATGATCGCCGGGTTCGCGGACCTCGAACGGGCCGGCGGGCAGCCCCGTCGCGTGATCGGCATCGATGCCTCCGCCACGGTGGAGCAGACCCGCGACCAGGTGGCGCGGATCGCCCGAAGCACGGCCGAGCTGATCGGTCTCGACCGCGAGCTCGATGACGACGAGATCACCGTGCTCGAGGGCTGGGCCGGTGACCGGTACGGCATCCCGGTCGACTCCACGCTGGAGGCGATCCGGCTCACCGGGCAGCTCGAGGGCGTGATCATCGACCCGGTCTACGAAGGGAAGTCGATGGCCGGCCTGATCGACCTCGTCACCAGCGGGGAGATCGGGAAGGACTCGACCGTGCTCTACGCCCACCTCGGAGGTCAGCCCGCCCTCAACGCCTACTCCGCGCTGTTCACCGGGACCCGAACAGCGGGACGGCTGATCGGCGTGGAGTCCTGACCGGGCGGCGTCAGGTTCGCACCGGGCGATCCGGCTCCGGCGCGTTCCACGAGACCCGGTGCGCCATCCCGACCGCGGCGATCTGGGTGGAGACCCCGAGCTTGTGCAGGATCGTGCGCACCTGGGTCCGCACCGTGGCCTCCGACACCACGTCGCTATCCGCGATCTCGCGGATGGTGCGGCCGGCCATCAGCTCACCCAGCACCTCACGTTCGCGGGGGGTCAGCCGAGCCAGCCGGCGCCGGTGGTCGTCGTCCTCGGCGAGCCGGGCCTGCCACAGGGAGGTGAGTCGGTGGTACTCACCGGGGTCGAGCACCGGCTCCCCCGCCTCGAGCCGGTGGACGACGCTGATCAGCTCAGCGAGCGGCCGGTGCTTGGGGACGACGGCCCGGGCACCGTTGCGCAGGCAGCCACCCCAGTCCGCCTCGTCAATGTGACCGGTGACCACCACGACGTCCACCCCGGACCGGGAGAGCGGCCGGATCAGGTCGCGCCCGTCGCCGTACCGGCCGAGGTCGAGGTCGAGCAGCGCGATGTCCGGCTGGATCCGGAGCGCCGACGCGAGCAACCGCGACGGGCTGCGCCCCGCGGTCTCGAGGCGGACGCGGTGGACCGTGCGGCCCCCCGTGGCGAGGGCCAGTGCCACGGCGTCCGAGAACAGGGCGTGGTCGTCGACGACCAGGACCGTCGAGTCAGGCGCCACGGGACTCACGACTCAGGACCGCTGCGGTTCCGGGAAGGGTCAGCGTGACCGACGTGCCGCGGCCGGGGTACCCCGTCACGGCCAACGAGCCGCCGAGGCGGGCCGCCAGCTCGTGCGCGTGGTGAAGCCCGATCCCCTGACCGGTGGACTCATCACCGCGGGAACCCCACGCGAAGCCGCGGGCGAGCACGTCGCGCTCTATCCCACGACCGTGGTCGGACACGGTGATGTCTACGGCTCCGTCCGGCCGGTCCGCCACCTCGAGCCGGGCGGTGGACGTCCCGGAGTGGTCTGCGCAGTTCTCGAGCAGGATGTCGACGATCTCCGCCACCTCGTCGGGCGAACCGACGGCGCGCCGACCGCTCGGCTGCCACACGAGGGTGCGGCCACGCGCAACCTGGGCCGCGACCAGTGGCGCGAGCGTGTGGTCGACGTCGATCTCGCGAGGCCGCTCGCTCGGTGCTCGTCCGGACAGCCGCTGGAGCCGCGCGGACTCGGCCGCGAGCATCTGCACCATGCGATCGCGGTCGTTCGGGTCGCCGAGGGCGCCGGATGCGAGCAGCTGGGACGCCGAGCTGATCCCGGCCGCGGCGCTCGCGACCTGGTGCAGCACCGTGCGGTCCTGGCGGGCCTCTGCCTCGGCCAGCTCGAGCAGCTCCTCGAGCTGCTCGGACCGAACGGACTGCCGCAGCGTCCGCTGCAGCAGCGCCCATGCGGTGACGCAGAACAGGATGGTGCCGGCGAGGTCGGCCCCGACGGCGACCACGCTGCGCTCGCCGCCCGCAAGGAGCGGGGAGGCGAGCGTATGGCCGACCCCGAGCAGCACCAGGACCACGCCGAGCCGCCGTGACGCCCGCCGTGGCAGGCTCCCGCCGCGCACGAGCAGCACCGCCGCCACGACGTAGAGCGCCAGGACGACGACGTTGAGCCACGGGATCTGGTTCTGGAGGAGTGGAAGCGGGTCGAACATGGTGACCAGCAGCAGACGGACAGCCGAGATCGCGACGCCGAGCCCCAGGCCGACCACCAACGGGTCGCCCGGCAGTCGCCGGCGGTCAGGGACCGCGAGCAGTCCCACCAACAGCAGCGCGACGACGAGGTCGAGCAGCATCAACCAGCCCGGCCGCTGCTGCGTCCCGTCCGGGAGTGCGAGCCGCAGCACGGCGTACGCGATGCCCTGGCTGGTCAGGAAGACCATCGCCGTGGTCACGCCCGCGGAGCCGGCATCGGCAGAGACCCGGGTGTGGACGTAGAGGAGGAGCGCGGCCATCAGCAGCGCGGGGTAGCTGATGGCTTCGGCGACGCCGGCCGTGACGGGGAGGACGCGTGCCGCGGGCACGGTCCAGTACACCGTGACCATTGGCACGAAAGTCCACGACGCGACCAGGCCAGCAACGACCAGCGTTGCCTGGCGTCTCGACAACCATCGGCCCACCGGCAAGACGAGCCCCCTCCCGCGCACCCTCGCACTGCGTCGATGCGGCTGGCCCGAGTCAGCCCATCAGGTCCGGGCCGGCGCCGACGACGCAGACGGGGGGACGGACCCGCACCCATACTAAGCCCGTCGCGCGGGCGCGGCAATGACACGGGACGGGACCCCCTCCCGGTTGCGGGGACCAGGAGGGGGCCGTTCGGGAGTGAACCGTCCCGATCACATCGTGGCCGTCAGGGGGGAGGACGGGCATCATCCAGATGAGGTACGACGGGTGTGGCGCGTGACGCCGAGCCCCTCAAGCCAGTGCTGCGGTCGACCCACGCACGATCAGCGACAGCGGCAGCATCACCGAGCGAGCGGGACGATCCGGCTCCGCGATGGCGTCCAGAAGCAGCCGGGCCGCCTCGGCACCGATCTGCTGGTGCGGGATGGCGAGCGTCGTCAGCGGCGGTGCGAGCTTGTCGAGGAACGGCATGTCATTGAAGCCGACCACGCTGACTTCACGCGGGCACTCGATGGCGCGCTCGGCGAACACGTCGTAGCAGCCGAGGGCGATCAGGTCATTCCCCGCGACCACGGCCGTCAGCTCGGTACCGGAGTCGAGGAGACCCCGCAGCGCGGCCGCGCCAGCGGCCTCGCTCCATCGCTCGCAGGTGACGACCAGGGCCGGATCGGCGTCCAGGTCACGGTCGCGGACGGCGTTGCGGAACGCCCGCAGCCGGGCGAGACCGGTGGACGTGGTGCTCGGGCCCGCGAGATGGGCGATCCGGCGGTGGCCGAGGGCGGCCAGGTGGGCGACCGCCATCTCGATGCCCGAGGCGTCGTCGGGCGTGATGGACGGAACGTCGAGTCCTTCGGGACGACGGTTCACCATCACCATCGGGACGCCCTCGCGATGCAGCCGCTCCATCAGCGGGTGCTCGATCATCGCGGTGGCGACGATCAGTCCCTCGACCTGGCGTGATCGCAACAGCTCGATCTGAGCCTGCTCGCGCTGCAGGTCGTTGTCGGTGTTGACGATCAGTCCGCTGTAGCCGGCCGGCTCGAGCACGTCCTCGATGCCGCGCACGATCGGTGGGAAGAGCGGGTTCGTCAGGTCCGGGATGACCAGTCCCACCGTGCTCGACTTGGCGGTCTTGAGGCCGCGGGCGATCGGGTTCGGGCGGTAGCCGAGACCCTCTGCCACCTTGATCACCCGACGGGCGGTCTCGGCGTTCACCAGCCCACGGGTCGCCGGGTTCAGCGCGCGGGAGGCGGTGGCGGGATGGACGCCCGCGGCGTCAGCCACGTCCCGGAGCGTGGGCGTCTGCACAGCAGGCATCCTAGGGCTCCGGCCGCCGGTCACGGTTCCTCCCCGGGACGGTGCCAGCGCCGCCGTGCGCCCCACGCCGCGAGCCCGAGCGGGACCGCCAGCGCCGCGTAGCCGGCGTACACGACCCCGAACCGGCCCGCGTCCGCGAGCCCCGCGACCGCCACCGCACCGAGGGCACTCCCCACGAAGAGCGCGCCCGCGAACAGCGACACGACGACCGCACGCGACCCCGGCAACACCTCGGTGGCCCAGGTCTGGAGCGAGGAGTGCATCGCCGTCCAGGCCAGTCCGACCAGGAGTGCGACCAGCACAGCCACGGCCGGGCGCTGGGAGAGCGCGAGCAGGCAGGTGCCCGCAGCCGCACTGCCGGCGCCGAGCAGGATCAGGCGTGCCGGGTGCCACGCGAGCGACAGCCGTCCGACGGTCATGGAGCTGACCAGCACCGAGAGTCCGTAGACCCCGGTCACGGCACCCGCCACCGATGCCGAGGCGCCGGCACTCTCGACCGCAGGAGGTAGGAGCGTGAGCGCACCCAGCAGCACGACACCCTCGACGAACGCGAAGAGCAGCACCAGGAGCGTGATCGGCGAACGCCGTACCGCGACTAGGGACGATCGCGGCGTCGCCGGTCGGCCCTCGGTGATCGGTTCGGGCAGTCGCGCGAGAGCGAACACCAGCACCAGCGAGGCCGTACCGGTGAAGAGGAAAGCCATTCGCCAGGACGCGACGTCGGCGAGCAGTCCGGCGCCGGCGGAGGCCGCGGCGGTGCCGAGCGCGGTGCCGACCATCAGCCCGGTGATCGCCTGTTGCCGGCGAGCTGGGGCCACCGTGTCGCCGAGGTAGATCAGGGCCGAGGGGTAGGCCGCACCGAAGAATCCACCGGCAAGCCCGCGGGTGACCGCGAGCGCCAGGACCGTCGGGCTCGCCGCCGACACCAGGCTCAGGACGCCCGCGACCAGCAGACTGACCCGCAGCACACGGACTCGTCCGAAACGGTCGGAGGCGAAGCCCCACAAGGGCTGCCCCAGCCCGTAGACGAGGAAGTAGGCACCGGCGGCCGCGACGACCGACGACAGTGGTGCGCCGAGGTCGGCGGCGATCGCCAGCAGCATCGGCGGCATGGCGAACCGGTCGAGCGTGCTGACCAGCGTCGTGACCTGGAGCAGTCGGAGCGGCTCCGGGCGGCTGCTCACCGCGTGACCACGAGGCCGGGGTCGCGCCAGCCGTCCTCCAGGACGTCGCGTCCGTCGACGACCCGGGGCACCCAGTGGCGCCGCAGGTCGACCAGTGTGCGGAGGGCGTCGGGGTCCACCACGCCGTCGGGCACGAGTCCCTCCCGCTCGTCGGCCAGCCCGGCGACGTACCGCTCCGCCAGCTCCGGGCCGAGGTCGAGCCGGCTGCGGGCTGCTGCGACCGCCTCGGTGGCCAGCTCGCCGGTGACGATCCTTCGGCCGGTCGCCGTCAGCGCCGCGGCCAGGTCGCGCCCCACCTCGAGGTGCTCGTCGCGCACCACGGCCAGGACGGTGCCGAGGTAGGGCGTGAGCTCGTCCCTGACGCGCGCCAGCGGCACGCACCCGGCGGCATCGGCGAGCAGCTCGTTGCCGGCGCCGAGCATGGTGGCGGCGCAATCCCCGTCCAGCAGGGCCTGCAGGCGCTTGGGGGTCGACCCCAGCTGCACCACGTCGTACTCGTCGCGGCCGATGCCGTGCCGCTCGAGCAGTGTGAACAGGGCAAGGGCGAAGCCGGACCCTGGTACGTCGACACCGACCGCCGCGCCGCGCACATCATCGAACGTGGCCCCCGGACGGGCCCAGACCCCGAGACCGAGACCACGGTCGACGGCCGCGAGGATCCGCACGTCGACGAGGCGGCCCAGCGGGTTCTGCGGGTCGAACCGGTAGGCGAGCACGTTGTCCGGGCTGGTGAGCGCGAGGTGCAGCTCGCCGTCGATGAGCGAGCGGAACTGCGCGGGAGAGGAGGGTACGAGGCGCTCGGCCACCTCGAGCCGGGCGTCGCGCAGGGCCCCCGAGGCCCGGGCGACCTCGAGCACGACCGACGGCGTGAACGAGCCCAGCGCCACCGACCGGGTCGCCGCCATCGCCGCCTCCTGGGTCCCGCCGGCACCGCACCGGCGACCAGCACGGTACCGGAATGTGCACTCGATTGCAGCAACGCTGCCTTCGCGCGAGACTGCCCGTGGCAGGCGGGGGAGGATCTGTCACACGCGGCTTGACAATCGGGGTCCGGCGGCGTCACGCTGCACTCGTTTGCAGAACGCGGCAGCAGCGCCTGAACGTGACCGGAGGTGAGCCATGGACGAGCTCGTGGCGTCCGCGATCGCGCACTGGGGCCCGCGGTTCACGACCAACGGGGTGACCGTCGCCGACTTCACGCGGATCACCTCTGCGATCGAGCGCTGGGACGACTGGTGCACCGCGTGGACGGGGGCCGGCACGGTCCACGAGGAGCTGGGGCGAGCGGCGCTCGAGCAGGAGCGCTACCGGTCGGCGGGCACGCACCTGGCCCAGGCCGCGGTCTACCACCACTTCGCGAAGTTCGTGTTCGTCGTCGACCCCGCACAGATGCGGGCCGCGCACAGCCGGGCAGTCGCCTGCCTCTCCGATGCGCTGCCTCACCTCGACCCACCGGGTCGGCGGGTCGAGATCCCGTTCGAGGGCAGTCGGCTGGTCGCCGTACTGCGGGTGCCGCAGGCTCACCTGCACGGGGACGGTCGTCACCCGGTCGTCCTGCTGCTCCCCGGCCTGGACTCCACGAAGGAGGAGCTGGGCTCGACCGAGCAGACCTTCTTGGACCGTGGCCTCGCGACGTTCACCCTCGACGGTCCCGGTCAGGGAGAGGCGGAGTACGACCTGCGGATCCGCGGCGACTGGTCCCCGGTCGCCGAGGCAGTCTGGACCGTGCTCGGCCAGCTCGAGGAGCTCGACCGGTCGCGGCTCGGCGTGTGGGGGGTCAGCCTCGGCGGCTACTACGCGCCACGGGTCGCGGCCGCCCTGGGAGAACGCGCCACAGCATGCGTCGCCCTCGCCGGACCGTTCAACTTCGGAGACTGCTGGCCGGGACTGCCGAAGCTGACACGCGACACGTTCCGGGTGCGCTCCGGAGCAGCGGACGACGAGGAGGCGCGGCGGATCGCCCTCTCGCTCGACATGTCCGAGACGGCGGGGGACTTGGTGGCTCCGCTGCTGATCGTCTTCGGTCGCCGGGATCGGCTGATCCCCTGGCAACAGGCCGAGCTGCTGCGGGACGCGGTCGCCGGACCGGTCGAGCTGCTGATGCTCGAGGAGGGCAACCACGGTTGTGCCGACGTCGCCCCGCAGCACCGCCCGCTGACCGCCGATTGGCTGGCGGCTCGACTGGCCGACGGCCCCGAACCCGTGTTCGCCCACCCCGCGACGCACTCCACCATGCAGAAGGCAGGCTGAGATGAAGACCACCGACGTGCACACCCCCGGCACCTTGCGGGTCGGATGGATCGGCGCCGGCCGGATGGGGGCTGCGATGGCCACCCGGCTCGCAGCGGCGGGCGAGGACGTGACGGTCTGGAACCGGACCAGGTCGAAGGCCGAAGCGCTGGTCGAGCGCGGCTGCGCGGTAGCCGACACGATCGCCGACCTGCGCGACCACGACGTGGTGTTCACCATGGTGTCGACGCCGTCGGACCTCGAGGAGGTGCTCGTCGGTGAGGGTGGGCTGCTCGCCGACCCGGAGCAGGCGCCCTCGGTGGTCGTGGACTGCTCGACCGTCTCACCCGAGTCCTCGGCCGCGATGCGCGCCGCGTGCTCCGAGCGCGGCGTGGACTTCCTCGCCTCGCCGGTGAGCGGCAACGGCAAGGTCGTCGCCGCCGGTGCGCTGACGCTCGTGGTCTCCGGCCCGGAGGAGACCTACGACCGGGTCTCAGCGCTGCTGGAGCACCTGGGCAAGGGGGCGACGTACGTCGGTGAGGGCGAAACGGCCCGACTGGCGAAGATCTGCCACAACCTGATGCTGGGAGTGGTCACCCAGTGCCTCGCGGAGATCACCGTCCTCGCCGAGAAGGGCGGCATGCAACGGGCGCCGTTCCTCGAGTTCCTGAACAAGTCGGTCATGGGCTCGGTCTTCACCCGGTACAAGTCGCCGGCGTTCGTGAACCTGGACTTCACACCGACGTTCACGCCGATCCTCTTGCGCAAGGACTTCGACCTCGGTTTCGCAGCCGCCCACGAGCTCGACGTCCCGATGCCGGTCGCGGCGGCCACGGCAGCCGCGGTCCAGGCGGCGGTGAGCAGCGGGCGGGTCGACGAGGACTTCGCGATCCTGCTGGACCTCCAGGCGAAGAGCTCGGGGATCAACCTCAAGCCCGCGAACGTCCCCGTGGACGACGGGCTGTCGGCGGCGGACCAGGCATGAGCACGACGGGCCCCTCGGGGCGGCTCTCGGCCCCCGGACACATGGGGGTTGACTACGAGGAGCGCGTGGACTTCGAACGGCTGCGACGCTACCGGTTGAGTCGCGCGCACGCGGCACTCGAGTCGAGCGAGTGCGGCGCGTTCCTGCTCTTCGACTTCTACAACATCCGCTACGTCACGCAGACCTGGATCGGCGGCGCCCTCGGCGACAAGATGATCCGCTACACGCTGCTCGCGAGGGACAAGGACCCGGTGCTCTGGGACTTCGGCTCCGCCGTCAAGCACCACCAGATCTACTCGCAATGGGTACCGGAGGAGAACTACCGGGCCGGGTTCCTCGGCTTCCGCGGTGCGGTCGCACCGAGCGTGGGGCTGATGGCCGACGCGGTCGCAGAGATCAAGTCGCTCCTCACCGAGGCCGGCGTCGCCGACCTGCCGGTCGGCATGGACATCGTCGAGCCGCCGTTCCTCTTCGAGATGGAGCGGCAGGGACTGCGCGTCGTCGACGCCCAACAGCTGATGCTGGACGCCCGCTGCATCAAGAGCTCCGACGAGATCATGCTGCTCAACCAGGCCGCGGCGATGGTCGACGGGGTCTACCAGGACATCGTCGAGGCGTTGAAGCCCGGCGTGCGTGAGAACCAGATCGTGGCGCTCGCCAACCAACGGCTCTACGAGATGGGCTCGGACCAGGTCGAGGCGATCAACGCGATCTCCGGGGAGCGCTGCAACCCGCACCCGCACAACTTCACGGATCGTCTGATCCGCCCGGGGGACCAGGCATTCTTCGACATCATCCACTCGTTCAACGGCTACCGGACCTGCTACTACCGGACGTTCACCGTCGGCTCTGCCACCTCTGCCCAGCGCGACGCCTACACCCGCGCCCGCGAGTGGATGGACCGCGGGATCGAGGGCATCAAGGCGGGTGTAGGCACCGACGAGGTCGCCGCGTTGCTGCCGAAGGCCGAGGAGTTCGGCTTCGGCAGCGAGATGGAGGCCTTCGGCCTGCAGTTCGCGCACGGCCTCGGCCTCGGCCTCCACGAGCGGCCGATCATCTCCCGGCTCAACTCCATGAAGGAACCGATCGAGCTCCAGGTCGGCATGGTCTTCGCGCTCGAGACCTACTGCCCCGCCAGTGACGGCGTCTCCGCCGCTCGGATCGAGGAGGAGATCGTCATCACCGAGGACGGGCCGAAGGTGATGACCCTGTTCCCGGCGCAGGAGCTGTTCGTCACCAACCCGTACTGACCAGAAAGGACCCGCCGTGGGTGACTTCGCGCTCTCCTCCTTGTCCGACCTGCCGCTCGACCTCTGGGTCGGCGGAACGCCACGCCCGGCCTCGGACGGAGGTCGGTTCGACGTGCTCGATCCCGCAACAGGCCAGGTGCTCACGTCGGTCGCCGACGGGACCGTCGACGACGCCAGGGCGTGTGTCGACGCGGCCGAGGCGGCGGCCCCCTCCTGGGCGGCCACGGCACCGCGCGAGCGGGCCGAGATCCTGCGTCGCGCGTTCGAGCTGATGACGGCTCGCGCCGACGAGATCGCCCACCTGATCTCGCTGGAGAACGGCAAAGCGCTGCCGGACGCCCGCGGCGAGACGGCGTACGCCGCCGAGTTCTTCCGCTGGTACGCCGAGGAGGCGGTCCGAGCCGCCGGGACGGTCATGACGGCGCCGTCCGGGACGAACCGGATCGTGGTCCTGCAGCAGCCGGTCGGCATCGCGGTCCTCGTGACGCCGTGGAACTTCCCGGCGGCGATGGCGACCCGCAAGATCGGGCCGGCCCTGGCCGCCGGCTGCCCGGTAATCCTGAAGCCGGCCTCCGACACCCCGCTGACGGCGCTGCTGATGGCGCGGATCCTGGCCGACGCCGGCGTGCCCGACGGTGTGGTCAGCGTGCTGCCGTCGCGGCGCTCCGGTGCCGTGGTCTCCGCGATGCTGCACGACCCGCGGGTCCGCAAGCTCTCGTTCACCGGCTCCACCGAGGTGGGCCGAGTGCTGCTGCGCGAGGCGGCTGACCAGGTCGTCAACTGCTCCATGGAGCTCGGCGGCAACGCGCCCTTCCTGGTGTTCGACGACGCCGACCTCGACGCCGCGATCGAGGGCGCGATGGTCGCCAAGATGCGCAACGCCGGCGAGGCGTGCACGGCCGCGAACCGCTTCTACGTCCACGCCGACGTGGCCGACGAGTTCGGCCGTCGGCTCGCAGAGCGGATGGCGGCGATGCGGGTCGGCCCGGGCACGGACGACGACACGCAGGTGGGCCCGCTGGTCAACGAGGATGCCGCGGTCAAGGTCGACCAGCTCGTGCAGGGTGCCGTCGGCGCGGGCGCGCGGATCGTCACCGGCGGCCGTCGTCCGGACCGGGACGGGTTCTACTACGAGCCGACCGTGCTGCTCGACGTACCGGCGCAGGCGGAGATCCTGGGCGAGGAGATCTTCGGCCCGGTCGCCCCGGTCATCACGTTCACCGACGAGGATGACGCCATCAGGATGGCCAACGACACCGAGTACGGACTGGTCTCCTACGTCTACACCGGCGACCTGGCCCGCGGCCTGCGCGTCAGCGAGCGGCTCGACTCCGGCATGGTCGGGCTCAACCGCGGCCTGGTCTCCGACCCCGCAGCGCCGTTCGGCGGGACCAAGCAGTCCGGCATCGGCCGCGAGGGCGGGCACGAGGGCATGCTCGACTACCTGGAGAGCAAGTACGTCGCCGTGTCCTGGTGAGGCTCGCTACTGGCCGTCGGCTGCGTGCCACGGCCGCGGGTCTGTGCGCAGCAGCGAGTAGAGCACGACGTCCTGGTTGCGGCCGTCGTTGAAGAACGCGCCCCGCACCGTGCCCTCGAGCACGAACCCGCACTTCTCGGCGATGCGTCGCGAGGCGGTGTTCTCCGGCACGATCACCAGGTGGATCCGGTGCTCCCTCTTCGCGCCGAAGAGATAATCGACCATCAGCTGGACGGACTCGGTGACGAGGCCGCGGCCGGCGTACGTGTCGTCGTACAGCTGGTAGGACAGCTCGAAGGCGTCCCAGTAGGAGACCGGACGGAAGAACTCGATGTGCCCGGCGATCTCCCCCTCCGGGGACTCGATGATGAGCATCCCCTCGGTCTTCTGCCAGAAGCCGTGCTCGGCGTGCTCGCGACGGAACGCGGTCTCCGACATGACGCCGAGCGGGAAGAAGCGGCCACGATTGCGGATGTCGGTGTGCGCGTCGTACAGCGCGTCCAGGTCGGCCTCGCGGACCGGGCGCAGGGTGACGGTCTGACCCGACAACACGCACCGAGCATAGGGCCGTCTCGGCCGGCCGCTGATCGGTCAGGATTCGAGAAGCACGCGTCGCGGTGCTGCACTTACCGTGCGGGGCATGACCTACATCGACCACGTCACCCTCGAGGTGGCAGACACCGACGCCGCGCACACGTTCTACGAGACCGCGTTCGGACCCGACATCCCCGTCCGGCTGCAATCCTCGGAGGCCGCCACCTCCGGCTTCCGCGGTTTCACGCTGTCGCTGATCGTCTCCCAGCCGGCGAACGTCAACGCCCTGTTCGACGCCGCCGTCGAGGCGGGTGCCACCGAGCTCAAGCCGGCCTCCAAGTCGCTGTGGGGCTACGGCGGCGTGGTCCAGGCTCCCGACGGGACCATCTGGCAGATCGCGAGCTCGTCGAAGAAGGACAGCGGACCACCCAGTCGGCAGGTCGACGAGGTCGTGCTCCTGCTCGGCGTCGAGGACGTCAGTGCGAGCAAGAAGTTCTACGTCGACCACGGCCTCACCGTGGCGAAGGGCTTCGGCAGCAAGTACGTCGAGTTCGACGGCGCCTCCACCCCGGTCAAGCTGGCGCTGTACAAGCGGCGCGGCCTGGCCAAGGTGGCCGGCGTCTCGCCCGAGGGCTCCGGATCGCACCGGCTGGTCATCGGCAGTGACGTCGAGCCGTTCACGGACCCGGACGGGTTCGCGTGGGCGAAGGTGACGGACCCGGCTACAGAGCGGTGAAGCCCTCGGGCAGGTCGCCGCGGCCCGTGAGGGCACGGAGCACGACGACACTGTCGTCGGTCTCCGCCACCAAGGCCGTGACAGCCGATGCGTAGGCCGTGCGCACCAGGACCGGTTCGCGCGTGACCGGACGTGCTTGGGCCATGGTTGATCCTAGGTCGAGCACTGTTGGCGAACCGTGACTTTCCCCTTGTTGATCAAGGCGTTTCCGGGGCCGTGAGTGTCAGACCGTGGTGGTTGGGTTGAGGCATGGAAGCGGCCAGGTCGATCGAGGAGATGTCGGGCAGCGAGCTGCTCGACCACGTCGATGACCTGGCCACGGCGCAGCGTCGGTGCGAGCTGCAGATCCTCAGAGCAGCCGTACAGCACGCCGTGATCAACAATCCCGACACGCTCGACCCGCAGCTGGCACAGCTGCCGGGCCGGGAACGGGCCAGGCGGTTCGGGGGCGTTGGCACCGAGGCGGTGGCGGAGTTCGCTTCGGCGGAGCTGGGTGCCCGTCTCGGCGTGTCCTCGTGGAGTGCGCATTCGCTCATGGCCGACGCATTCGACCTGGTGATCCGGCTGCCGCTGTTATGGGCGCGGGTGGAGGCGCTGGAGGTGGAGGCGTCGTACGCGCGCTACGTGGCTCGCCGTACCCGGGACCTCGCCATCGAGCAGGCCGGCCAGGTCGATGAGCGGGTGGTGGAGTCCGCGGACGGTCGGATCCCATGGTCACGGTTCGAGGAGCTGGTCGCGGGCGCGATCGTGGCCGCCGACCGGTGGTCGGCGATGCGGCGTGAGGACGAGGCGGCCAAGCGGCAGTTCGCCAAGCCGACGCGGTCGACCGAGAACGGGATGCGCGGCTTCTTCATCCGCGCTCCGTTCGCCGTGATCGCGCGGTTCGACGCCACCGTGCAACACATCGCCGACGTCCTCGCCGCCCAGGGCGACACAGACGACAACGACCACCGTCGGGTCAAGGCGATCGTGATCCTGTCCAACCCGGTCGCCGCCGTGGAGCTGCTGGCCAACCATCGGCAGGACAGCAGCCAGGACGTGGACTGGTCGAAGCTCCTGCCGGCCGTCACGATCCTGGTGCACATGTACCTCGGCACTGCCGAGGCGCCGTCTGAGGGAGTCGCCCGGGTCGAAGGCGTCGGCCCTGTGACCGATGCCTTCGTCGCTCGCCACCTCGCGCGAGCCGCCACGGTCACCGTCCAGCCGGTGCTCGACCTCGCCGGTCAGGCACCGGTCGACAGCTACGAGATCCCTGATGTCCATCGGTGGGCCGTGCACGTCATGTGCCCGGCCGATGTCTTCCCGTTCGCTCCCAACACCAGTCGCGACAAGCAGATCGATCACACGGTGCCCTACCAGCACTCACCACCCGGTGCCGGTCAGTCACGGATCGGGAACTACGGTCCGATGACCTTCTTCCACCACAGGGTCAAGACGCACGGCAGCTGGCAGGTCCGGCAGCCCTACCCGGGCATCTACATCTGGCGCGATCCCTACGGCGTGTACTACCTGGTCGACCACACAGGCACCCGGCGACTCCGGACCGCTGCCTGACACTCGGCAGTCACGAGCGCACGCCGACTCGTACGGATCGGCCGGGACCGGATCACACGCTGGCGCGGCACAGCGACAGGCAGTACCTTCAATGAGACGACGACGCGGACGGAACGTGTCTACATGGCGGTGATGAAGGGCAACGTCTGGCTTGCTCCACCGCCTCCCCCTGCGGTCCTCAAGGGCATGAACATCGTGATGCGTCCCCTGCTGTCGTCCCCGTTGGGTCGTCGCATCAAAGGCGTCATGCTGCTGCAGTTCACTGGTCGGCGCAGTGGTCGCACGATCAAGGTTCCGGTGAACTTTCATCTGGTCGCCGGAGTCCCGATGGCGTTCACGGACGCGCCTTGGCGTCACAACTTCACCGGCGGCGCCCCCGTCACGGTGATTCACCGCGGCAGGAGGCACGCCACCCGCGGGACACTGGTTTCAATGACTCCTGGACAGATGGGTGAGGCGGTTCGCAAGTCCTTGGACACAGGGGGTTCGGCGCAACGGCTGGGGATCAAGACTGCCCCGGGTCACGTTCCAACAGCGGCTGATCTCGCGGGCTTGGGGCCGGCCTTGGGCACCGCGGTCATCAAGTTCGACTTCAAGCCCTGACCGCCCGCGCCGTCCGTCTTCCCCGCGAAGACCCGGTCGATCGGTGCGCGGATCTTTCGTGGCCGCTCGTTCGTAACGGTTCACGAACGCAGGTGGTCCTACTGTGGAGGCCGCAGAAGGGAGGTGGCGCCGTCATGTCCCGATCGCCTGCCTCCTCCGTCCTGGCCTGGAGTCTGTGGTCGTGCTGGCTCGTCCTCACGATCGTGACCATCGGTTTCGGTGGCGACCTGCCCCACCATGGCGACTACCCGTTGGTCCTCGCGCTCGTGGGCTACGCGACCGTCGGCGCGCTGGCCGCCGCGCGGCAGCCAGGCAACGCGGTGGGGTGGCTGCTGCTCGTCGCCGCGCTGGCCCTCTCGGTCTCGATTGTTGGCGACACCTACGTCATCACGATGTCGAACCCGGGGTACGTCGCGGTCGCATGGCTCACCAGCTGGCTGGTCTACGTGGGGTGGGCGATCGTGGCGATCTTCCTGCCCCTGTGCTTCCCGACCGGGCGGTTGCTCTCGCCGCGCTGGCGAGCCGTCTGGTGGTTCGCTCTCGTGACGACGGTCGTCGGGATCCTCCCGCTGGCCCTCGCTCCCGGGCACCTCGCTGTGAACGCCCCCATCGACAACCCGCTGGCAGTGCGCGGGACGGCCCAACGCCTCTGGGAGGTGATGACCGGCATCGTCCCCTACGCCGTCACGGCGGCCCTGATCCTCTCCATCGCCTCGCTGGTGCTGCGGTTCCGCCGGTCGCGGGGAGTGGAGCGCCAGCAGCTGAAGTGGTTCACCTACGCGGCTCTGCTGCCGTTCACGGGTCTCGCGCTGTCCGGTGTCGGCGAGTTGCTGCTGCCGGAGGGGACCGGCCAGATCGTGAACGACGTCGGCTGGATAGTTTTCGTGGTCGCCTCGGCGCTCGGCATCCCGATCGCCACCGGGATCGCCATCCTGCGGTACCGGCTCTACGACATCGACGTCGTCATCAACCGCACGCTCGTCTACGGCGCGTTGACTGCCGCACTCCTCGTGGTCTACGTCGGGTCGATCCTGGTCCTGCGGGTGCTGCTGAGCCCGCTCACCGGCGACAACGACCTCGCCGTCGCGGGGTCCACCCTCGCGGTGGCTGCCCTGTTCCGACCGGCTCGCGCGCGCATCCAGGCCGTCGTCGATCGACGGTTCTACCGCCGCAAGTACGACGCCACACAGACGCTGAATGCGTTCTCGAACCAGCTGAGCCATGTGGTCGACATCGACGAGATCGGATCCGAGCTCCGCTCCGTTGTCACCGGGAGCGTGCAGCCCCGACACATCTCCCTATGGCTGCGCCGCTGATTCGGGACCGAGGTCGACCCGACGCGAGCTCACTCGCCCGGCGGCTCCTGGAAGGCGCGGACCTCGATCCGGCCACCGAGCGCCTTCGACGCGCGGGCGGCCCAGCCAAGGGCGGCCTCCTCGTCAGCGACGTCGATCACCCAGAAGCCTCCGAGGTACTCGGGAGCCTCGACGAAGGGGCCGTTGACGGTTCTCAACGAGTCGCCGGTGTTGTCGACGGTGATCGCGCTCGAGGGCGGCATCAACCCGCCCGCGAACACGAAGGCGCCGGTCGACGTCAGCTCCTCGATGATGGCACCCGTGGCAGCCATGGCCGCCTCGAGCTCGGCCGGGTCCATGGTCTCCATGGTCGGCTCCTCGTCGGAGTCGTGCGGAACGGACAGTAGGTATTGGCTCATGCCGGGTACGACCTTCCTGGAAGCGGGAAATCATCGGTGGAGCACCTCGACGTCATCCGCCGGGCTCACAGATGAAGACGTCGATGTGAGCGGTCAGCCCCTCGCCGATCCGGCCTTGGCCGATGCTGACCACATCGTTGAGCCACGCGTAGGTCGGGTGCTCGGTCTCGAACAGCACGAACAACATCTGATGCCCGATGCCGTCGTCGTCGAAGCGGGTGCGGCCGGCGAGCTCGAGCATCAGTTCTGCACTGTCAGCCGTGGTGACGACGCCGCGGACCTTCGGCAGCATCATGCCGTCGCCTCGGCGGGAGGGATGGTTGGACCATTCGTAGCTCCCCGAGACTCTCTCACCCGTGACCGTCCCGCCTCCGCGACCCCACCCCGTACCGGAGTCGTCGCCATACGGGCGTACCAGGTGGAAGTCACCCTCGTAGCGCAGGTCCAGCGAGCACAGGGGGCTCAGCTTCATCTCGTCAGGCTGTCACCGGAAGTGACCGACGGCAATGTCGCGCCCGCTACCGCGCCCGACGGCGCGACTGACGCTGGCGTGGATCCGGCCTAATGTCGGAGCATGGGCTCCAGTGCAGCACGCGCCCGACCACGGGCATGTCCACGGGGGTCGCACATGATCGATGCGCGCCTCGCCCAGCCCGCTGAGCTGGCCGGACGGCGATGAGAACCAGCGCGGTCCCGGGTCTGCCTGGAACAACCACCCTGCGCACGATCATGGAGACGCCTTGAAGCTCTTGCTCACCTCGGGCGGCGTCACGAACCCGAGCATCCACGCGGCGCTCCTGCAGCTTCTCGGCAAGCCGATCGCCGAGTGCCACGCTCTCTGCGTCCCGACCGCACAGTGGGGTCACCCGATGTGCGGTCCGACATCCGTGCGGGGCTTCGTCGCCGCTGAGCCCACATTTCGGCACCTGTCGGGCTTGGGCTGGGCCTCGCTCGGTGTCCTCGAGCTCACCGCACTGCCGACCATCGGTGCGGAGCGCTGGGTGCCCTGGGTCCGGGAGGCCGACGTCCTCCTGGTCGACGGCGGCGACGCGACGTACCTGTGCCACTGGATGCGGGAGTCAGGGCTGGCCGAGCTGCTGCCTTCGCTGCCCGACACGGTCTGGGTGGGAGTCAGCGCCGGAAGCATGGTGATGACGCCCCGGATCGGAACGGACTTCGTCGAGTGGGCGTCCGCGCCGGACGACCGCACGCTCGGAGTCGTCGAGTTCTCGATCTTCCCGCACCTGGACGCCTTCCCCGGGAACTCCCTCGCTGACGCAGAGCGGTGGGCCGCGGATATCGGCCTCCCGGCGTACGCCATCGACGAGCAGACGGCCATCAAGGTCGTCAACGGCTCGGTCGAGGTGATCTCCGAGGGCCAGTGGATGGCGTTCCAGCCATAGCCGCAGCGCCGCTACGGCGGACGCCGTTCTGACGTGGTGATGATGTCGACCGCGCACGGTGGCCCCGGCTCGCAGATCCGCGACCGACCACCGAGCGGCGAACGCCGCGAAAGCACAGGAGACTCATCATGAAGAACACGACCAAGATCACCCGCCCAGCCATCGGAGCCGGGCTCGCCGCTGCTGCACTGGTGCCCGCGCTGGGCCTGGCGGCCGGGCCCGCGCAGGCCGCGCAGCCCGCGGAGAACGCACGGGCTGTGCAGTCGTGCACGATCAAGATCGTCTCGGTCAAGGCCCTGGACCTCCAGGAGGACGGACAGGGTCAGGACGAGGTGTTCCTGCGGCTGGGCGACAGCCGTACCACGCAGCGCACCTACTTCGAGGGCCAGAAGCGCAACACCCTCGGCGACGGCGACGACGTCTTCGTCGACCGGGAGCGGGTGCGCCTGGTGGAGAACGACGGGCCGGGCAGCAACGACGTCCTCGACTCCGCGAGGATCAACTGCGCGGCCGCTTCAGCGACCACCACGTTGTCCGACGCGGCAGGGGACGCGATCTACAAGGTCAGCTGGCTCGTGATCGTCAATCCCTGAAACCGGTACGCCCGGCGCGTGGTCGCGATGGACACGCGCCGGGCCGGCCGGGGTCAGCTGATCGTCACGCCGACCTCGCCCAGTCCGGACGCCGTCACGACCCACGACCCACCTCCGGAGATGTCGATCGGCGGGACGACCGAGCCGGTGATCACGACGTCCCCGGCCGACAGCCGTGCGCCGCCATGAGCCAGGGTGTCGGCCACCGACGCGAGCACGAAGCCGAGCTCGCCGGTGAGCTCCTCCGGCGTCGACGTCGACGCCACTGCGGATCCGTCGCGAGCCACCGAGAACGAGAGGGTCCCGGGCCGCGCGGGTGCCACCGGGCCGAACAGCACGTGCCGGTGGAAGATGTTGCCGGCCACGATCGCCTCGACGTCGTCCGGAGGCAGGTCGACGTCCGCGAGCTCGAGCGCGACCGACCACTCGCTGACGGCGGCCAGCGCCGTCGCGGCCGAGGCGCCCGACTCGACGGGAACGCCCAGGTGCGCTGCGACCTCGGCCTCGAGCACCGGTCGTGTCCAACCGGAGACATCGACGACGTCCCCAGGAGAGAGCACCCGGTCGTGCGTCAGGAACCCCACGAGCGGTCGGGCGAGATCGAGCGCAGCCAGGGACGAGGGCGAGCCGAAGCCGACCTTCCAGCCGAGGTGGCGGGCACCCGACGTGAGGACATGTGCCCGCAGCTCGAGCATCCGCGCCGTTCCGCGCGCGATCCGTGGATCGAGATCGCTCACGACAAGGTCACGTCGGGTCGTCGAACGAGTCGGCGGGTCCCGGCAGCGCGTAACCGGCCGCGGCCAGCGAACCGGCCCCGCTCCAGCCCCAGATCAGCAGCACGTCGTCGTCGCCGGTGTTGACGAAGCCGTGCCAGTTCCCTCGCGGCGTGAAGATCACGTCGCCGGCCTGCGACGGCTCTCGCCCGGAGTTGGTGTGGATCTCCCCGCGCCCGGACATGACCACCAGGAACTCGTCTGCATCGGTGTGGAGGTGTCGGTCGTGGCGCGCGCCGGGCGGCAGCACGGTGCGGCCGACGGTCAGGCGGTCGGAGCCGCCCCGCTCGGCGTTGATGAGATACTGCACCTGCATGTCCACCCAGCCCTCGTCCTCTCGCAGGTTCTGCTCGAGCGGCACGTCGTCGAGGGAGGTGCGGTACGGCGGTTTCGGGTCCGTCACGACGACGTCACCCCCGCGGCCCGGCGGTAGACATCGGCGACGCTGACCAGGAAGTCGCGGCCGGCGAGGTCGCTGCTGCGCGCGGCGCTCAGCATCTCGCTGGCCGCCGAGCACGTGGGGAGCATCGCGCCCAGCCGCCGTCCGAGCTCCTGGGCCAGCACCAGGTCCTTCTGCTGCAGCTCGACGTCGGCGAAGACGGTGTCGTCGTCGACCAGCAGCGGTGCGCGGTACCCGATCACCGGCGACGCGACCACGCTCTTGAGCGCGGCGTCGACGACCGCGGCGCGATCGACGCCGGCCTTCTCGGCCAGGGTCACCGCTTCGGCGAAGGCCGTCACCGACACCACGAGGGTGAGGTTGATGGCGACCTTCGTGAGGATGGCGTGGCCGTTGGGCCCGATGTAGGTGACCTTCGGGCCGATCGCGTGAAGCAGCTGCTCGACGTGGTTGTACGCCGCGCGGTCGCCGCCGACCATGACCGACATCTGACCCGCGGCCAGCGTCGCCGGGCTGCCCGAGACGGGAGTGTCGAGGTACCGGGCACCCGTCGTGGCGACCTCCTCGGCGAGCGCGACGCTGGCGTCGGGAGCGATCGTGCTGAGGTCCGCCCAGACCTTGCCGGCCGAGAGACCGGCGAGCAGGCCGTCCTCACCCTCGGCCGCCTCCTGCACCGCCGCGGTGTTCGTGAGCATCGTGAAGACCACGTCGCACTGCTCGGCTGCCTCCCGAGGAGTCGCCGCCCAGCCCATTCCGGCCGCGATCAGGTCCTCGGCCCTGGCCTTGGTGCGGTTCCAGCCGACGACCAGGTGCCCGGCGTCCATGATCCGGCGCGCGATGCCGCTGCCCATGGCTCCGAGTCCGACGAAGCCGACGGTGTCGATCGCCCTGAACACCTCGCGGGGTCCGATCAGCGGGCCCTGCCGGGCGTCCCGGCGGCCCAGTAGTCCGGCTTCGCCTTCGACGCGGCCAGCGTCTCGGCGTCCTCGAATCCCGGTGCCAACGACGCCGACGTGCCGGCCATGTACTGGTGGTGGTCGACGTCGAGCAGCCGGATCCAGCTCTGCTGCCCGAACGTCAGCGCGATGACGCAGCCGAGCTCGACCAGCTCCTCCTCGCTGAAGTGGGCGTACAGCCGGGACCACAGGCCGTCGCGGTCGTCCTCGTTCCAGGCGATCGCCTGGGCGTAGGCGAGCGCAGCCTTCTGCCGCTCGTCGAACCGGTCGGAGGTCTCGAAGTTGAGCAGGTCGTCGTACTGTCCCTCGACCAGGCCCTCGTTGCTGCCCTTGACCGAGCGTTGGTTCCCGCAGAACTCGCAGGTCACCGTGCGTGAGATGTAGACCCGGCACAGCTCCTTGATCGCGTGGTCGCACACGCCGTTGCGGAACATCTTCTCCCAGGGTTCGGCGAACGCCCAGAACGCCGCCGGGACGTGCGCCCGCACCGCGTTGGTCTCCGGGCGCGGCGTGCCCTCGCGGGCGCTGCGGTCCATCTCGGCCTGCATCCGCTCGTCCATCTCCTCGTACGGCACGTACGAGATGCGCGGCTTGCTCATGGTGACTCCTTCGGTGGTGGTTCCTCAGTCGGATTCCTGGATGGCCCGGACCACGGCGTCGGCCGTGAGCGGGAGGTCTCTCACGCGCACCCCGAGTGCGCGGTGCACGGCGTTGGCGATCGCGGCAGCGGTGGGTCCCTGCGCGGCCTCACCGGCCCCGACCGACGGCGCGTGGCTCGGGACGAGGTGGACGACGACGTCGGGCGCCTCGGAGAACCGCAGCACGGGGTAGCGCTCCCAGTCCCCGCTCAGCAGCCGACGCCGGTCGAATCTCACCCGCTCCCGGATCGTCCAGCTGGTCGCCTGGATCGCCCCGCCCTCGAGCTGGTTGCGCGCGCCGTCGGGGTTGACCACGAGTCCGAGGTCAGCCACCACGACCAGCCGCCGGACGCGTACGTCGCTGCCTGCCTCGACGTCCGCCACGACGGCGCAGTAGGCGCCGCGGTCCTTGTAGCGTGCGTAGCCCAGCCCGCGTCCGGTGTCGTCCGCCAGCGGCTCCTCCCACTCGGCCAGGCGGGCGGCCTCGGACACGACGTGGGCGGCCCGTGGGTCGGAGAGGTGGTCGAGCCGGAACCGCACCGGGTCTGCGTCGGCCGCCTCGGCCAGCTCGTCGAGGAAGCTCTCGATGGCGAACACGTTGAGGTAGGCGCCCAGGGCGCGCATCGCCGAGGTGCGCAACGGCGAGTCGGTCTTGCGGTGTCCGGCCACGAAGCGTGGGCCGACGTCGTACCCGGGAACGGCATTGCGTGTGGTGCCGCCCCCGCCGCGCAGCGGTGGGTCGGTCGAGGGCGGCAGGGGTGACGCCTCAGCGAGTTGGGCGCCGGCCAGCAGGCCGGGGCTGCCGGAGTACCCCGGTCGTGCGGTGTGCCCTTGGCTCCAGACCTCGTAGTGCCAGCCGGAGATCCGTCCGTCCGACAACGACGCTCGAACGGTCGCGGTCATGGCCGAGGCGAGCGGCCCCCACGTGAGCTCGTCGGCGCGGGTCCACCGCAGCAGCACCGGTCGCCCCGGGACGGCGCGCGCCAGCAGCACAGCGTCGAACGCCGCGTCGTCGGCGGCGTTGTGGCCGTAGCACCCGGCGTTCTCGACGTGCTCGACCTCGACCGTCGCGGGGTGGCGCCCGAGGGCGTCGGTGATGGCGTCGCGCAGCGAGTGGATGCCCTGGCTGTGCGACCAGACGTGGACGCCGTCGTCGTCCCAGAGCGCGAGCCCTGCGCTCGGCGCGATCGAGGCGTGCACCAGGAACGGGCGCGAGTACGACGACTCGAGCACGCCGTCACCCGGGGCGGACGGCGCACCCGTCTCGTCGAGGACCGGTATCTCGTCGTGCGTCCCCGACCGCAACCAGGGCGCGAGGTCGTCGTCGTCGGGGAGCAGGTCCTGCTCGAACCAGGCCACGTCGCGGGCCAGCTGTTCCAGACCGCGGTCGACGTCGGCCTCGCGCTCGCCGACGACGCCGAGGAACGAGCCGTCACGCACCAGCGTCACGCCCGGCGCCTTCCAACCGTCCGGGACGGCCCGGAGGGCGGCGCCCACGGACGGCGGGCGCAGCACGCGACCGTGCAGGAGGCCCTCGGGCCGGAGGTCCGCCAGGAATCGCGGTCGCCCGAGCACCTTGTCCGGCAGGTCGAGACGCGGCTCGCTCCGGCCGACGGCGGTGGCAGGTCCGGCCGGGAGCGGCTCGTGCCGGGTCAGGTCGAGGGCGGGGTCGAGATCTGCGATCCGCGCGACGTACTCGGCAACCGGCGTCGTCGGGCCGGCGAGCGCGCGGACGACTCCGCCCACATGGGCGAGGGCCGGGCTGCTCTGGAAGACCGAGCGGCTCCCGGACGTGAGGCCCTGGTCGGGTCCGAGTCGGGTGTGGGGCGCGACCATCACGATCCGGTCGAGCGGGAGGCCGAGCGCGTCGGCCGCCAGCTGGGCCTGGGCGGTGGAGATCCCCTGCCCGAGCTCGACCTTGCCCATCCGGACCTGCACCCGCCCGCCGGCCACGCCGATCCACCGGCCCAGCTCGGGGTTGGCCGCGACGTCGGTGGCGATCTCGGTCACGACGCGGGCTCCCGTGCGGCGAGCACCGCGTCGAGGATCCTCCGGTGCGAGCCACACCGGCACAGGTTCCGGTCGAGCGACTCGGCGACCCGGTCGGCGTCGGCGTCCGGCTCGTCGGCGAGCAGGGCGGCGGCCCTGACCACGACGCCCGAGATGCAGAACCCGCACTGGGCCGCCTGCCGCTCGAGGATCGCGCGCTGCACAGGATGCGGCTCGCCGCCCGCGGCCAGCCCCTCCACGGTGGTCACCGACTGTCCCTCGACCTGCGACAACGGCGTCTGGCACGACGGCACGGCGGCTCCGTCGACCAGCACGAAGCAGGCGCCGCACAGTCCCTGACCGCATCCGAAGCGGGTGCCGACCAGGCCCAGGTCGTCGCGCAACGCGGTCAGCAGCGGCGTGTCGGGTTCGCCGTCGATGCTCACCGCGGAGCCGTTGACCCGGAAGTCGGTCACTCGAAGACCTCCGGGTGGTGGCTCAGCTCGATCCGAGTACGTCGGATGTGCCCCTCCAGGAACCGCTCGGCGTCGTCTCCGTCGCGGCGCACCACGGCGTCGAGGATCAGGCGGTGCTCGGCGTTCACGATCCACATCCGGCTCCGACCGCCGAGCGCGACGAAGCTGCGCCGGTAGTGCTGGGTGGAGTTCCACAGCCGGGTCACGTTCGACATCAGGGGGTCGATGTGGCACCCCGAGTAGGTGAGCATGTGGAACTCGCGGTCGAGGTCGAGGAACTTCTCGAGGTCCTCGTTCGCCTCGATCTGGCGCTGGACCTGCTCGAGCCGTTCGTGGTCGGACTCCGACAGCCGCTCCAGGGACTCCACGAGCGCCAACGGCTCCAGCTGCTCGCGCATCCGGTAGATGACGTCGACCTCGTGGGGCGAGAGCCGCGGCACGGTGGCTCCCTTGTGCGGCTCGTGGGTGGTGAGACCTTCCGCCTCGAGCATCCGCAGCGCCTCGCGGACGGGGAGCCGGCTGGCGCCGAGCCGATCGGCGATGTCCTCCTGCCGGATCCGCATCCCCGGGCGCAGCTCGCCGCCGAGGATCGCCTCGCGCAGGTACGCCGCCACGCGGTTGCTGCTGACGCCGGAGGCGGCCGACTCGGTCACGGCGCCACCCCCTTCGCGGCGGCCCGCTCCCGGTCGTAACGCTTGCCGCCCGGGTAGGACACCAGCTCCCACTGCATGCCCCACGGGCTGCGGAAGTAGATCCAGCGGTTGCCCTCTCCCGGGCCGCGGCTCGCCGTCGGCCCGTCGAACACCTCGATCCCGGCAGCGCGCAGGTGCTCGACCGCCAGGTCCAGGTCGTCGACGTACAACGCGACATGATGACCGCCGATGTCGCTGTTGCGCGGGATGGCGTTCTCCTGGTCGGGAGAGGTGTAGTGGAAGACCTCGAACAGGGTCGTGGCCCCGCACCGGAAGAACCGGTTCTCGACGATCACCGCGCGCGGGTGCACCTGGAGGTGGGTCGCCATCCAGTCGTCGTCCTCGTCAGGGTGGGCGAAGGGCCCGAGCGAGTAGAGGTACTCGCACCCGAGCACGTCCACCAGGAAGCGGTGGGCCTCGTCGAGGTCGGGCACCGTGAACCCGATGTGGTCGACCCGCTGCAGGCCGGGCAGTCCCATCCGGCACCCCTTCTGGATCCGAAACGTCTCTCGATGTCAGGAAAGCACGGCTACCTGAGCGGTGTCCATCCCTCCGGACCTAGATTTTGGATCCAATCCTGTGTCAGAGTGACAGGGTCTTCGAAGGAGGAGCCATGCCCCAGCATCGCCCGCTCGAGCCCGCCTCGCCGTGGGTCGAGGTGGTCGTCGACGACCACGACTGGGACACCGCGGACCCTGCGCTGCTGCGCACCTTCCTGGCCCAGCTGGTCCGGATCCGCGCCTTCGAGCAGTACGTGCTCGAGCTCGCCGGCGCCGGGCTGATCCACGGGCCGGCGCACTCGAGCATCGGTCAGGAGGGCGGCGCCGTCGGGTCGGTGCTCGCGCTCACCAGCGACGACACCGTCAACGGGTCCCACCGCGGACACCACCAGTTCCTCGCGAAGGCGCTCCACCACGTCGAGCCGAAGGGCATGGACCCGCTGGCCGACCCCAGCGACGAGGTGCGGGAGGTGCTGCTCCGGACGCTCGCCGAGATCTGCGGCCTCGACCGCGGCTGGAGCCACGGCCGCGGGGGCTCGATGCACCTGCAGTGGAAGGAGGCCGGCGCGATGGGCACCAACGCCATCGTCGGCGGCGGCGTGCCGCAGGCCGCGGGCTTCGCGTTCGCCCACCAGCGCTCCGCCACCGACGCGGTCTCCGTCACCTACTTCGGCGACGGAGCGGTCAACATCGGCTCCACCCTCGAGACCATGAACCTCGCCGGCGCGTGGTCGCTGCCGGTCTGCTTCTTCATCGAGAACAACCAGTACGCCGTCTCGACCTCGGTCGAGGAGGCGACCGCCGAGCCCCGGCTCTCCGCTCGCGGGCTCGGCTTCAACCTCGCCTCCTGGAAGGTCGACGGGCAGGACCCGCTCGCGGTGCACCTCGCGATGACCGAAGCGGTCGACCACATGCGCCACGGCCGCGGCGCGTGTGTCGTCGAGGTCGACACCTACCGGTACTTCCACCAGAACGGCGGCTTCGCCGGCAGTGCGTTCGGCTACCGCGACAAGGAGGAGGAGAAGGCCTGGCGGGAGCGCGACCCGATCACCATCACCGCGCGCCACCTGGAGCGGCGCGGCCTGCTCGAGTCCGGCGAGGCCGACGAGGCGCTCGCCCGGGCGCGACGCGTGATGGAGGAGATCGGCGGACGCCTTCTCGAGCCGGTGCCGGACGGCAAGCCCGGCCAGCGCCGGATCCGTCCCGCCGAGTGGCCGGACCCCACGTGGGTCGACGTCGGCGTGCGCGGTGACCTGAGCGAGCTCGACGACGCACCGATCGTCGCGGCCGACGGCCACGCCGTACCCGTGCAGGAGACCAAGCTGGTCGAGTCGATCGCGGCCGTGCTCGGCCGCCGGATGGAGACCGACCCCGGCGTCGTCGTCCTGGGGGAGGACGTCCACCGCCTGAACGGCGGCACCAACGGCGCGACGCGCGGCCTCGCCGAACGCTTTCCCGACCGGGTGCTCGGCACCCCCATCAGCGAGAACGCGTTCACCGGTCTCGCGTGCGGCATCGCGCTCGACGGCCGGTTCACCCCCGTCGTCGAGTTCATGTACGCCGACTTCATGTGGGTCGCGGCCGACCAGCTCTTCAACCAGGTCGCCAAGGCGCGGCACATGTACGGCGGCGACGGTGCCGTCCCGCTGGTGCTCCGCAGCAAGGTCGCGATGGGGACCGGCTACGGCTCGCAGCACTCGATGGACCCGGCCGGCATCTTCGCGACCTCCGCGGGCTGGCGGATCGTCGCGCCCACCACGCCGTACGACTACGTCGGCCTGATGAACACCGCCCTGCGCTGCCACGACCCCGTCGTGGTCCTCGAGCACGTCGACCTCTACAACGCGGTCGGCCCGGGGCCGGCCGACGACCTCGACTACTGCCTGCCGGTCGGCAAGGCGGCCGTCCGCCGGGAGGGGAGCGACGTCACGATCCTCAGCTACCTCGGGATGGTCCGGTTCGTGCTCGAGGCGGTCGAGGAGTTCGGGCAGGTCGACGCCGAGGTGGTCGACCTGCGCTGGCTCGACCGCGCCAGCATCGACTGGGACACGATCGAGGCAAGCCTCACCAAGACCAACCAGGTGCTGATCGCGGAGCAGGGTGCTGTCGGCACGTCGTACGGCGGCTGGCTGGCCGACGAGATCCACCGGCGGTACTTCGACCTGCTCGACGCGCCGGTCCGCCGCGTCACCGGATCGGAGGCATCTCCGAGCATCAGCAAGGTGCTCGAGCGGGCCGCGATCGCCCAGAAGGACGAGGTCATCGCCGAGCTCACCGAGATCGCGAGGTACTGAGCGTGCCGCGGCTGCTGCGGATGCCCGGCGTCTCCGCCAACGCGACCGACGCGGTGCTGTCGGACTGGCTGGTGGCCGAGGCCGGGGAGTTCAGCGCGTCCGATGCCCTGGCCACGATCGAGACGGACAAGGCGCTCGTCGACGTCGAGGCCGACGACTCCGGCGTGGTCCTGAAGACGCTCGTGGTCCCGGGCACCCGCGTGGAGGTCGGAGCACCGATCGCGGTGCTGGGCGCCCCCGGCGAGCGCGTGGACGACCTCGACGCGTTGCTGCGCGACCTCGGCGTCGCGACGCCTGCGCCGGCGAGCAACGGCCGGGTGTTCGCCAGCCCACTCGCCCGCAGGATGGCCCGTGACGCCAACATCCCGATCGAGGAGGTCCCTGGCACGGGCCCGCGGCAGCGCGTGCTCCGCCGCGACGTCGAGAGTGCTCTGGCCGCCCGCGCCAGCGCGGCCTCGACGTCGTCGGTGGTCGAGGTGCGAGGAGCCCCAGCGCCGAGCCTCGAGACCCCCGATGACGGCCACCCGTCCTACGAGGACGTCCCGCACAGCCGTGTCCGCCGGCTCACCGCCGAGCGGCTCGTGGCGAGCAAGCGCGAGGCACCCCACTTCTACCTGCGGGCGACCGTTCGCGCCGAACGACTGGTCGCGCTGCGGGCCGAGCTCAACGACGCGCTGGGCGAGGACGGCGTCAAGGTCTCGGTCAACGACCTGGTCGTGATGGCGGTCGCCGCCGCTCATCGCCGGGTGCCCGAGCTCAACGTCACCTGGACCGACGACGCAGTCCGCCGCTGGCACAGCGTCGACGTCGCGGTCGCCGTGGCGACCGACCGCGGGCTGGTGACGCCGGTCCTCCGCGACGTGGGGAACCGCAGCATCACCTCGATCGCAGCCGCCGTGCGAGAGCTGGCCGGTCAGGCCCGCGAGGGCCGGCTGCGTCAGGAGGGGCTCGAGGGCGGCTCGATCACCGTCACCAACCTCGGCATGTACGGCGTCGAAGAGTTCGCCGCGATCATCAACCCGCCGCACGCCGCGATCCTCGCGGTCGGCTCCGTGCGCGAGGAGCCGGTGGTCGAGGACGGCGCCGTCGTCCCCGGCTCGGTCATGACGCTCACCCTGTCGGTCGACCACCGGCCCGTCGACGGTGTCGTGGCCGCGCGCTGGCTGGCGGCGCTGACAGAGCTGCTGGAGCGACCGGTCCGGTTGCTCGCCTGACTCCGGCGCCGCCCGGCGCCGCCGACACCTGGGAGGAACCCGTGGAGATGAGCAGGAGAACCGTGCTGGGCGGTGCCGCGGCAGCGGGAACCGTGACCTCGGCCGCGGTAGCGGCCCCGGCAGCCGCCGGACGCGGCCGTGGCGCGCCGAGGCATCGCGAGTACGTCGTGACGGGGGCGCACGTGGTGTCGATGGATCCCGAGATCGGCGACCTCGAGGACGCCGACGTCCACGTGAGGAACGGCCGGATCGTGGCCGTGGGACGCGACCTGCGGGTGCGGGCCCCGAAGCTCGACGGCAGCGGCATGATCGCGATGCCGGGCCTGGTCGACACCCACTGGCACCTCTGGACGACCCTCTACCGCGCGATGTCGAGCTCGTCGCCGGAGACGGCGTACTTCGCGCTCAACATCGCGAACGGGGTCCGGTGCCTGCCGTCGGACCTCTACCACGGGGCCCGGCTGGCGCTGATCGATGCCCTGAACACCGGCATCACCACCGTCCACGACTGGTCGCACAACCTGCGCTCCCCGGACCACGCGGACGCGAACCTCCGTGCGCACCAGGAGATCGGGCTGCGAGGCCGGTTCTCCTACGGCACGCCCCAGGGTCATCCCGGGACCGAGCTGGTCGACCTCGACGACATCGCTCGTGTCCAGCGTGAGTGGTTCGACGCCGGTCGGCTGCCGTTGCTCCACCTCGGCCTGGCCGGTCGCCCGCCGGGACTCGTCGGCGAGGCGGTCTTCCGCCCCGAGTACGACGCCGCTCAGGAGCTCGGCATCCCGGTCAGCTACCACGCCAACTCCAACCGCGCGCACGGCGACATCGGGATGATCCGGATGCTCGCGGAGGAGGACATGCTGACGCCCGACACCCAGCTGATCCATGCGCTCTTCACGACTGAGGCCGAGCGGGCGGCCGTCCGCGACAGCGGCGCCTCGGTCAGCATCAGCCCCTGGTCGGAGCTCCTGATCGGGTACGGCGTCACGCCGGTCGGTGAGATGGAGGCCAGCGGGATGCTGCTGACCCTGTCGGTGGACACCATGTCGCTGGTGGGATCGGCCGACCTCTGGTCCGTGCTCCGGCTGACGACCGGTCTCTACCGCGGCATCGCCGAGCAGGAGCTGGCGGTCGGCACCCGGCGGATCCTCGAGATGGCGACGATCGACGCCGCCCGCAGCCTGGGTCTCGGCGACGTCGTCGGCTCGCTGACGCCGGGCAAGCGGGCCGACCTGATCCTGGTCCGCCGGCACGACGTGGCGACCGCTCCGGTCACCGACGTGTCGAACACGCTCGCGCTCGCGACCGGCGCGGAGAACGTGGACACGGTCATCGTCGACGGTCGGCTGCGCAAGCACCACGGGGAGCTCGTCGACATCGACGAGGACCGGGTGGTGCGGGCGACCGAGCGGGCGCTCCAGGCCCTGCTGCGGCGGTGAGTCAGGTCGGGCCCATCACGGTCAGCGGGTCCATCCCGAGGCCGGTGAGCACGGCCCGGGCGGCGTTGCGGCCCGGCCGACCCGACACCGAGCCGCCGGGGTGGGTGGTCGACCCGGTCAGGTACAGGCCGGGGATGTCGGTGTCGTAGCGCTGCCAGCCGGCGACCACCTCGCCGTCGATGAGGAACTCGCCACCGTGGCAGGAGCCGCCGAGGTTCTGGGGGTTGTGGGCTGCGACGTCGACCGGCGACTCGGTGCGGACCGCGAGCACGTCCGCGGCACCCAGGCCCGCGCACCGACGCCGGACCAGCTCGACCAACGCGGCGCCGTAGTCGTCCTTGCTGGTCGCCCAGTCGCGACCGTCCGCGAGGTCCCAGGGAGCCATCGTCAGGATCTTGAACGTCCCCCCGCTGCCGTCGACGCGGGACGGGTCGACGGAGGTCTGGTTGACGACCAGCAGCCACGGGTCGTCCGCGTCCGGCTCGCCGGCCACGCACCGGTCGAGGTGACGCGCCATGCCGTCGGTGGTGCCCAGTCCGGCGGCGGCGCTGGCGACGCCCGCCTCGCCGTAGCCGAGGTCGCCCGTCAGGGCGGCGTGCACCGCGAGAACGCTGAGCCCGGGGCGCCACGCGTCGCGCGCCGCGAGCAGGTCCGCTGTCGGCTCCCGACCCACGACCTGGTCGGCGAGCTGCGTCAGGTGGCCGCCGGCGACCACGGCGCGGCCGACCGCTACCGAGTGTGCACCGACCTGGACCGCGACCACCCGCTCGCCGTCCGTGACCAGCCCGGTGACAGCGGCGTCGCAGACCACCTGGCCGCCGTGCGCGGTCAGCACGCGCACCAGCGCGTCGGGCAGTGCCTGGCTGCCGCCGACCGGTGTCGTCCAGCCGTGGTCGAGCCGCCCGACGGACAACGACGACGGCAGGAACCCCGTGCCCCGCCGGCGCGGGTCCTGCACGGTCGCCATCGCCAGCCAGAGCACGAACGACCGCACCACGGGGTGCTCGAAGGTTTCGTGGACGACGTCCCACGCCGATCGGTTTCGCAGGGCGAAGTAGGCCCGGGTGGTGTCGTCGTCGGGCTGAGGGAGGTGTGAGCTCCAGCGGCCGTGGGCCGCCCCCAGCCCCGTGCGCCACGCCGTGACCATGGCCTCGAACGCGCGGGCGTCGCGTTCGGACCACCGGCTCAGCTCAGCGGCCGTGGCCTCGAGGTCGGGCCGCATCACCAGCACGTCGCCGTCCGGCTGGGGCATCACGACCGCCGGGTCGGTGGTGAGGTAGCGCAGCCCGTGCTCAGCCACGAGCCCGAGCTCGTCGTCGCGGATCAGCGGGTTGTTCTGGATGAGGACGTGGGCACTGCTGCACGAGTCGTGGGCGTAGCCCGGCAGGGTCAGCTGCTCGGTCCGGGTGTTGCCGCCGACCGTCGGACCGGCCTCGAGGACGAGCACCTGCAGCCCGGCCCGGGCGAGGTAGCTGGCCGCGACCAGCGGGTTGTGGCCGGCTCCCACGACCACGACGTCGGCGTGGTCGGGCAGGGCAGGCTCCAGGTCGGTCATGGGCCGCTCCTCTCGTGCGGGGTTCAGGGTGGCAGGGACAGCAACCGATTGCAAACAAGTACGAAATGTCGCCCATCCCTTGACACCGTATGGCGCGGGTCACAACACTGGCGGTGCCGCAATCGATTGCGGCGATGGCTGGTGGAGCACCGAGGAGGAAGCATGGCGCAGATTTCCCGACGGCGGGGCCTGGTGGCCGCGGCGCTGACTGGGGTGATGACGGTCGGCCTCGCCGCGTGCGGAGGTGACGAGGGCGGCAGCGGTGGCGAGGACGACCCGATCGTGATCGGCACGTCCCTCCCGCTGACCGGCGAGTTCTCCCAGCCCGGCCAGGCGGCCCAGCAGGGCTACGAGGTCTGGGTGGACATGGTCAACAACGACGGCGGACTGCTCGGCCGACAGGTCGAGCTCGTCGTCAAGGACGACGCCTCGAACCAGAACACGATCGTCAGCGACTACAACGCGCTCATCAGCCAGGACCAGGTCGACCTCCTTCTCGGGACCTTCTCCTCGCTGCTGAACCTGCCGGCCTCGGCCGTGGCCGAGCGCAACCAGATGGTGTACGTCGAACCGGCCGGCGGCTCGCCGGACATGTTCAACCGCGGCTTCGAGTACCTCTTCTTCGCGCAGCAGGCGACCGCCGACCTGCAGGGCAAGGTGTTCGCTGAGTGGGTGGCCCAGCTCCCCGACGGCGAGAAGCCCGAGACCGCGGCCTACCCGACTCTCGACGACCCCTTCGCGGCGCCCAACGTCGCCGGCATCCGTGGCATGCTCGAGGAGGCAGGGGTCGAGACGGTGTACGAGGAGACCTACGCCATCGACACGAAGAACTTCGACACCATCGTGAGCGCCATGAAGAACGCCGACCCCGACCTCGTGGTCCACGGCGCGCAGTTCGAGGACGGCATCGGCATGACCCGCGCGATGCTCAAGGCGGACTTCACGCCCGACATGTTCTTCCAGACCAACGCCCCGTCGTTCGGGAGCCAGTTCACCGACGGCATCGGTGAGGAGAACACCGAGGGCATCTTCTACGCCGTGAGCCACTCTCCTGACGCTGACACCCCCGGCAATGCCGAGTTCGTGGCGAAGTACGAGGAGATGTTCGGCGACGGCGAGGTGCCGGAGGACGCTGCCGACGCGTTCGCCGCGGGCGAGGTCCTGCAGGCCGCCGTGGAGGCCGTCGGCAGCATCGACGACCAGAAGGCGCTCGCCGACTGGCTCCACGAGAACGAGGTGGACACGATCCTCGGTCCTCTCTCGTGGGACGAGACCGGCGCTCCGCAGGGTGAGTTCCTGATCGGCCAGTGGCAGAACGGTGCGCCCGAGATCGTGCTCCCGGAAGAGGCCGCGACCGCTGAGGTCACCCGCGAGTGGAAGCCGGGAAGCACCGGCTGATGACCCAGCTGCTCCAGACCCTCGTCCTCGGCCTGCTGCTGGGCGGCGTCTACGCCCTGGCGGCGAGTGGGTTGACCCTGATCTTCGGGGTCATGAAGGTGATCAACATCGCGCACGGCGCGTACGTCGTCGTCGCCGCCTTCATCACCTACTGGCTGTGGGACAGCTTCGGGATCGACCCGTTGCTGGCGATCGTGATCACGACACCGATCGTGTTCGCGCTCGGCTGGGTCACCTACAAGGTGGTGGTCTCGCCGATCCGGACGGCACCGATGGCCTCCACGGTGCTCCTCACGTTCGGGCTGGCGCTCGTGCTCGAGGGCGCGATGGGCGAGATCTGGGGCAACAACTCCACCGCGATCAGGCCGTCGTACGGCGACGAGTCGTTCACCGTCGCCGGCCTTTTCCTCCCCAAGGCGCAGGTGTACGGCGGCCTGGTTGCGGTGCTCGTGCTGGTCCTGCTGTGGCTGGTGCTCATCAAGTCGTGGTTGGGCCGCGCGATCCGGGCCGCGGCCAGTAACCCGTCGTCCGCCGAGCTCGTGGGCATCAAGGTGGCCTCGGTGGCCGCCCTGGTGTTCGCGCTCGGCATCGCTGCCGCGGGTGCCGCCGGGGCGATCACCGGCGTGCTCTACCCGTTCGTGCCCGGGTCCCACTACCAGTGGATCGCCCGGTTGCTGGCGATCGTCGTGCTCGGCGGTCTCGGCAGTCTCAACGGCGCCGTGCTGGGTGCGGTGCTGTTCGGTCTCGCCGAGACCATCACCGGGGCGTACTGGTCGCCCGCCTGGGCGACCGCCGTCCCCTACGCGGTCGTCTTCGCCGTGCTGCTCGTCCGGCCACAGGGTCTGATGGGCACCCGACTCCGAGAGGACGCCGTCGCAACATGACGACCACCACCTGGGTCGGCCGGGCGCTCGCGCTGGTAGCCGTCGTGGCCGTCGTCGCGTTCCCGCTGGTGAGCGACGACCTCTACTACCAGAACATGATCATCCTCTCGCTCGTCTTCGCGGTGGGCGCGAGCGGGCTGAGCATCATCTCCGGCTACGCGGGCTACATCTCCCTCGGCCAGGGCGCCTTCATCGGTGTCGGCGGCTACACCATCGGGGTGCTGGCCACCCGGATGCCGGAGTCGAGTCCGTGGGTGTGGGTGCCGGTCGCCGGTCTCGTCACCGCCGGGGTGGCGTTGATCCTCGGCCTCGTGTCCCTCCGGTCGAGCGGTCCGGCGTTCGTGATCATCACGGTGGCTTTCCTGTTCCTGGTGCAGGTGATCGCGGTCAACTGGGCCTCGCTCACCAACGGCACCGCCGGCCTCACCCTCCCTCTGCCCGACTGGGACCCCGATCTCGGGAACCTGCCGTTCTACTACGTGCTCGTCGCGATCCTCGCCGTCCAGATGCTGATGACCTGGTGGATCCGGCGCTCCAAGCTCGGGATGGGCCTGATCGCGATCCGCGAGGACGAGAGCAAGGCCGCCACGATCGGCATCAACCTGCCGACCGAGAAGATCATCGCGTTCATGGCCAGTGCGGTCTTCGTCGGGATGGCCGGGGCCGTGTACGGCTACTACCTGACGTTCATCGACCCACGGGGTATGTTCGGGATCCTGCTCAGCGTGCAGCTCATCTTGTCGATGCTGATCGGCGGCAAGGCGACGTTGTGGGGCCCGGTGCTCGGCGCGTTCCTCATCGAGTACCTCAACGAGACCGCCAACAACGAGTGGGGCGGCGGCAACACGCGGCTCTTCATCTTCGGTGGGTTGCTGATAGCCGTGGTGATCTTCCTGCCCAAGGGCATCCTGCCGGCGATCGCGCAGCTGCTGGAGTGGCTGACGACGCGCAACAAGGCCGGCCTCGTGGGGGCCCGGATCGGGACCGGCGGCAGCCTGGCCTCCCTGACCGACCGGGTACAGCTCGTCGACCGTGACTCCCTGCCCGACCGCCCGCTGCTGGAGGTGAAGGACCTCCGGCGCCACTTCGGTGGCGTCAAGGCCGTCGACGGCGCGTCGTTCGCCGTACCCGAGGGCTCCATCACCGGCCTGATCGGACCCAACGGCTCAGGCAAGACCACGATCTTCAACCTGATCGACGACACCATCCATGCCGAGTCCGGTGAGATCTGGCTCGACGGGAAGCGGATCGACGGCAAGCCGTCGTGGACCCGGGCGCACCGCGGTCTCGGGCGGACCTTCCAGATCACGCGCCTGTTCCGCGAGATGACGGTCCTGGAGAACGTGGTCGCCGTCCAGCGCTCGTTCTCGGTGAGCGGCCTGGGCCGGATCGCTGTGAGCGGCAAGGAGGCGCGGGCCGCGGAGGAGCTCCTCGACTTCGTCGGGATGCGCGCGTTCCGCGACCAGCGGGCGCACGCCCTGTCCTACGGCCAGCAGAAGCTGGTCGAGCTGGCACAGATCCTCATGCTCGACCCCAAGCTGATCATGCTCGACGAGCCCGCCGGCGGCATCAACCCCGTCCTCATCGACCGGATGGGCGAGATGATCCGTGAGCTCAACTCCTACGGGAAGACCTTCCTCATCGTCGAGCACAACATGCCGTTCGTGCTCGGCCTGTGCGATCCCGTGCACGTGCTCGGCCGCGGTCGGATGATGGCGTCGGGTACGCCGGAGGAGATCCAACGTGACCCCGCGGTGATCGACGCCTACCTCGGCGACGACTTCCTGCTCGAGGAGAAGAAGGCGGTGGAGCGATGACCGACCGCGAGGCCCCGATGCTGCGGATGCAGGGTGTCGTCGCCGGCTACGGCGGCGGCGACGTGCTGCAGGGCGTCGACATCACGGTCCCGACCGGATCGGTGGCCTGCATCGTGGGCCCCAACGGCGCCGGGAAGTCCACCGTGCTCAAGACCGTGAGCGGTCTGCTCACCCCGCGGCTGGGCGAGGTCCACCTGCGCGGCCAGCGGATCGACCAGGACTCCGCTGCGTCGATCCTGGCGCAGGGGATCTCCCAGGTGCCGCAGTCCAACGCGCTGTTCCCGTCGATGTCGGTGCGAGAGAACGTGCTGCTCGGCGCGTACATCATCCGGCGCGACAAGGCGCTCGTGAAGCAGCGCTACGACGAGGTCGCGGCGATCTTCCCGATCGTGGCCGACCGCGCCGCCGAGAACGCCGGCAACCTGTCCGGCGGTCAGCGCCGGATGGTGGAGTTCGCCCGCTCGCTGATGCTCGACCCGGTGCTGCTGCTCGACGAGCCGTCCCTGGGCTTGGACCCCAAGGCGCTCCAGGTCCTCTACGACTCGGTGACGCTGCTCAAGAACAGCGGCAAGACGATCCTGCTGGTGGAGCAGAACGTGCGGTTCGGGATGCGGATGGCGACCCACGGCATCGTCATGGAGAGCGGGAAGGTCGTCGCCGCGCGCGACGCTGCCGCCGTCCTGTCCGACCCGGACCTCGCGCAGATGTACTTCGGCGGAACCGTCTCCGAGACCGAGATCGCCTCGGACGTCGATGCCCCGCTGCCGCCGGCACCCTGATGCGAGATCCGGCTCGGATGTCGAAGGCTCAAGGCTGGTGCCGGCGGACCGTCCGCCACGCGATCGACACGACGAGCAGCGCGATCAACGCAGCACCGACGGCAGCCTCTGCGTCCAGGAGGAGGATCGCCACGGACAGCGCTGTCAACGGAACCGGAACCAGCCAGAGCCCGCTCCGGGCTACCGCGGGCGGTCGCGGGACCAGGGGCCGTCTGCTCAGCCGGAACACACCGTAGGTCGCTACGACCACAGAGCCGGCAACCGTCGAAGAGTGCTGGAGCCAGCGGTACAAGGGGATCGGGCCGTACTCTTCACGCAGTAACCCGAGCTCGCCTACCAGGAACCCCCAGTCGTGCGTGGCGGAGTCCCACAGCACATGCGTACCCGCACCGACCGCGACGGCCAGCGGCGCCAGCAACCAGGCACGTCGAGCGAGTCGAGCCTCCGGCGGCGCACGCCGTCGCAGGAACGGCGTCAGGTCCACCACGGCGTCGCGCAGCACGGCGAACCACAACCACAGCAGGACCAGGCCGATCACGACATCGACGACGATTCCCGAGCCGCTGTGCGTCGTCTGGTAGCTCACCCCCACCGGCAGGTACACCGGTGCATCCGGCGCCACCGAGCCCACGACCAGTGCGCTCAGCGGCAAGCCGAGCCTCTGGAGCGGCAGCACCACCGCGGGGTGCGCGGGAGCCAGAGGCATCACGAAAGGCTAGCGACCGCGGCTGCCGTCACCGCTCGCCCTAAGACATCAGCCTCGCCCTGACGTACAGGAAGTCGTGATCGGTGTACGTGGCCGGCAGGACCTCCGCCGTCGCGGCGTGCAGATGAGATGCGCTGCCGTAGGCGTGCTGGACCCCCGGCGTCTGAACCCCTTCCACGTCGGTGCGCGTCCACATGCCCGCTGGCGCGCAGCTGCCGAGGTTGTTCATGTCACCGGCGGCGATCGTGGGTCCGCGCCTCGCCCGAACGGCCAGCACGTCGGTGAGCTCCGCGCACTGCCGGAGGACGGCGGTCCTGAGCTCACTCGGGGAGCTCAGGTGGGTCGTGCACACGGTGACCGACTGCGCCGTCGTGACGCACAGCCAGCGGCGCTGCTCGGGATCGATCGACTGTGCGCTGAATCGATGGTCGACGGTTGCGACGATCTGCGCCGCCGTGAGCAGCGCGTTGCCGAACACGCCCCGGCCGCTCGGGGCACGGCAGGGCAGCGGCCCTCCGCTGTAAGGGACGGTCGAGAACCGGCGGTGGTAGCCGGTCCTCTGGGCGATGCGGGCCACGTCGCGGCTGCAGACCTCATTGAGCGTCACCGCGTCGGGTCGGTGCTCACGGATGACCGTGATCGCCTCGCGGACAACCTCCGGGTACTCAACGCAGGGGGCCAGTCCCGACAGGCACAGGTTCATCTGGAGCAGTGAGAACGGCGCGCTCCCTGCCGGTGGCGGGGTGGGCGGTGCGGGGGCGTCAGTGGTCGCGGGGGAGCAGGCCACCAGAACGCCGACCAGGCAGGCGGTGAGCAGACGAAGCGGCCTCATGGGCAGCACCTCCCGGCCGCCGGCACGCGGCGTTGCGCCACAGGTCCGGTATAGCACCTAGAGGACTCCGTCAGCCCGCCGCGTCGTGGGCGCATCGAAAGCCGATGTCCCCCCGCGATGTGCCCGGGCCCGTCTGGCGTGCTGGCGCTCTCATGGCTGAGCGGTCATGCCGAGACTCGTGCGTGGGCCTGGTCAACCAGAAGTTCGGATGAGGCGTCCTACGTGGGTGACCTCGAACGGTGGCGCCGATCACGAAGGAGCGGCGTGGCGACGCGCGATGACAGTCCTGTTGAGCACGATCGCCGCCATTGCGTTCATGGCGGGTTGTGGGACCGACCGCAGCGGCGGCCCTGACAGCGCTCCAGCGACCGGCGGGACCACGAGCTCGGCCACGACCACCTCGGAGGCACCCACCAATATCGAGGCAACCGATGCCCCGGCGTTCGCTGAGGACACGAGGCGCCAGTCGGGTCCTGGGTCGCGAGGGTCGGACCTGGTGCTTGTCGACGTAGAGGTTGCCGAGGCCGAGGGCTTCGACCGGATCGTCCTGGAGTTCAGTGGCAGAGGCACTCCCGGCTGGGTCGTCAACTACGTCGACGAAGCGGTCCTCGACGGCAGCGGCGAAGTCGTCTCCCTCGGTGGAGCAGCGGTACTGGACATCTACGCGTCGGGCACCACCTGGCCCGCGCCGAACTACTACCGCGGTCCCAGTCAGTTCACCCCGGTCAACGGCGGCGACGTCACTGACGTCTACGTGGGCGGCACGTTCGAGGGCTACACACAGGTTCTCGCCGGGATCGACGACGAGCCCGTCCCCTTCCGGGTCTACGCGCTCACCGCACCCTCGCGCCTGGTCATCGACGTCGCTCGCCGGAACGCCGACTGACCAGTCGGATCGATGGAGACCCTCGCGGGGGCGCCATCCGCGAACCACGCCGACGAGGGCCTCACTCAGCCGCCAGCGCGTCCCACACGCCGTCGGCGATCGTGCTCCCGAGTCCGCGCGTGACGACTCCGACCGCGGTCCCGTCGACCAGGGACCACCAGCCGGCGCAACCCCCGATCCCGCCCATGCCGAGGTCCTCGTCGTCGACCTGGAAGCCCAGGGTCCAGGTCACCTCACGTCCGAGCACCAGATCGATGCCGCTCGCCTGCGGCGCGACGTACGCCGCGTGCAGGGCGGGTCCGAGGCGGCTCGCGACCGGCCCGTCCGGAGCGGTCAGGTCGGCGTAGAAGCGCGCCAGACCGCGGGCGCTTGCGTGCATCGCGATCGCCGGGAAGCTGCACCGGCGGAACCGCTCGGAGTTGAGGACCTCGGGGTCGTACAGGCCGCCCGGCACCGCCAACGCTCGTGCCCACCGCGGGTCCGTCGCGTAGTCGTCCGGCCACCCGTCGAGGGCGACGACGTCCGCGCACCGGCCGAGATCGCCCGGCGGGACCCGCAGGTGCAGGTCCCAACCGTGCTCCGCGGCGATCCGTGCGAACCGGTCGGCGAGGTCGTCGCCGGTCGCGCGGCGGACCAGGGCGTCGCACAGGTGCCCGTAGGTGAGTGCGTGCTCGGCGACGGCGCTGCCAGGGGTGAAGTCTGGAGGCGCGTCCGCCAGCAGAGCGGTGAGCCCGTCGAGGTCGTCGTAGGCAAGGTCGGCGGCCTCGTCGGGGAACCGCGGCAGTCCGGCGGAGTGGTGGAGCACCTGCCGCACCGTCGTGACGCCCTTGCCGTGAGCCGCGTACTCCGGCCACACCTCGGCGACCGGTTGGTCCAGCCCGAGCGCACCCGACGCGATCACGTCCAGCACGACGAGAGCGGCGAACGGCTTGGCCACCGAGTAGGCCATGACGAGCGTGTCAGGTTCCCAGGGCTCGGCGCTGTCGCGCGTGCCGGCGGCATGGTCGACGACGACCTCACCGTCGCGGATCACGCAGACCGCCGCACCCGGCTCGAGCTGCTCGGTGACGCGCGTGTCCAGGAGGTCCGCGACCGGGTGGGTCACCCGAGGGCCGCCTCGACCACGTCACGGGCCTCGGCCTGGACCTGGGCCAGGTGGTCGGGCCCGCGGAACGACTCGGCGTAGATCTTGTAGACGTCCTCGGTCCCGCTGGGACGTGCCGCGAACCAGGCGCTCTCGGTCGTCACCTTGAGGCCCCCGATCCGGGCGCCGTTGCCGGGCGCCTCGGTGAGCCGGGCGGTGATCTCCTCACCGGCCAGCTCGGTGGCCGTGACGTCGTCGGGCGACAGCGCGGCGAGCTTGGACTTCTGCGCACGGTCGGCCGGCGCATCGATCCGCGCGTACGCCGGATCGCCGTGCTCGGCCACCAGGTCGCGGTAGTGCTCGCTCGGCGTCCGGCCCGTCCGCGCGAGGATCTCCGAGGCCAGCAGCGCGAGGATGATGCCGTCCTTGTCGGTGGTCCACGCGGTGCCGTCCAAGCGCAGGAAGGACGCGCCCGCCGACTCCTCCCCACCGAAGCCGAACGACCCGTCGAGCAGCCCCGGCACGAACCACTTGAAGCCGACCGGCACCTCGACCATCGGCTTGCCGAGCGCCGACGCGACCCGGTCGATCATCGAGCTCGACACGAGGGTCTTGCCGATCCGAGCCGTCTCGGGCCACCCCGGTCTGGCGCCACCGAACAGGTAGCCGATCGCGACGGCGAGGTAGTGGTTCGGGTTCATCAGACCGCCGTCCGGTGTCACGATGCCGTGCCGGTCGGCGTCCGCGTCGTTGCCCGTGGCGACGGCGTACTCGTCCTTGCGCCCGATCAGCGACGCCATGGCGTACGGCGAGGAGCAGTCCATCCGGATCTTCTCGTCCCAGTCAAGGGTCATGAAGCGCCAGGTCGGGTCGACCCCGGGATTCACCACCGTGAGGTCGAGCCGGTGCCGCTCGGCGATCGCGGCCCAGTAGTCGACGCTGGCTCCGCCCAGCGGGTCCGCCCCGATCCTCAACCCGGCCTCACGGATCGCGTCGAGGTCGAGCACGGCGGGCAGGTCATCGACGTACGCGGCGAGGAAGTCGTACCGGCCTGCTCCCGACACGTCCGCGACCCGCTTCACGTCCGCCAGCGCGCCGCGCATCAGGTCGTTCGCACGGGCCGCGATCGCCGAGGTGGCGTCGGTGTCGGCAGGACCCGCGTGGGGAGGGTTGTACTTGAAGCCGCCGTCGCTCGGTGGGTTGTGGGAGGGCGTGACGACGATCCCGTCCGCCAGGCCGGGCCCGTTCGTGCGGCCCCCGTTCGCGCGCAGGATCGCGTGCGACACTGCAGGGGTCGGGGTGAAGCCATCGCGGCTGTCCACCAGCACGTCGACCTCGTTGGCCAGCAGCACCTCGAGCGCCGACACCCAGGCCGGCTCGGACAGGGCGTGGGTGTCGCGGCCGATGAACAGCGGCCCGTCGTAGCCCTGGTCGCGCCGGTAGTCGCAGATCGCCTGCGTGGTGGCCAGGATGTGGTGCTCGTTGAAGGACGTCTTCAGCGACGATCCGCGGTGACCACTGGTGCCGAACGCCACCTGTTGGTCGGGGTTCTCGGGGTCGGGTATCCGCTCGGCGTACGCCGCGAGCAACGACGCCACGTCGACCAGGTCGGAGGGTTCGGCGGGCTGCCCGGCTCGGCTCGACGGTGACATGCGACTCATCATGGCGCGATCACCCGAGCGCCACCACGCTGGCATGGTCACTACCCTGACCAGCGTGAGCGACGGAGCCTTCTGCACCACCGTCGTCGAGGACGACGTCGTGGTGCGCTACCCCGACCCCGCGGGAGCAGCGGAGTCGGTCCGGCTGTGGAGCGAGGTCGACCTCCCGGAGCCCACGCTCTCCAAGGTCGGCGACGGGTGGGAGCTGCGGCTCACCGACCTCCCCGTCGACCGGCTCGAGTACCTGCTCGACGTCGACGGCGACCACCGGCTCGACCCCACCAACCCGCAGACCGTCGACGGCGCGTTCGGCGAGCACTCGTGGGTCGGCCTCCGGTCGTACGCACCCCCTGCCTGGCTCGAGGAACCGCAGGTGCCCTCGGAGCAGGTGGACCTGGTCGTCGAGGACACCCCGGCCGGTGACGTCGAGGCCACGCTCTGGTCGCCGGCGGACGCCGACGCTGCCGAGCCGCTGCCGATGCTGCTGGTGCACGACGGCCCCGAGATGGCGACGTACGGCGAGCTGCTCACGTGGGCCGGCGCCGGCATCGCTGCCGGCCGGCTGCCCCGCATCCGGGTTGCGCTGCTGGCGCCGGGCCCCCGCAACGAGCGCTACTCGGCGAACCCGGCCTACGCCGCCGCCCTCACCGGCCACGTGCTGCCCGACCTGTTGGCTGCCGCCCCGAGCAACCACCGACCGGTGCTCGTCGGTCAGAGCCTCGGCGGGCTCGCCGCGCTCCACGCGGCATGGACGAGTCCGGCCACGTTCGCCGGGCTGATGCTGCAGTCCGGCTCCTTCTTCACGCCCGAGCTCGACCCGCAGGAGTCCGACTTCGAGTACTGGGACGAGGTCACCGGGTTCGTCAGGAGCGTGCTGGCGGCGAGCCAGGCCGCGCCGGAAGCGCCGGCGGTCGCGATGACCTGCGGGACCGCGGAGGAGAACCTGGCCAACAACCGGCTGGTGCGCGACCACCTGATGGCGGTCGGGATGGAGGTCTCGTGGGGGGAGGTCCGTCAGGCGCACACCTGGACGTGCTGGCGGGACGTGCTCGACCCTCATCTCACGCAGCTGGTGCGAAAGGTGTGGACATGACGGAGCGAATGACGTGGGAGCTCGACATCCCGGGCTTCGACCGCAGCGGCACGGTGATCCGCTACGGGCACTACGGCCGTCCCGTGGTCGTGTTCCCCAGCGAGCGAGGTCGCGCCTGGGACTACGAGAACAACGGCATGGTCGACGCTGTCAGGGACCTGATCGATGCCGGCCGGGTGAAGCTCTACTGCGTCGACTCGGTCGACGACGCCACCTGGTCCGACCAGAGCGCGTCGCTCGAGGAGCGGGCGCGGCGACATCGCGGCTACGAGGCGTGGATCATCGACCGCGTGGTTCCCCTGATCGACCACGACTCACCGGGTCACGGCGACCTGGCGGCGACTGGTTGCAGCCTGGGCGCCTACCACGCGCTGCAGTTGGCCCTCACCCGCGCCGACGTGTTCCCCCTGGCCCTCTGCCAGTCGGGCAGCTACGACCCGTCGGAGTGGCACGCGTGGGGGGAGCGCGGCGATGCGGCCTTCTTCACCAATCCGACCGACTACGTTCGGCACCTCGAGGGTGACCACCTCGACTGGTTGCGGAGCCGGGTGAACATCGTGCTCGTCGTCGGTGAAGGGCCGTGGGAGGTCAACCCGACCGGGTCGCTCCCCGGTGCCCGGCGGATGGCGGAGCTGCTCGCCGCCAAGCAGATACCCCACCAGCTCGACGTGTGGGGCCACGACTCGGCGCACGACTGGCCGTGGTGGCAGCTGCAGCTCGCCTACCACCTGCCACGCTTCTGTTGAACACAGCCTGTTGAACACAGCCTGTTGAGCACAGCCTGTTGACACAGCCCGTCCACCGGAGAGGACCGACATGAGCGACCACCTGATCGGACTGCTGCTCGGGGCCGAGGAGGACTGGCCGCGCGCGTTCGAGTCGATCCTGCGGCGGGTCGGGCCGCTCTCGGTGGCCGGCGACCGCCACACCGTGTCGAGCGAGCGGCTCACGATCGAGCCGTTCGACCTCACCGATCCGGTGCGCACCGACCTGGTCATCGACCGGCTGGCGTACTGGTACTACCACCCGCGCGAGTGGCTGAAGAAGGCCGCGCTGGTCAACGGGACCTACCTGCTCAACAGCCCCTTCACGTTCCAGTCCATGGAGAAGCACAGCGCCTACTGCGCGATGCTGCGACTCGGTCTGAAGGTGCCGGACACGATCCTGGTGCCGTACAAGAACCCGGTCGACAACGTCCGCTGGGCCTACACCTCGGAGAAGTACAACCGACCGTTCGACCTCGACGCGATCGCGGACCGTCTCGGATACCCGCTCTACATGAAGCCGTTCGACGGCGGCGGCTGGCGCGGCGTCTCCCGGGTCAACGACCGCGCCGACCTCCACCGGGCGTACGACGAGTCCGGCGAGATGCTGATGCACCTGCAGGCGACCGTCGACTACGACCACTTCGCGCGTGCGCTCTCGATCGGTCCCGAGACGATGGTGATGGACTTCCGACCCGACCAGCCGATGCACCAGCGGTACGCCGTCACTCACGACTTCCTCTCGCCCTCGGCGGGGCATCAGGCGGCCCAGATCAGTCGGATCGTCAACGCCTTCTTCCACTGGGAGTTCAACTCGGCGGAGATGCTCGTGACCGGCGACGACGTCTACCCGATCGACTACGCCAACGCCTGCCCCGACGTGGCCGTCACCAGCCTCCACTACTACTTCCCCTGGGCGATCACCGCACTCGTGCGCTGGTCGGTCTACTGCGTCGTCACCGGACGACGCAGCAACGTCGACCTCGAGACAGCTCGGTACTTCGAGATCGCCGACTCCGACCGCACCTACGACGAGAAGCTCGACGCGTACGCCGCGCTGGCCGACGCGCACTTCGAGACCGACCGCTACCGCGAGTGGTGCGACCAGCACCTGCCGCACCTGCCCGAGCAGGTGCACGACTGGGTGACCTCCGACGAGTTCGACCGGCTGCTGCGCGACACGGTCGCGGCAACGTACCCCGCCCACGAGCAGGAGCAGTTCCTCGCGCACTTCCGGGGCTTGCTCGGCTTGTGGGCGGAGGAGAACCAGCCTGCCTGAGTTCGTCGCTTCACTCCTGCGGCAACGTTCTGGGATCGACGCCCGACCGGGCGGTCTAGACACGCGCCGGGAATGGCTCACGTTGTGCCCGGTGTCCCTTGTGCTGGGTCGTGCGCCAGGAGTAGACCTCCAGGCAGACGACCACGAGTCTCGGGGCCGACCCGCATCAGCAAAGGAACCCACCATGCTCCGGACTCGCAGCACGATCTTCGCCGTTCTCCTCGGAGTTGCTCTGACCACGCTCTGCCCCACTCGCACCCGCGTCCGCGAAAGTCATCGAACGCGGAGAGTTCCACGATGTGTCCATCGGGACCATCCACGACTTCTGCGAGGTGCCCGGCTTCACGGTTGAGTTCGAGTTCGTCGCCGACGGCACATTCTCGGTCAAGAGCCGGGGTCGGGACCGGTTGGTGTACTACATGGAGCATGCGACCAGCTCGATGACGACCACGAACCCGGTCAACGGTCTCAGTGTCCGCGAGCGGACCCGCGTGGTCGACAAGGACCTGCACGTGACCGACAACGGTGACGGAACCCTGAGCATCGTGATCCTCGTGACCGGGCCCTCGACTCTGTACGGACCCGACGGCAAGGCCATCGCACGCAACCCGGGCCAGGTCCGCTTCGAGCTGGTGGTCGACCACGGCGGCACGCCCACCGACCCCTCCGACGACGTCGAGCTGAGCTTCACCCAGATCAAGGGCTCGACCGGGCGCTCCGACGACTACTGCACGGCCATCATCAACGCGATCCTCTGACAGCCTGCCTGCCGTCGTACGTCGGACTCGTCGGCACCGTATGAGTGTCAGTGCCGAACACGCAGCCGGGCAGCCAGTGACGGCGCGTGCGGGTCGTCGTCATCGGCGACTGCCAGCAGGACAGTCTGGTTCTCGGCGGCCTCCACCACCAGCAGGCCCTCGATCTTGACGACGCGGTCCTCCACCAGTGGTATCGGGACGAGCTCCGCGGCCGAGTGATCCTCGAGCAGCGCCAGGCCCGAGGCCACCACCGGGCCGTCGTCACGGGGGTTGGGCGTGTCCTCCGCCGCCGCACTCGCCAGGAGGCCTCCGCCGTGCAGGGTCACGACGTCGGTGACGCTCAAGCCGACGCCGGCGATGGTGCCGAGGTCGTAGGTGCGGTGCCCGGCCACGGTGAGAGCGCTGGGCTCGACCTGCCGTCGAGCGGCCGCTACGGCGGCCGGGAGGTCGAGGTCGACGCTGCCGGAGGGCTGGCCGGCGGATGGTAGTCCGCGGTGGTACCAGCGGAGCACGTCACCGACGACGCAGGCTCCCTCCATGTTGAGGTCCTCGGGCATCACAGACAGGGCATCGGCCACCGTGGAGTACAGCGGCGTCATGTCCGCGGTCACGGCTCGCGGTTCCCCTCGGTCCAGCTGGAGCAACACCCAGCGCATTCGGGCCTCGGACGAGCCTGAGCCCATGATCAGTACGGCCGTCTCGGCACCGACGTCGACCTGACAGGCTGCCTCGAAGTCGGGCTTGAGGTGCTTGGTGCCGGCAGCCTGGGAGAAGAGCTCGTGTCCCTCGACCGGTGGGAGCAGCCGGACCGGCGTTGCAGGGCCGTCTCGGAACCACGCTGCATGGGTGCTGTCGTCCTGCACCACGAGAAAGCCCTCCCGGAATGGCACCACCGCCGAGGCCGCACGCACGGGTGCGCCGTCGGTGAAGCGGAGCCGCTCGACACCCAGCAGTTCGACGTCCACGACTGCCAGCCTGTCCGAAGGTCTCGGAGGTGTCACCTGCGCGGGTCAGTGCTGGTCGTCGTTCTGACGGAGCTCGTCCTGCTTGCGGCGTCTTCGGATCTCCCCGCGTGCGATCACGAACGCCAACAGCACCGGGAAGACGAACTTCAGGACGTCCAGCACCTGCTGCAGCCAGCCCGGGAGCGACCAGTCCGGCAATGACCAGTCGGGCAGCGGGATGTCCGGCCACGGGATCGACGGCAGGTCGGGCAGGTCGGGCCAGGGGATGTCGGGCAGGTCGATCGAGAACGCGAACCGTGCGAGCAGCCACGCGATGACGAGTGGTACGACGATGCCGGCCGTGCCGCCCAGCGTCGCGCGCGAGGTGTGGAGTCGCGGGTGCTCGCGGATCCACTGCTCACGCGTGGCCGCGGGCGAGCCGGGCGCCGGCACCAGGTCGACCCCGCCGACGCCGAGCTCTGCCTGCGCCGTCGCGCTCACGCCGTCGTCCGCGGTGTGCAGCGTGGCCCGCTTGCCGCGGCCGAGGAGCGTGAACCTGACGTCGAGGGCGTGCCGGCCGTGGGTGAGCCGGACCTTCTCGTCAGAGGTCTTCTTCTCCGCGACCAGCTCGTCGTCGATCCGCCACTCGAGCCGGCGCGACAGACCCGCGTCGCGCGCCGTCAGGGTGTGACGCCGCCCGTCGCGGCTCAGCTCCCACACCTGGATCTTGGCCATGCCGCGACGCTACGGCGCCTCATCGGCCTGGCACATCAGACGCAGGTCGGCCACCTGGCCCGACTTTGGTCAGGGATGCGATGGAGCCTGCCAAGGCTTCGCGGTCCTCCGTCCGCCCCGGCTCGTGGCTGCGCATCACGCACGCCGCACCGCCGCCGCTGGGTGACTGAGTAGTCGAAGCGTTCGCGCAGGTGACAGACGGCTACCGCGTCGCCGTCCCGGTGAGCGTCTCGCGAGCGGGCGCTTCGGGGTCGGGGTCGTACACAGTCTCCATCTCCCCACCCCCGCTCAGCCCCTCGAATGCGCCGGTTCCGCTGACGATGATCCACGAGCCGGTCTGGGTCGAGCTCTGCGACAGCTCCGGCGACAGGTCCAGTCGGACCTTGCCGTCCGGACAGGTGATGGTACGGGCGATGAGGAGCACTTCCGGATCGGGGCTTCCGTGCGTGTCCCGGATGGTTCCCCCGACGCAGAACGGCGAGTCGCCGAGGGTTGAACCCTCCACGATCTCACCGGTGGCGATCGGCTCCGCTCCTGCCGTGGGGGCGATGGTCACGCTCGTACGGATCACGAGCTGCTCGGACTCTCCGTTCGTCTCCGAGGCGTCGTCCTCGCCTCCACCGCACGCCCCGACGAGAAGCACACCTACGATGAATGGCACAACCGCTCGGTGCATGAGCTCCCCCTCGATCCCCGCCGAGCCCGAGCGCGACAGGACCATTGTGTGTTCGGAGCGGAAACGTCGGCAAGAGCTGCGTCCCGGCCTGTCGAACATGAGCTGAGGAACACCCCCAGATCGCCCAGAGTCGCAGTCTGGCCGGGCGGGTCGTCCTAGCGCCAGCGTCGAGCGCTCACGGAGTGACGGCGAGTCCGGCGAGGACCCGCTCGCCGAGGTCGGTGTCGCCGGTCAGCGAGACCGCACCTGGCTCGGCGGGACGGCGGCCGCCCGACAGCAGGATGAACGTCTCGCGGCCCAGCGTGAGCCGCACCGTGGGGTCCTTCGGCGCTTCTTGCATGACCTCGCCTCGCCCGTCCGTGTTGACCACGACCACCTTCGGGGCGTGCCCCTCGATCTCGAGTACCGCGGTGGTGCCAGGACCGGCGCCTGCCCGCTTGACCAGCACGTACCCCAGGCTCTCGGCGAGGTAGTCGGCGGTGTGGACCGCCGCCGGGCCGTCGAGATTGCCGGGTCGGCCGATCGCGCGCCGTACGTCCTGCTCGTGCATCCACAGGTCGAGGGGCCGGTTGCGGAGCAGCCGTTCGGTGGTCCACCCGATCAGCCCGAAAACGCCGAGAGCGGGAGCGGCGGCGTCCTCCCGCGGCTCGGCCAGCAGCGCTGTGCGGCGGGCGGTCGCCGAGGTGCGGATCTCGGTGATCAGCTCGTCGGGCGAGCGGTCGCGACGAGCGACGACGCCCTGCTCGGTGAACTGGCCGAACATGCCGGTGACGTGGGCCGGTTCGCCGATCTCGACCTCGTCGTGCGGTGCACCCGCGAGCAGTGACTCGAGGTGGGCGGTGTGCGCGGCGATCGCGTGGACGTCCCAACCCGCGAGATCGGTGGGCGCCGACCACTGCTGCGGCTCGACGGTCTCCAAGAGGGTCGAGAAGTCGTCGACTGCCTGCCACCAGAGCTCGACGAGCCGGACGAGGGAGTCAGCCATGGTGGGAGCGTACGGGTCCGACGAATGCAGGTCAGGCCCGCCAACCCCTACCGTGGAGCGATGAGCACCGAAACCTCGGAGCCCGCAGCCGTCACGTTCTCCGACCTCGGACTGGGCGACGCGGTCCTGAAGTCGCTGCGCGAGGTCGGCTACGAGAGCCCCTCGACGATCCAAGCCCGGACCATCCCGCCGCTGCTGGCCGGCAACGACCTGGTCGGCCTCGCCCAGACCGGCACCGGCAAGACCGCGGCGTTCGCGCTGCCGATCCTGGAGCGGCTCGACGTGAGCCAGAAGGCACCCCAGGCGCTGGTGCTGGCCCCGACCCGTGAGCTGGCGCTGCAGGTGTGCGAGGCGTTCGAGCGCTACGCCGCGCACCTCCGGGGCGTCCACGTGCTGCCGGTGTACGGCGGCCAGGGGTACGGCGTGCAGCTCTCGGCCCTGCGTCGCGGCGTGCACATCGTGGTCGGCACGCCCGGTCGCATCATGGACCACCTCGACAAGGGCACGCTCGATCTCAGTGAGCTGCGCTTCCTCGTGCTCGACGAGGCCGACGAGATGCTGAACATGGGCTTCGCCGACGACGTCGAGCGGATCCTCGCTGACACGCCGTCGACCAAGCAGGTGGCGCTGTTCTCCGCGACCATGCCGAAGACGATCCGACGGCTCGCGGCGCAGTACCTCAGCGACCCGGTCGAGATCACCGTCAAGGGCAAGACCGCGACGTCGGCGAACACCACCCAGCGCTACCTGATCGTCGGGTATCCGCAGAAGGTGGACGCGCTGACGCGGATCCTCGAGGTCGAGAACTTCGAGGGGATGATCGTCTTCGTCCGCACCAAGAACGAGACCGAGACGCTTGCCGAGAAGCTGCGGGCCCGCGGCTTCTCCGCGCAGGCCATCAACGGCGACGTGCCCCAGCAGGTGCGTGAGCGCACCGTGAACCAGCTGCGGACCGGGAAGCTCGACATCCTCGTCGCCACCGACGTCGCCGCGCGAGGCCTTGACGTCGACCGGATCAGCCACGTCGTCAACTACGACATCCCGACCGACACCGAGTCCTACGTCCACCGGATCGGCCGTACCGGCCGCGCCGGCCGCGCGGGTGATGCGATCTCGTTCGTCACCCCCCGCGAGCGTTACCTCCTCAAGCACATCGAGAAGGCGACCCGGCAGCCCCTGACGGAGATGCAGCTCCCGACCGTCGACGACGTCAACGTCACTCGGCTCGCGCGCTTCGACGACCAGATCACCGCGGCGCTCGGCTCGGCCCAGGTCGGATTCTTCCGGGACGTCGTGAGCCACTACGTGCGAGAGCACGACGTCCCCGAGGTCGACGTGGCCGCGGCGTTGGCCGTCGTCCTCCAGGGCGACACCCCGTTGCTGCTCGAGGAGGAGCCGGCGCGTCCGATGCGCGACCGGCCCGCCAAGGGTCGCAAGGACCGGCCGGCCGGCGGTGGCCGGACCAGTCGCGGCCCGGGCGGTCCGATGGCGACGTACCGGATCGCGGTCGGCAAGCGGCAGAAGGTCGAGCCCCGTCAGATCGTCGGAGCGATCGCCAACGAGGGCGGGCTCAGTCGCGGGGACTTCGGCGCCATCGTGATCCGCCCCGACCACTCGCTGGTCGAGCTGCCGGCATCCCTGTCCGAGGAGTCGTGGGCCGCGCTGCGCCAGACCCGGATCAGCGGAAAGCTGATCGAGCTCACGCGTGACCAGGGTCCGCCGCCCCGGCGCTCCGGACCCCCGGGTCGCAAGGGCTGAGCGTCAGCGCAACCTCCGCAGCACGTCCTCGAGCTCCCTCAGCGCGGCGGCGTCCTCGGGAGTGAGGGACCCCAGCTCGGTGGCTGCCAACCGCCGGTAGACGGCCGCCATGCCCGCGAACAGCTCGGCCGAGGCACCGGCCGCGCCCTGCGTGGACGAGATCTCCTCCATCTCCCCGACGAACCGGTGGGCCTTGCTGGCTGACATCGCGATCCGTCGGGCGGCGCGGGCGACCTCGTCGGGGTGCTCCTCGCGCAGGTCGTCGAGCACCACGTCGAGAACTCCAAGCGCGTACGCCGTCTGCAGCGCCTGGGCCCACACAGCGGTCGTGCCCTTGTAGACGGACGCGGTGCACATCTTGACGGCCGAGGCGGTGCCGGCCCGCTCGCCGACGACGCGCGTGCGCAGGCCGTCGGCCGGCAGGTCCGCGAGGAGTGCAGCCTCGGAGCCGCTGAGGTAGAGCATGGTGTCCCCGCCGGGTGACGGGGGCCCACCGCTGATCGAGCCGTCGACCAGGGTGAACCCCGCCGCCGCCGTCCGGCTCTCGAGGGCGGACACGGTGTCGGGGGAGACGGCGTTCACGTCGGCGATCACCGGACGGTGGTCTCCCGCCGCCGCGAGCACGTCGGCCAGCACGTCGGCTGCGGCGTCCGGCGGGCACACGCTCACGACGACATCGGCCTCCCGGACCACGTCGGCGAGTGACGGCAGCAACGACAGCCCGTTGGCGAGTCCACGGGTCCGCTCCGAACGGCCTGCGACGGTGGCAACGACCCGCGCCCCGCCGGCCGTCCAGGCTCGACCCAGGGCGCTCCCCATCGCGCCGGGCGAGACGATCCCGATCGTGGTCACGACGCCAACCTAGTGGCGAGGGTGGCCGGCCTAGCTCTCGGCGGCCTCGAGCGTCGCAGCGAGATCTGCGTCTGCTCGGGCGGCAAGCTCTGCGCGGTTGCGGGTGTTGGTCTTGGCGAGTGCGTTCGAGACATGGCGTTCGACGGTCTTGCGGGAGATGAACAGCGCTTCTGCGATCTCGGGGTTGCTGGCACCGGCACGGATCATCTGCACCACTGATCGTTCGCGATCGGTCAGCTGGTCATCGCTCTCGGCCGCTCGACGGCTCGGACGCCAGGTTCGTATCCCGGATGCGCGGAGCAGCTGCAGGGCGCGCTGCCGCTCAGCAGTCGCGTGCTTGTCGTGGGCGCTCTCGGCCGCACGCCGGAGGACGGGTACGGCAGCGGCGTTGTCGGTACGGCTCAGGAGCTGCCCGAGGTCGAGGTCCGCCCAGATGCTCTCGAGACCGGCGCTCATCGACTGGGCAAGGGTGCCGACCTGCGCCATGAGCGCGGCTGCCGCGTCAGCATCCTCGGACCCGAGGATCAGCGCCCGCGCCCGATCGCGCCAGAGCCGGCTCTGCCCGTTTGCGGAGACGTGGGTCGCGTCCCAGCGGCCGAGTGCATCGGCTGCCGCCTCGAGGTGCCCGATGCGTGCGAGGGCCTCGGCCATCCGGAGCTCGACCTCGGCGAGGCATCGGTTGCAGCCGGCATCCTCGGCGTCCTCACGTGCGGCGACCACGCCGGCCACGACGTCGTCGTCACCCGAGGGATGGGCCAGCCGAGCCGACCACTGTGCGTGGGCGAGCCGAATGTGGAGCCGGGGGTGTGGGTGGGGTTCGGCGTCGATCAGGTCGACGAGTCGATCGCGGCCGGCCGACCACCCGTGCAACGAGACGTCGATCTCGGGCCCGAGGGCGTCCACCCATGCCGCCGACAGCCAGCTGGGTACGACGACAGGAGCTCGGTCCGCCACGGCCGACAGCTCCTCGGCGGCGGCGCGAGCATCCTTCAGCCGACCCAGCGAGTACAAGGTGACTGCCAGGATGAACCCTGACTCGAAGGCGACGGCCGGCAGCGGCTCGCGCACCGCGGCCAGCCGCACGGCACGGGCCTTGGTCTCGGCCTCGGGGTACTGCCCGAGCAGCCGATGAGCGACCGCGGCATGCAGGGCGCCGCGCAACCGATCCTCGGTGGTGTGCGCTGATGTAGCGATCCGTTCGGCCGTGGTCAGCATCAGGTCGGTCTGCTCGGTGCGCAGGGCGTAGTAGTACTCCGCGCGGAGAGCGCACACCAGTGCGGCCCGTTCGTCCGCACTCAGCGCTTCCTCCCCGCCGCGGAGGGTGATCAGGGTGCGGGTCATCCGGGCTGCCCGTTGCATGGGCACTCGAGACTCGGCTCCGCTGTTCGCGGCGATCTCGGATGCGTGCGCCTCCCACTCGATCCGCGCGGCAAGGTCGAGATCGGCCGGCGCTGAGTTGCCCAGCAGGGCTCGAGCATGGTCGGGATCGCCGCTGGCGAGCGCACACTGAGACGCCCGTAGCCGCGCCATTGCGCGTTCCGGCGAGGTCGGCGATTCCACCATGAGCGCCGTCCAGGACTGCAGGGCAAGGGCGGGATGGCCGATCTCGGATGCGAGCCGCGCCACCTCTCTCAGCAGGCTCCGCGCATCGTCGGCGTCGGGCGCAGCCCGGGCGATCTGCGCGCATTCCTCGAGGTCCTCCGGTCCCAGAAGCCGTCGATGCGGTGACCGCAACAGCCGTCCGGCTACGTCGGCGCCGGACGCTCCTGACGCCAGGCGGTGCACCAGCACCCGTCGCAGCCGCACGGTGTCGTCCCCGGCATCCGCGTCGAGATAGGAGGCCACCGCGGCGTGCAGACCACTGAGGAGCTCGAAGGACGTGCTGGACAAAACCGCGTCCGCAAACGCGTCGTGAGCCAGCCGCGCTGTTCCCCCGGACGCGATCACCAGCCCGAGGTCCACCACCGCACGGCTCGCGGCGGCACACCTATCGGTCGTCCAGCCGAGCAGCTGCGCGATGGTCTCGGTGTCGGCCGGCGACGCCCAGAGTGCGAGCACGGCCGTGTACCGCAGCGCATCGGGCGGCAGCTGGGCCAGTCGTGCCTGGACCAGTCGCGGGATCTCCAGCTGCGAGTTCTCGGCGCGTGCGAGCTCGGTCAGCCAGAACGGGACGCCGCCGGCGCGTGCCACCAGCGCTGCCGTCGCCTCCTCGTCCAGGCCGGGGCGCAACGAGGAAACCAGCCGAACGGCGTCGTCGTGCGCGAGCGGTCCGAGCTCGAGATCGCACATCCGCCCGGGATCGTCGAGGAGGCGTCGTGCCGTCAGGCCGAACCTGTTCATCACCGACCCCGGTCGTGACGCCACCACCAGGCTGAGCGGACGCCCGGCGGCCTCGGCGTCCCGAAGCAGGTAGTGGATGAGCGCCAGACTGAGTCGATCCAGCCACTGCAGGTCGTCGACGAGCACGGCGACCGGACCCGCGTCCGCAACGCTTCGTCGGGTCGCCTCCAGGACCTGCACCGGCTCGAGCTGTCGAACCGGCTCCTCCAGGAGCGCCGACAGCGTGGAGCGCTCCCCCTCGATGTCGCCGAGTGATCGCAGCATCGGGGCCACGCCGGCAAAGGGAAGCGATCGCTCCCATTCGCATCCGTCGACGGTGAACACCTGGGGAGAGCTCACCGACGACGCCACCGCTGCCAGGAGCCGGGACTTCCCGACCCCCATCTCTCCACGGACCAGTCCGACGGCGAGCCGCGACGTCGCATGGCTGCGAGTGATCAGGTCACCGAGCCGGGCGAGCTCTGTGTCCCGCCCGACGAGCGGATGCGCGGACACGTTTTCACGATACGCCTGCCCGCCGGGATGAGGGAGTTCACCGATGCTCGCCGACGTCGCCCCCACCTACGTTCGACGGGCCTGACAAGCCGAGAACCAACCAAGGAGATGGGAACCATGTACAGCAAACACCTCGTCCTCGCGACCCTGCCGCTCGTAGCCGTCGCGCTGGTCGCCGGTGACGCCACCGCGACCCCCAAGCCGCCCGCGGGCTTCTCCACGCCGGCTGAGACCCCCCTGCCCGCTGATGCCGCTGCGGCGGTGGAGCTCGCTGCGCCGGCTGAGTTCGCAACTCCGTCGGAGTTCGCGCCGAACCGCTCCCGGGGAGGAACATCCCTACGATTCCTCGACGTCCGGGACAAGGTCTTCGAGCTCGACGTCGGCGACCCGGGCGCCAGTCCGGGTGACGTCCTGTCGTTCAACAACCGTCTACGCACGCGGGACGACTCCGCGGATGCCGGGAGGTTCGCCAGCAGCTGTACCCGGTTGCCCGGTGGGCTGTATCAGTGCCAGGGCACGCTGCTGCTCGTCCGCTCGACGATCGAGCTCGCCACCACAACCGACTTCACGGAGCCGATCATTGCATCAGTGACCGGTGGCACCGGTGCGCACGAAGGGGCGACCGGCCAGGTCCGCATCGCGCCCACGGACAACCCGGACCGGTCCCGCCTGCAGGTCCATCTCGTTCGCGGAACGGAATGACCACGGCTCGACTGCCCTCACCCCGTTGCCAACGTCACCGCGATGACCAGCATGGTCAGCCCGATCAGGACGTCGAGCACCTGCCACGCGCGGGGGCTCGTGAGCAGTCCGGACGCGCGGCGGGCGCCGTACCCGAGTCCGACGAACCACAGCAGGCTGGCGGTGGTGGCGCCCGCCGCGAACCACCACCGCCCGGTCTCCCCGTGCTGCTGGGCCAGCGACCCGAGCAGCAGCACCGTGTCGAGGTAGACGTGCGGGTTCAGCCAGGTCAGGGCCAGCGCCGTCAGGAGCGCGATACGACGGGAGCCGGCGCCACGGTCGGCGGCCCGCAGCACGTCCGCCCGTCGCGCCCGCAGCAGCGACGCCACGCCGTACCAGGTCAGGAACGCCACCCCGAGCCAGCGCACCACCGTGATCGCCTCGGGGGCGCGCTCGACCACCGTCCCGATCCCGGCGACCCCTGCGATGATCAGGAGCAGGTCGGAGACGGCGCACACCGCCACGACCACCCCGACGTGCTGTCGCAGCAGGCCTTGCCGCAGCACGAACGCGTTCTGGGCCCCGATCGCGATGATCAGGGTCAGGCCGGTGACCAGCCCGGTCGTCGCGTCGAGGAGCACGCCCCCACCGTAGGGACGCGGCTGGCATCACGGAAGCGAAAGAATCTTTAGAAGATGTAGCAGACCTTAAGATCGGAACATGGAGCTCCCGTCCGCGCAGCTGGCGACGCTGCTCGCGATCGCCGACCACGGCACGTTCGACGCCGCCGCCCGGGCCCAGCGGCTGACGCCGTCGGCCGTCAGCCAGCGGATCCGCGCGCTCGAGGCAGCGGTGGGGCAGGTCCTCGTGCAGCGCACCACACCGTGTCGAGCGACCGCCGCGGGCGAGGTCCTGCTCCGGCTGGCTCGGCAGCACCAGCTGCTCGCGGCCGAAGCCGATCGTGCCCTGGGACGAGCGGGTCTCGCCGAGCTGACGCTCGCGGTGAACGCCGACTCGCTGGCGACGTGGTTCCGGCCGGTGATGACAGAGGTCGCTGGGTGGGACGACGCCGCGCTGCGACTCCACGTCGAGGACCAGGCCTTCTCGGCCGACCTGCTGCGACGTGGCGAGGCGCTGGCCGCGATCACGTCCGACCCGGCGCCGGTGCAGGGCTGTCGCGTCACTTCACTCGGGTCGATGCGCTACCGGCCGGCCGCGACGCCGAGCGTCGCGGAGCGCTGGCGGAAGGGGCGCGGTCAGGACTGGGAGCGGATGCCGGTCGTCGTCCTCAACGAGAAGGACGACCTGCAGCACACGCTGCTGGAACGCCGAGGCGTCCCGGAACCTGCTGTGTGGCATCGCGTCCCGACCTCGGGCGACTTCGCGGCGGCGGTCAGCCTCGGGCTGGGCTGGGGACTGCTTCCCGACGCGCAGCTCGACCCGTGGCTCGCCGACGGTTCCCTCGTGCTGCTGGGCCGCGACGTGGTCGACGTACCCCTGCACTGGATGCG
>NZ_DASUTK010000171.1:0-3507 GCF_036374615.1 Nocardioides sp.
CGCCCGTCGGGAGCGAGCGGTCGCCGATGACACCGGTGGACGAGGCGTCGATGATGAACGGGACACAGCCCCGCCCGGTGGGCACGAACTCCTCGTCGACGACGTTCGCGACCGCGGCCATCACCAGCTCCGGCCCGTCGACGCCGTCCGGCCGGGCGCCGGCGTACTCCGACACCGGCAGCGGTCGGTTGCCCGGCATGGCCTGTGCGGTGCGCTCGTCGACCCGCTCGACGAGGTAGGCGGTCGCGAGCCGCTCTCGGTAGAACTGGTGCAGCGAGGTCCGGTTCGCGTCGGTGAGGAGCCGGACGATGCACACGACGGCGAGCAGGTACAGCGCGTTGGCCCACTCGGTCCGCCACTCCGCCGACGTCGCGTACTTGTTCGTGAGGCGGAGCAGTGCCAGGTAGCCGGCAGCGACGATGATGACGGTGCCGAGCCACGGCGCGACCCGCACCCGGACCAGCGCGAGCAGCCGCTCGGTCCGGCTGTTCTCCTGGCCGATCCGGCCCAGCCCGGTGAGCACCGCGCGACCGAGGGTGAGCAACGAGGTCGTGACCACGCCGACCATGCCGAGAGCCGCCGGGACCTGTGCGGCCGCGTCCGGGATCACCAGCTGCGCCAACGCAGCGCCGATCACGCCGACGTCGTCGGCGTTGGACACCCAGGCGATCGACCAGGGCACCATCACCATCACCACCAACGAGGCGGTGCCGGCGGCCATCATGGCGCGGGTGATCGTGCGGGTCTCCCGCCGCCACTCGGCCATCGACACGAACCGGTCGCAGACCTTCTCGACCACCACGAACACGAGGATCGCGATCGCCCATGGGGCCAGTGCCAGCGCCCACCACCAGGTGGCGGGGTCGAACGCGCGGCCCTGGCCGTCGCCGTCGGGTGGGAGCACCTGGTACTCGGCGAGGTACCAGCCGAGCACCCACGCCAGCAGCCACAGGGCGACTGCGATGTTCACGATGTTGACGGCCACGCCGTACAGGACCGACATCACGCCGCGGAAGACCTCGACCCCGCGCGGCAGCAGGTAGCGGGTGCTCCGGCGCAGCAGCGCGAGCTCGGGAGTGCCCTGGGCGAAGGGTGGCGGTGACTCGGGTGGGAGGTTGCGGCCGACCATGTGGAAGGCGGCTGCGAGGTAACCGCCGCCGCTGACTCCGATGACAGCGGACGCCTTCCGGTAGATGCCCTTCGACATCAGCGCCTGCAGGGCGCCGAGGCAGAAGCTCGCCGACCGGATGCCGCCGCCGGAGCAGGCGATGATCGTGCCGGGGCGTTCCTCGACCGTGGCGCCGCGCAGCCTCGCGTAGCGCAGCGGGTCGACGGCTCGCTCGCCGTAGTCGCACCGCGAGTGCCAGGTGGCCAGCAGCAGCACGACGAGTCCGACGGCTGCAAGCCCCCATCCGGCGTACGTGAGGTACGGCGTGACCGCGGTCGAGCACGCGTCATAGGGAGCCGCGCTGCGCCGCCAGACGAGCGCGTCGTCGACCAGCTTGAGGACGGCGCCGACGGACAGGGCGAGGCTCGCGGCGCGGCCGGCGGCGCGGCAGCGTGGACCCGGGCAGTTGGCCTCGAGGTACGCAGAGAAGCGGATGGCGGCCACGAGCAGCGCGACGCAGAGCCCGACGTCGACCAGGAGTGCGAGGCGCAGCGGACCGATGCAGTCGTCCGGCTCGACGGCGAGCCGCATCGGCACTTGCACCGCCACCAGCAACAGCACGGTCCGCAGGCTGCGGAACGCGGACGCGTTCAGCACTTTGTGCTCGATCACAGAGAGCCCTCGTGGCATGACGGCCACCCCCTTGGGCTCAGGAGTGCCGAGGGGCGCCCCGCGATACATCCGCGTATCAGCCGAACCGCGCCGTACCTCCTGACGGCGCACCCGTTCGGCGAGAGGTGCTCGCCCATGCGGGTCAGGAGGGAACACATCATGAACGATCACGAGCTCTTCGAGAGTGAGGCTTTCGAGCTGCCCACCGAGCTGGCCGGTCTGACCGATGCGCGGGCTGCGGCCGAGGACCGGTTCCTCGACCGCGCGAACGTCGTGGGTGTCGGTCTCGGACACAAGATCAAGGCCGGCGAGCAGTCCACGACGCCCAGCGTCATGGTGCTGGTCACCGAGAAGCTGCCCGACCAGCTGCTCGACTCGCGCGACAAGGTGTCGAAGACCGTCGAGAGCACGCCGACCGACGTACTCGAGGTCGGCCACCTGTTCGCCGGTGGTGGCAGCGCCGGGGGAGACCTGGCCTCGGCCCCGGTCGAGCCGCTGCAGGCGGTGGACGCGCAGACCCTGGCGCGCCGGATCCGTCCGGTCCGTCCGGGCTACAGCGTCGGCCACCCGAAGGTCACAGCGGGCACGATCGGTGCCGGCTGCTACGACCTGCGGCCACTGCCCGGCAAGCCGCCGAAGTACTACATCCTCAGCAACAACCACGTGCTGGCCAACAGCAACGACGCCAACCTCGGCGACCCGATCTACCAGCCGGGCACGTTCGACGGGGGCGGACCGGCGGACGCGATCGGCCGGCTGGCGCGCTACGTGCCGATCAAGTTCGACGGCACCGACAACCACGTCGACGCCGCGATCGCGGAGGTGCCCTTCGACACGATCGACCGGGACATCTACTGGAACGGCTACCCGACGACGGCGGCCGCAGCCGCGGCGGTCGGCATGCTGGTGAAGAAGACCGGGCGCACGACGCACTTCACCACCGGTCGGGTAACCGCCCTGAACGCGACCGTGAACGTCGGGTACGGCGGCGGCAAGGTGGCGAAGTTCGTCAACCAGATCATCACGACCGACATGTCCGCCGGCGGCGACAGCGGTTCGCTGGTGCTGGACTGGTCCAACCGGCCGATCGGCCTGCTCTTCGCGGGCTCGTCGGTGGCGACGATCCTCAACCCGATCGCGACCGTGCAGGTGTCGCTCGGGGTGCGGGTCTGGCCCTGATCAGACCTGGTTCTCGTCTGCGTCTTCGTCCAGCGCCAGCACTGGGTCGGACACCACGACCCGGACCGGAAGGCCGGCCAGCTCGGTCGGCAGGTCCTCGGCCTGGGCGCTCGCGTAGACGACCACGCACGGGTCTCCGTCGTCGGTGTTGCCAAGCCCGACGGCGGAGACCTCTCCACCCACCAGGCCGACGGCCTCGGCGAGCGCCGCGGCCTCCTGGTCGGTGATGGGTCCCGCCTGCTCGGTCAAGCCGTCGTTGACGTCGTCGGTCACGCGATCGAGCCTACGCCGGGTTCCCGACCAGCTGCGGTGACGCAGACCGGACCCGCAGCGCCTCCGGCTCGCCGGCGACGGTGAGGCTGCCCGGGATCTCCTGCCAGGCGTCGCCGTTCACCCGGTAGCGGCCGGTGTAGGTCGTGTCGACGCTCGGTGCCACGCGCCCGGGGTCTTCGTAGGTGTGGGTGACGTCGAGGTCCGGGTATGCCGCGCCGGGACTGCTGGTCGTGCTCGACGTGCCGTCCCCGAAGTGCCACGTGTACTCGCTCGGC
>NZ_DASUTK010000172.1:0-14244 GCF_036374615.1 Nocardioides sp.
GTCACCGGTGAGGTCGACTTCGTCGAGGGCATCAACGCACTCCAGGTCCAGTCGCTCGAAGGCCGAGACGGGATCAGTGCCCAGATGGGCGACTCGCCGGGCTTCGACGAGTACGCGTTCAACACCGGGTCGATCGACACCGAGTCCGGTGAGCCGATCGGCGACCCGAACCCGGCGGTCCTCGACCCTGCCTTCCGGTGGGCGCTGAACTTCGCCATCGACCGGGAGCAGATCATCGAGACTGCCTACCAGGGGGCCGGCATCCCGGGTGACACGATCATCCCGCCCGCCTATGCCGGCTTCCGGTGGGAGCCGCCGGAGGAGGACGCGATCGCGTACGACCCGGAGCGCGCTGCGCAGCTGCTCGACGACGCCGGCTACACGGTCGGGGACGACGGTTTCCGGACGCTGCCGAACGGCGACCCGATCGGCAAGCTGCGGCTGTACGCGCGCAGCGACTCGCAGACCTCGATCGACGCCATGGAGCTGTTCTCGGAGTGGCTCGGCGACCTCGACATCGACTCCGAGGTGAAGTCGTTCGAGAGCAGCAGGCTGACCGACATCATCTACGAAGGCACCTTCGACGTCTTCGAGTGGGGCTGGTACGTCGAGCCCGACCCGTCCTCGATGCTCTCGTACATGACGTGCGACGAGCGCGGCAACTGGTCGGACTCGTGGTACTGCAACGAGGACTACGACGCGCTCTTCGAGCAGCAGCGGGTCGAGCAGGACGACGCCGCACGCGAGGAGCAGGTCCAGCAGATGCAGGAGATTCTCTACTACGACGCGCCGTACCTCGTGACCTCGTACAGCACCGTGGGCGAGGCCTGGCGGAGCGACCGGTTCGCGTGCCTGCGCCAGCAGCCCGACCCGGGCGGGGTCTACCTGATCCAGTACGGCGTCTACAACTACATCCACATGCGGCCCGCGTCGGAGGCCGACGAGTGCGCGGGTGAGGAGGGCACGACCCAGCTCAGCGAGGAAGCCGGCAGCAGTGGCGGCGTCAGCACCGGGTTCCTCGTCGGCGCGGGAGTCGCGCTGGTGGCGCTGTTGGCCGGAGGTGGCGTGGTCGCGGCTCGCCGGCGTGGGACTGCGGGGGAGCGCGAGTGACCATCGGGGCGGTGACGGAGGCGCCGCCGCCGCCCCGGGTCAGGCGTCGAAGCTACGGCCGGTACGCCGCAGGCAAGGTGCTCGGCACGTTCGGGAGCCTCGGCTTCATGCTCGTGGTGAACTTCTTCCTCTTCCGGGTCCTGCCGGGAGACCCGGCCCGAACCCTCGGTCGTGGGCGGTTCACCACACAGGAGCAGCTCGAGGCGTTCAAGGAGACCTACGGCCTCGACCAGCCGCTGTTGCAGCAGTTCGTCACCTTCCTGCAGAACACCCTCACCGGTGACCTCGGAATATCGCTGCGCTACCGGGTGCCGGTGTCCGACCTGATCATCGACCGGATGTGGCCCACACTGCTGCTGGTCGGCTCCTCCACGGTGCTGGCCGGGGTGATCGGGATCTGGCTCGGCATCAGGAGCGGGTGGCGGCGCGGCAGCAAGTTCGACCGCGCCTCGACCGGCACCTCCCTGACCCTCTACTCGATGCCGGAGTGGTGGCTCGGTCTGCTGCTCATCTACCTGCTGGCGGTCGGGCCCGGCCCGCTCCCCGGTCTCTTCCCGACGGGCGGCCTCCATTCGCCGGACGTCGACCCCACGTCGTTGGCGGGGGTGGCCGACGTGGCTTGGCACCTGGCGCTGCCGGTCCTGACGCTCACGTTGGCCTACCTGGCCGACTACGCGCTGATCATGCGCAGCTCGCTGCTCGACGAGCTCGGCGAGGACTACCTCACTACGGCCCGGGCGAAGGGTCTACGCGACGTGCATGTGCGCAACCGGCACGCCGTCCGCAACGCGATGCTGCCGACGACGACCGTGATCGCGCTCAGCTTCGGGTTCGTCGTGACCGGCGCGTTCACCGTCGAGACGGTGTTCTCCATCCCGGGTCTCGGACTGCTCACAACGGAAGCGCTGACGGTGCCTGACTACTGGGTGCTGCAGGGCACGTTCCTGGTGAGCACAGTGGCGGTGATCCTCGCCAACTTGGCGGCGAACCTGATCTACGGCCTGCTCGACCCGCGGGTGCGGTCGTGAGCGCGGCGAGTGGGGACGTCCCGGTGCGGCTGACGGCGCGGCAGGTCGCGCGGCGGCGGCGACGTGAGTCGTGGAGCCGGAACTGGGCGGACTTCCGGTCGCACCGGTCGGGGCTGGTCGGGCTCATCATCCTCGGGTTCTTCGTGTTCCTGGCGCTGGCTGCCCCCCTCATCACGGACCCGGAGGGGGTGACGCTGAGCGGCGCCACCGGCGGGGTGCTCGAGCCGCCGTCCCGGGAGTTCTGGCTGGGGACCGACGACAAGGGCCGGTCGGTGCTGACGCTGCTGATCTGGGGCGCCCGGGTCTCGCTGGCGGTCGGACTGCTCGCCACCGTCATCTCGATGGTGATCGGAACTCTGATCGGGCTGTTGTCCGGCTACTTCACCGGCAAGACCGGCGCATTGCTGTTCCGCTTCACCGAGTGGTTCCTCGTGATCCCGTTCCTGCCCCTCGCGATCGTGCTGGCGACCATCCTCGGCCCCTCCCTGTTGACGATCGCGCTCGTCATCGGAGTGGCGTCCTGGCCGGGGACCGCGCTGCTCATCCGCGCCCAGACGCTCTCGATCAAGGAGCGCGCCTACCTCGAGCGCGCCCGCGTGCTGGGGGCCGGCCGCTGGCACCAGATATCGCGTCACATCCTGCCGAACGTGACGCCCATGGTGTTCGCCAACACCACTCTCACGGTGTCGGTCGCGATCCTGTCCGAGACGACCCTGAGCTTCCTCGGCCTCGGAGACCCGACCCGCATATCGTGGGGGTCCATGCTCGATGACGCCTACAGCATCGGGGCGATCACCACCGGATCCTGGTGGTACATCATCCCGCCCGGCGTCTGCGTGGTGCTGGTCGTCCTGAGCTTCACCCTGGTCGGCCACGCCATCGAGGACGTCCTCGACCCACGGCTGAAGGGACGCCGATGAGTGAGCCACTGCTGAGGATCGAGAACCTGTCCGTCACGTACCGGACGCACGAGGGCGACGTACCTGCGGTCCGCGACGTCGACCTCGCTCTCGACCGGGGCGAGATCGTGGGAGTCGCGGGGGAGTCGGGCTGTGGCAAGTCGACCCTCGCCTCGACCGTGCTCCGGCTCCAGCCGCCGAGCGCCAAGGTCGAGGGGCGGGTGCTGGTGCGCGGCCAGGACGCGCTCACGATGCGCTGGGGCGACCTCCGAGCCCTGCGCTGGGCGGGAGCCTCGATCGTCTTCCAGGGAGCCCTCCACTCGCTCAACCCGGTGCAGCGGGTCGGCAATCAGATCGCCGAGCCGATCGTGCTCCACGAGCCGGACCTCGCCGAGGCCGACATCGACCGCCGGATCGGGGAGCTCCTCGAGCAGGTCGGGCTACCGGCCGAACGTGCTCGCTCCTACCCGCACCAGCTCAGCGGTGGCCAGCGGCAGCGTGTGATGATCGCGATGGCGCTCGCCTGCAAGCCCGACCTCGTGATCGCGGACGAGCCGACTACGGCGCTCGACGTCATGGTGCAGAGCCAGGTCCTCGACGTGCTGTCCGGACTCGTCAACGAGCTCGGCGTGGGCATGATGATCATCAGCCACGACCTGTCGGTGCTGGCCGACCTGTGCGACAAGATCGCCGTCATGTACGCCGGACGGGTGGTCGAGTACGGCAGGGCGGACGAGGTCTTCAGCGGACCGTTGCACCCGTATGCCGGCGCCCTGTCCGCGGCGTTCCCGCGGATCGGCGACCATGCCGCCCGATACGCGCCTGCCGGGCTCGGCGGCGACCCGCCCGACCTGCGACTGCTGCCACCGGGCTGCTCGTTCGAGCCGCGCTGCCCGCGAGCGATCGACGCCTGCCGCGAGATCGATCCCCGCCTCGAGGCCCACGGCGCGGGCCGGCTCGCGGCCTGCATCCGTGTGGGGCAGCCGTGAGCGCCGCGCTGCTCACCGGCCAGGGACTGGCCGTCGAGTTCACGGCGCGTGGCGGTGCGATCGCCCGTGCGCTCGACGGGGCCGACGTCGAGCTGGCACCCGGCGAGATCGTGGCGCTGGTGGGTGAGTCCGGATCGGGCAAGACCACCCTCGCTCGGACTCTGCTCGGCCTCGAACGCCCGGCCGCGGGCGAGGTCCGGTTCGACGGACAGCCGCTCGACTACTCCATCCGCGGCCTGCGTGCACTGCGTCGGCGGGTGCAGCTGGTGCTGCAGGACCCGGCCGGGGCGTTGAACCCCCGGCACACGGTCTATGAGTCCGTCGCCGAGGGGCTGCGGATCCACGACCTGGTCGATCGCGACCCCCAAGGACGGACTGAGACCGAGCTGGTGGCCGAGGCCCTGGCCTCCGCCGGGCTGCGGCCACCCGAGCGGCTCTTCCTGCGCTACCCGCACGAGCTCTCCGGTGGTCAGCGGCAGCGGGTTCTGGTGGCCGGGGCGCTCGCCATGGGACCCGACCTGCTGATCGCCGACGAGCCGGTGTCGTCGCTCGACGCCTCGATCCGCGGTGAGGTCCTCGCCCTGCTGCTGAAGCTCCGGCAAGAGCTCGGCCTCGGTGTGCTCGTGGTCACGCACGACCTCGGCCTGGCGTGGAACATCGCCGACCGGATCGCGGTGATGTACCTCGGTCGGGTGGTGGAGTCGGGACCCACCGAGGAGGTGCTGGCGCGACCGCGCCACCCGTACACGCGTGCCCTGCTCTCAGTGGTCCCGGAGATCGACTACATGGAGCCGATCGTGCTCCGCGGCGAGATCCCGGACCCGACGCGAGTGCCCGGCGGGTGCCGGTTCCACCCGCGCTGCCCGGCGCTGGCCGACGGCTCGGCCGCCGCCGCGGGGGTCGACGACGACTGTCGCGAGGCCACGCTCCCCGTGCTGCCTGCCGACCCGTCCGGGCACCATGTCGCCTGCCACCTGGCGACGGCCCACGTGCTGAGAGGAGTGAACCCGTGACCTTGGAACCCGCCCTGCCGCGTGACTGGTACGTCGATCCCGACGCCTGGCGGACGGAGCGCGAACGCGTGCTGCTGCGTGAGTGGACCTGCGTCGGCCGGCGCGACGACCTCGGTCTCGGAGAGCCTCGCCGGCTGGTCGTCGTCGACGTGCTGGGGGAGTCGGTGCTGCTCACCGCCGACGAGGACCGGGCACTGCACGCGGCGTACAACGTGTGCCGGCACCGGGGGTCGCAGATCGTGCCCACGCTGCCGGGCAGCCCGCCGGCTTGCTCAGAGGTGGGCGCACTGCGCTGCCCGTACCACTCCTGGACCTACGCGCTCGACGGCCGGTTGCTGCGAGCACCGCACACGGAGGAGGGAGACGTCGATCCGGCCGAGTTCTCGCTCCACCCGGTCGCCGTCGAGGAATGGGGCGGGTTCGTCTTCGTGCACCTCACCCCGGCCGAGGCGAGACCGCTGGCCGAGTCGGTCGCTCGGCCGACGGAGACGCTCGCCAACTATGCGCTGGGCGACCTCGTGACCGGGCTCCGGTTCGAGTACGACGTGGCTGCCAACTGGAAGGTCCTCGCGGAGAACTACAACGAGTGCTACCACTGCGGCCCGGTGCATCCTGAGTTGTCCCGGCTGGTGCCGGCGTTCGGGTCCGGCGGCAGCGGCATCGACTGGGACCACGGCGTGCCGCACCGCGAAGGCGCGTGGACCTTCACGATGACCGGCACGACCGCGCGAGCGCCGCTGCCCGGACTCGACGAGACCGAGCGCACGCACCACAAGGGCGAGCTGGTGTACCCGAACCTGATGCTGTCCTGCTCCGCCGACCACGTGGCGGCGTTCATGCTCCGACCGCAGGGCGTCGAGCGCACGACGATCGAGTGCCTGCTGCTGTTCGCCGCCGACGCGGTGGCGGCCCCCGGCTTCGACCCCAGTGACGCCGGCGACCTCTGGGACCTGGTCAACCGCCAGGACTGGGCGATCTGCGAGTCCGTGCAGCGGGGGATGTCGTCGCGCGCCTACACCCACGGGTGGTTCGCCCCGATGGAGGACGACAGCGCCGACATCCGCAGGTGGCTCGTGCCGCGGCTCGAGGGACATCCGTGAGGGAGGAGCGCGTCGGGTACGTCGTGGTGGGGCTCGGGGCGCTCGGGAGCGCCACCGCCTGGCACCTGGCCGAGGCCGGGCACGACGTGGTCGGGCTGGAGCGGTTCGAGCTCGGCCACAGCCGAGGCGCCTCGCACGACACGTCACGGATCCTGCGGCACAGCTACCACACGCCCGCGTACGTCGAGCTCACCCGGGACGCCTACGACGACTGGGCCCGACTCGAGGCGGTCTCCGGCGAGCACCTCGTCACCGTGGTCGGGGGCCTGGACCTGTTTCCCACCGGCGGCGCGATCCCGATGGAGGACTACACGACCTCGCTCACGAGGTGCGACATCGCCTTCGAGCTGCTCGAGTCCGACGAGGTCGTCCGCCGGTGGCCGCAGTTCTCGCTGCCCGCCGACACCGTGGGGCTGTTCCAGGAACGGGGCGCGATCGTGCCGGCGGGCTTCGGCACCTCGGTGATGCAGCGGGTGGCCCGCGCTGCCGGTGCGCGGCTGCTCGACTCGACGCCGGTGCTGGAGATCACCGAGGCTTCCCACGGGGTCCGGGTCTCGACCGCCGGTTCGACGTACCTCGCCGACGCGGTGGTGGTGTGCGCCGACGCGTGGACCAACGACGTGCTCACCGGTCTCGACGTGTCTCTGCCCTTGACGACGACCCTGGAGCAGGTCACCTACCTCCAGCCGGCGGCGCCCGCCCGGTTCGCCCCGGGCGCGCTGCCGCTCTGGATCTGGATGGACGACCCGTCGTACTACGGCTTCCCCTGCTACGGCGAGGACACGGTCAAGGTCGCCGAGGATTGCGGAGGACCGGAGGTGTCGCCAGACGCGCGCACCAGCGACCCTGACGCCGGCATGCTGCGCCGGCTGTCGACGTTCATGGCGTCGCTGCTGCCGGAGTCCGGTCCCACCGTGCGTTCGCTGCGCTGCCAGTACACGCTGACGCCGGACCGGGACTTCGTGATCGCCCCGGTGCCCGGGCACGAGCGCGTTGTGGTGGGGCTCGGGGCCGCCCACGGCTTCAAGTTCGCGCCGACCTTCGGTCGGCTGCTGGCCGAGTTGGCGGCGACCGGTTCGTCGACGACGGATCTGTCACCGTTCCGGTTCGACCGGCCGGCGCTGACGGACCCGGCCTTCGAGGCGAACTGGATGGTGTGACCGGCATGGTCGGCCGCTACGTGCTGCGGTGAGTCAACCGCAACCACCGCCGCCGTCGACGCCGCCGCCGAAGGCGTGGCCGCCGTCACTGGAAACCTCCTGGAACCAGGCCGTCAGCTCATCGAGGGTCGCGACGCAGTCATCGCGCTGCCGGACGAGGTCCCGGTGGTACCAGATCAGCTCCACCTCCTCGCAGCGGCCGCGGGCGGATCGCAGCTGGTCGTCCGCGCCCGCAACGGCCTCGCTGACCAGCTCGAGCAGCTGATCCTTGAGGGCGCCGTCGGGCATCCCGACCACCGTCGGCCGGACGGTGCCTGCCCTCGCGGTGAGCCGGCCGAACGCCGCCGCGATCTCGGCCGCCCCCTGCTGCCGGCAGTTGGCAACCTGCTCCGAGCCGCGTGACCGCATCGACCGGTCGAGCGCAGCGGCGGACACGACGAGGACGAGCAGCAGGGCGAGGAGCGCGGCCACCCGCCGACGTGACCGCGGCGGGGGACCGGCATCCATCACCTCCGGCTCGCCGCTCACACCTCCAGTGTGCCTCGCCGGTCGCGCCCGGATCTCGGCCATGACAGTGCGTTCCCGGCGCCGAGAGCGTCATCCCCGGTCAGGGTCGCAGCAGGTAGAACCGCCAGAGTCCGAACTCGCCCGTGGGCAGCACGTCGACGGAGCTGAAGCCGGCCTCGGTCGCGTACGTCTCCAGGGTGGACCGCCGCATCACGGTGCCGGTGCCGACGCTGGGCTGGCTGGACATCCCGTCGGGCAGGCAGACGAACACGCTGAAGCCGTACATCAGCCGTTCGAGCTCGTCGCCGTCGGGTGCGAACTCCTCCGCCACCGCCTCGTCCATCACCACCATGAAGCCGCCGTCGACCAGGGACTCCCGGGCGGCGCGCAGCACCTCGACGGGCCGCGGCATGTCGTGGATGCACTCGAAGGCGAACACGACGTCGTGGGTCCGCTCGGGCTGCGAGCTCGCGTCCACGTGCGTGAAGGTGACACGGTCGTCGAGCCCTGCCCGGGCGGCGTTCTCGCGCGCCATCGCGACTGACGGTGCGTCGACGTCCAGACCTCGGACCGTGGCTGAAGGGTACGCGCGGGCGAGTGCGATCGTCGACCAGCCCGCGCCGCACCCGACGTCGGCGATCATCGCACCGGCTGCGCCGAGCCGCTCGTGCACCTCCGGGACCCGGGCGAGCGCGGGCGCGAGCTCGCGCTCGTACCACGGCCGGTTCATGTCGGCCTGGCCCTCACGGGCGTCGTCTCCCAGCTGCTCCCAGCTGACGCCGCCGCCGTCGCTGTACGCCGAGAGCAGCTCGGGCAGCGCCGTGGCCGACGCTGCGAAGAGCCGCGGCAGCGGGGCCAGGTAGTTGAGGCTCTCAGGGTCCGTGAGCACCTCTGCCGCGGCGGGGGAGAGCGAGAACCGGCGCTGCTCCGGGTCGGAGTCCGCAGTGACGTCGAGCCAGCCGGACACCGCCTGCTGCTCGAGCCACTCACGCGCGTAACGCGGGTGGGTCGCGGTCCGCGCCGCCAGCTCCTGGGCCGTGGCCGGGCCGTCGTCCCGGAGGCTGCGGTACCAGCCCAGCCGGTCGCCGACGTAGATGGCGAGCGTGTCCACGAACCCGAGCGTGCTGGTGAGGAGTCTTTCGGCCACCGCTTCCGCGGTCCGGGCCGAGGTCGTGGTGTCCGTCATGGGCGCATTCTGCTCCGGTGACGGCCACGTGTCGCCCTCGATTCCCGGCGTCCGCGGTGCGACCGGGCCGGGTCGAACGTCAGGCTGCTGGGCCACGTGAACGAGAGGGCTCCGCCGTAAGGCAGGTCGCGCCACTGGCCGGAGACCACGCTCATCCTGTGCACCGCCGCGCGCAGCGCGTCCCGCTCGACCTCGATCGAGACCGGGAGGTCCTGGTGCCGGGACCGGCCGACCGTGCGCTCCCATGCCGCCATGGTCGCCACTACGAGCTGTTCGGAGCGCCTCATGTCGTCGCGTCCGAGCGCGGCGATCCGCTGCGTACGACGCTGGTGGCGCAGGTCGTCGTCCTCGGGCGCCGGGGCGAAGATGCCGCCGCCTCCGGCGGCCAGCTGGCCCCAGACGCCGAGCTCGATGCCGTAGTGCTCCTCCACGACGTAGTGGGCGAGGTCGTGCGGCATCAGGTCGTCGTATCCCGGGGCGAGGCGCGGCACGAGTGCCGGGCCTCGCTCGCGACGGATCGCGACCCGGTACCGCTTGCCGTCGACCTTCGTGAACGTCACCTGCACCTGCTGACGGTACGGCGCGGATCCCGGCCACGGCACGGGGTTTCCTGCCCGGGACACACGAAGAGGCGAGGTGTCACACCCTCGCCTCACTTCCAACGTATAGCGCACCAGGGGGCTTGCGGCAAGACCCCTGTCGTCGCGCACAATCGCCGATCCATGCCACTCGCTACGGACCGGAGCTGATTCCTTGACCCCCCTCACGACCAGTGCGTTCGACCTGCCCGACCACCTCGCCGCCAAGGCCGACCCCGCGTTGATCGCCGACGACGAGCGACACTTCGCCGCCCTCGCCGAGAGCCTGGAGCAGTCGATCAGCGACCTCTCGGATCGGCTCGACGCCGCGCGCCGGGCTCCTGGCGGTCGCGGGCAGCAGGCCCTTGACCGGGACCAGGAGGTCCATCGGCTGACCGGCCGGCTGCGCGCCCTGCGGCGGTTCAGCCTCGACCTGTGCCTGGGCCGGATCGTCGCTGACGACGGCACGGAGCCCGTGTACGTCGGCCGGCTCGGCCTGACGGATCGGTCGGGTCGGCGGCTGCTGGTCGACTGGCGGTCGCCTGCCGCCGAGCCGTTCTTCGGCGCGACCCATGTCCACCCGATGGGACTCGTGAGTCGGCGGAGGTACCGCTGGACGCAGGGTCGGATCACCGACTACTGGGACGAGGTCTTCACGCCCGACGGGCTCGAGGGTCACGCCGCGCTGGACGACCAGTCGGCGTTCATCGCCAGCCTCGGAGCCAGCCGCTCCGGGCGGATGCGCGACGTGCTGGGCACCATCCAGGCCGACCAGGACGCCATCATCCGCGCCGGATCGCGCGGCACGCTGGTGGTCGACGGCGGCCCGGGCACGGGCAAGACCGTCGTGGCGCTGCACCGCTCGGCGTACCTCACGTACGCCGACCCACGGCTCGGCCACCGCCGGGGCGGCATCCTCTTCGTCGGCCCGCACCGCCCCTACCTCGCGTACGTCGCCGACGTCCTGCCCAGCTTGGGGGAGGAGGGAGTCCAGACCTGCACCGTGCGAGACCTGGTGCCCGAGGGTGCTGACGCGCTGCCTGAGCCCGATCCCGTCGTCGCGGGGCCGAAGGCGTCCGCGGAGCTCGTGAGGGCGGTCGAACCGGCCATCGCGCTGTACGAAGAGGTGCCCACCGAGGGGATGGAGGTCGAGACTCCGTGGGTCGACCTCTGGCTCAGCCCCGCAGACTGGGCCGAGGCGTTCGAGGCGCCGGATCCGGGGACACCGCACAACGAGGCCCGCGACGACATCCTCGAGGCGCTGGTCACCATCCTGGTCGACAAGGTCGACGACGAGGAGGTCCCCGCCGACCAGCTGCGCCGGTCGCTGTTGCGGAACCGGGACCTGCTCACCGCCCTCGACCGGTCCTGGACCCTGCTCGAGCCGGCAGACCTGGTCGGCGACCTGTGGTCCGTGCCGGCGTACCTGCGCCGATGTGCGCCGTGGCTGGCGGACGCGGAGGTCCAGGCCCTGCAGCGCCCCGACCCGCACGCGTGGACGGTCGCAGACCTGCCGATCCTCGACGCGGCGCGGCAGCGGCTGGGCGATCCGCAGGCGTCGCGACGCAAGCGCCGGCACGAGGCCGCGGTGGCAGCCGAGCGTGAGCAGATGGCTGACGTCATCGACCACCTGATCGCGACCGACGACTCCGAGATGCAGGTCATGTCGATGCTGCGCGTCTCGGACGCGCAGAGCATCATCGTCGACGAGGCTGCCCTGACGACTGCCGACCCCGACCTGCTGGCCGGTCCGTTCGCCCACGTCGTCGTGGATGAGGCTCAGGAGCTCACCGACGCGGAGTGGCAGATGCTGCTGCAGCGTTGCCCGTCGCGGAGCTTCACGGTCGTGGGTGATCGCGCCCAGGCCCGTCACGGGTTCACCGAGTCGTGGGAGGAGCGCCTGTCGCGAGTGGGCCTGGACCGGATCGAGGTCTCGTCCCTCACCCTCAACTACCGCACGCCCGAAGAGGTGATGGTCGAGGCCGAGCCGGTCATCCGGGCCGCGCTGCCGGACGCGAACGTGCCGACCTCCGTCCGGCGCACCGGCGTCCCCGTCGTGCACGGGTCCGTCACCGACCTCGACTCGATCGTGGACCATTGGCTGACCGCGAACCCCGACGGGATCGGCTGTGTCATCGGCTCGTCCACGTTCGAGGCCACGCCCCGCGTTCGGTCGCTCACGCCGGAGTTGTCGAAGGGTCTGGAGTTCGACCTCGTCGTCCTGGTCGATCCGGCGGCCTTCGGTGCGGGCATCGAGGGCGCGGTCGACCACTACGTCGCGATGACGAGGGCGACGCAACAGCTGGTGGTGCTCACGAGCTCGTGAGCGTGCTCAGAACTCGTCGGTCAGGCCCGCCAGCAGGAGGAGCACGCCGCCGACGACCGCGACCGCGGCTAGCACCTGTGCCGCGCGAGCGACGGGGACTGCCACCGGGTCTGAGGACCGGAGGCCGTTCGCCAGCCAGAAGGCGGCGGCGCCGAACCCCAGCGGGACGAGACCGAGCATGTACTGGAAGTAGTCACCTCCGGCGAGGCTGAGGGAGAGCCACTGGAGGCCCGTCGCCAGCGCTCCGCCCCCGATCGCCCCGACCAGGCCCAGGGCGAGGTCCGCGGACGCGCTCAGTATCGGGGTAGGACGAGTCGTGCGGGGCTTGTTCTGGGATCGGGCTACAGACGACGATGTCACCGTGGATGCGCCGGCGTTTCGGATCTGGCCGCCGGTTGCGCTGGGTGTGCCACTCGCTGCCGGGTTGATCCTGACCGCCGTCCTAGGAGATCCGGTCTCGATCGCGAGCTCGTCAGCGAGCTGGATCGGCGGCGCGGCGGTCCTCGCATTCGCGTTGTGGAACGGGTGGACGTTGTCGGTCATGGCGTCCCACCGCACCGCGATCCTGCCGGGCGAGGCGACGACTCGCGTGCTCCGCTCAGGACCATTTCGGTTCAGCCGCAACCCGTTGTACGTCGGGCTCGTCGTCCTGGACGTTGGCCTGGCTCTGTTGGCTCACTCTTTCTGGGCCCTGGCTTTCGTACCGATCGGCGTTCTCGCCGTCTGGTGGGGAGCGATCCGTCCGGAGGAGCGTTATCTGTCGACCAAGTTCGGGGCGGAGTACGAGGCGTACCGAAGCGAGGTGCGGCGATGGCTGTGACTGCGTGGTACGGGCCCTAGGGTTCGATCCATGGAGAACGAGCAGACCGGGTTGAGAGCCGCGCACTCGCGATCAGCCTGGAACGCCCGGCGGCAATGGCGGGCAAGGCAAGCGCGAACCGGGACGACGGTCGCTGTCGGATGCCTTCTTGCATTCGTGGGCCTCACGCTGGGTCTGCTGCTGGCAGTCAAGCGCGATGCCTTGTTGGGCGCCGCGACCGCAACGATCTCAGCGATGTTCGGACTGCTATTCGTCCTGGTCGGATCTCTCGTTGACGCAAGCTGGGACGCGGGAGGGAACGCAGGATCCACTTCCCGTTGAGTGAGGTGGCCCTGTGCAAGGCTCGGCGCGTGACTGATCGTGTTCCACTCCGGCCTTCCCCCGACGAGCAAGCCGAGGGAGACGCCTTCCTGGCTCTCTACGGTGCATGGTCCCCCATGGAGCCCTCGGAGTTCGCCAGGGAGATGACCGGTTTCGACCGTCCGTGGTGGGTTGTCGGCGGTTGGGCAATCGAAGCCGCGACGGGATACCGGCGTGAGCACGAGGACCTTGACGTATCGATCCTTGCTTCCGATGTGCCCGCCTTCGTCGACTTCATGCGCGGCCGGTGGCACGTGTGGAACAACGTGGGTGGGGTGCTGCACCCGCTGGGTGATCGATGGCTCACCGTCGACGAGCCAACGAGCCAACTGTGGTTGCGCGAACACGCGTCATCACCGTGGGTGGTCGACATCCCACTGACCCCCGACGCCGACGGCCTGTGGACCAACAAGTTCCTTCCTGACCACGTCGCGAGTGTTGAGGACGTGACCTGGCTGGGCGACGACGGCATTCGCTACCTGCATCCGGAGATCGTGTTGGCGTACAAGGCGCGCCTGCGGCGGCCGAAGGACGAACCCGACTTCTCAGCCACCATCCCTGTGCTCACACGAGACCGCCGCGCGTGGCTGCGTGAGGCCCTCCGCACACTCGTGCCAGACCACCACTGGCTCGAACGCGTCTAACAGCACTTGACGCGCGGTCAGCGGACGGTGGGGCTCCGCCCGCAGTGCGGGATGAGCCATGATTCCGTTCCCGCATAATCGCTCCATGACAGGCAGCGGCTCGCCGCCCGAAGATCTGGTGATCGTCCACGATCTACGCGACGACTCGGTGTACGAGTTTTCCTCGTACGTCGCGCAACCTGACGGCAGTCTGCTCATCGGTGACCATCTCGAAGGCGAATCGGCCTTCTATCGCGTCGACGGCGAGCGTCTCTCGCCGGTGCTCAGCGCGTACGGGACGGTCGAGCGCCTGATGCCGACCGACGATCGCAACCTCGCAGAGTTGCGAACCGTCCTGGCGAAGTACGCGAGCCAAGAGGGCATCGTCTGGGACGGTGCCGACCCCATGGAGTTGGTGCTTGCGGAGCGCGCTCGCGATTACGCAAACCGTTGGCCGCGATGGCCCAACTGGCTTGATCGGTGGATGCACGGTTCCAAGCCCGGGTGATTCCAGCCCTGCCGCTACGTCCGCTCATCGGCACGAT
>NZ_DASUTK010000173.1:0-3567 GCF_036374615.1 Nocardioides sp.
GTCGGCGGTCTCGCCCTTGAAGTACTCCGGGATGTAGTCGAACATGAACCGCTTGCCCTCGGAGTTGCGCAGCACACCACCATCGCCTCGCACCGACTCGGTGACCAGCAGCCCCTTCACCGACGGCGGCCAGACCATGCCGGTCGGGTGGAACTGCACGAACTCCATGTTGATCAACGAGGCGCCCGCACGGAGCGCCAGGGCATGTCCGTCGCCGGTGTACTCCCAGGAGTTCGACGTCACCTTGAACGACTTGCCGATGCCGCCGGTGGCGAGGATGACCGCCGGCGCATCGATCGTCACGAACCGGCCGGTCTCGCGCCAGTAGCCGAAGACGCCGGCGATCTCGCCACCATCGCCCTTGAGCAGCTCGGTGACCGTGCACTCCATGAACACGTCGATCCCGACCTGGACCGCGCGCTGCTGGAGGGTTCGGATCATCTCGAGGCCGGTCCGGTCGCCCACGTGGGCGAGCCGGGCGTACCGGTGTCCGCCGAAGTCGCGCTGGCTGATCAGCCCGTCCTCGGTGCGGTCGAACAGCGCACCCCAGTCCTCGAGCTCCAGGACTCGCTCCGGCGCCTCCTGCGCGTGGAGCTGGGCCATCCGCCAGTGGTTGAGCATCTTCCCGCCGCGCATCGTGTCGCGGAAGTGGACCTCCCAGTTGTCCTCCGGCCAGCGGTTGCCCATGGCGGCGGCGATGCCACCCTCCGCCATCACGGTGTGGGCCTTGCCGAGCAGGGACTTGCAGACGATGGCGGTGTTGGCGCCCGCCTCGTGGGCCGCGATCGCGGCGCGCAGACCGGCCCCGCCGGCTCCGACGACCACCACGTCGTACTGGTGGCGCTCGCTGCCGCCCTCGGAGTAGTAGGACATCGCGTTGCCGGTCATCGGGTGCCGGCTGGTGTCCGGACCACCGGTGTGATGTTCGGATGAAGTCATTCAAGGCCTTCCCGGGGTCCCCGCGGCGTTGTGAGCGGGGAGCGAAGCGGAGGAGCGATCAACGTCGTGGGGTGGTTCAGAAAAACCTCAGGTCTTCGATCCGGCCCGTGGCGAGCAGGTAGATGTAGAGGTCTACCAGTGCCACCGAGAACAGCGAGACCCAGGCATAGCGAGCGTGCTTGACGTTGAGCCTGGAGACCCACGTCCACAGCTTGTAGCGCACCGGGTGCTTGCTGAAGTGCCGGAGCCGGCCGCCCACCGCGTGCCGGCAGGAGTGGCAGGACAGGGTGTAGAGCCAGATGTAGATGACGTTGACGAGCATCAGCAGGGTGCCGAGACCCATGTGACCCCACTCGTGGTCGGCGTTGCGGAACGCCAGCACGACGTCGAACGTCAGCACGCACCCGACCAGGACCGCGGCGTACCAGAAGTAGCGGTGCAGGTTGTTGAGGATCAGCGGCAGCCGCGACTCGCCCGAGTAGTAGAGGTGGGGCTCGGCCACACCGCACGCCGGCGGGCTCAGCCAGAACGCCCGGTAGTACGCCTTGCGGTAGTAGTAGCAGGTCATCCGGAAGCCGAGCGGGAAGATCAGGATGATCAGCGCCGCCGAGAACGGGAACCACGCGAACGGCTGGCCGAAGTCGGAGGCGCCCTCGACACAGTCGCCGAGGCACGGGGAGTAGAACGGCGAGAGGTACGGCGACGCGTAGTAGTGCGCCCCTGAGAACGCCCGCCAGGTGGCGTACACGACGAATGCGCTGAACACGACGAACGTCGTCAGCGGAGCCAGCCACCACCGGTCCGTGCGCAGGGTCCGTTCCTCGATCCGGGCCCGGCTGGGTCCGGCGACCCCTACGTCCGACGACGGCATCTGCACCTCCAGTTGGCTACGGACACAGGCTGGCTACGCACAACGGGCCCGAGTCTCTACAAAACGCCCACCGAGGGGAAGGGGACGCGCCCGCAGCGCGGACGCTACGTGCCCGGGAGTAGGGTCCGGTGTGACGTGGAACACGTCTCGGGCGCATGTCTTCGAGGGGGGTCATGTCCAGAGCGACGATTCTCGTCACCGACGACGACCCGTTGGTTGCCGACGCCATCGCGCGTGACCTCCGCTCCCACTACAGCGCGGAGTACCGGATCGTCCGCACCACGTCCGGCGCGGAGGCGCTCGATGTTCTCGCACGGCTCGCGCTGCGCGACCAGCCCGTGGCGCTGATCCTCACCGACCAGCGGATGCCGGGGATGACCGGCGTCGAGATGCTCACCCGTGCCCGGGAGCACGCCCCCGACGCGAAGCTGCTGCTGCTCACGGCGTACGCCGACACCGACGCGGCGATCACCGCGATCAACGACATCGGGCTCGACTACTACCTGCTCAAGCCGTGGGACCCGCCCGAGGAGCGTCTCTACCCGGTCGTCGACGACCTGCTCGAGGCGTGGCAGCGAGACCACCCGCAACGCGACGCGACCCTCCGGGTCGTCGGCCACCGCTGGTCGGATCGCACCTACGAGGTGAAGACCTTCCTCGCGCGCAACCACGTGCCGTACCTCTGGTTCGACGTCGAGCTCGACGCAGGCGAGCGGCTGGCGGGCATTGCCGACGCCGGGCCGGACGACCTGCCGCTGGTGCTCCTGCCCGAGGCGGACGCCCTCCGCTCGCCGACCACCCTCGAGCTCGCCGAGGCGCTGGGCCTGCGCACCCGGGCCGAGCAGCCGCTCTACGACCTGTGCATCGTGGGGGCCGGTCCGGCCGGGCTGGCAGCGGCGGTGTACGGCGCGAGCGAGGGGCTGCGCACCGTGGTCGTCGAGCGGGAAGCGCCAGGCGGACAGGCCGGTCAGAGCGCCGCCATCGAGAACTACCTCGGCTTCCCGCGCGGCGTGAGCGGTTCGGACCTCGCACAGCGAGCGATCGCCCAGGTCGGCCGCTTCGGGGCCGAGATGCTGGTCGCCCGCGAGGTCGTGGGGCTGGAGGCCCGGGGCCCGGTGCGGGCGTTGCTCCTGGCCGGCGGCGCGGAGATCGAGGCTCGATCCGTGGTGGTGGCCTCAGGCGTCTCGTACCGCCGGCTCCCCGCACCCGGCGTCGACGACCTCGCCGGTCGCGGCGTCTTCTACGGCGCGAGCGCGAGCGACGCCGTCCAGCTGGCCGGGGAGGACGTGTACGTCGTCGGCGCCGCCAACTCCGCGGGCCAGGCTGCACTGAACTTCTCACGCCACGCGAAGCGCGTGGTGATGCTCATCCGCGGCGCGTCCCTCGAGGCCAGCATGTCGCGCTACCTGATCGAGCGGATCGAGGCGACCCAGAACGTCGAGGTCCGGTGCGAGACTGAGGTGATGTCAGCGAGCGGCCGCGATCACCTGGAGTGCCTGACGCTCAGGACGCGGGGCGCCGAGCCCGAGACGGTGACGACCGGCTGGTTGTTCGTCTTCATCGGCGCCGCCCCGCGCACCGGCTGGCTCGGTCAGGACGTCGTGCGCAACGAGCACGACTTCGTGGTCACCGGGCCCGAGCTGTTGCGGCTCCCGGCCGTCCGCTGGCCGTTGGAGCGACCGCCGTACGGGCTCGAGTCGAGCGTGCCCGGCGTCTTCGTCGCCGGCGACGTCCGGCAGGACTCGATGAAGCGGGTC
>NZ_DASUTK010000174.1:0-19841 GCF_036374615.1 Nocardioides sp.
AGAGCCGCAAGCTCCACCACGTGCGGTACGACGTACGGGGCCCGATCCTGGTGGAGGCGCAGCGGCTCGAGGCCGAGGGCCACCGGATCCTCAAGCTCAACATCGGCAACCCCGCCCCGTTCGGGTTCGAGGCGCCTGAGGCGATCGTGGCCGACATCGTCCACCACCTGCCGGACTCCCAGGGCTACAGCGACTCCCAGGGCATCTACCCGGCCCGGACCGCGGTGGCGCAGTACTACCAGCAGCGCGGGCTGCGGGACGTCGGCGTCGACGACGTCTTCATCGGCAACGGCGTGTCCGAGCTGATCTCGATGGTGCTCCAGGCGTTCGTCGACGACGGCAACGAGATCCTGGTGCCTGCCCCGGACTACCCGCTCTGGACCGGCGCGGTGACGCTGTCCGGAGGCACGCCGGTGCACTACCTGTGCGACGAGGCGAACGGGTGGAACCCCGACCTGGCCGACGTCGAGTCGAAGATCACCGAGGACACTCACGCCCTCGTCATCATCAACCCCAACAACCCCACAGGGGCCGTCTACAGCCGCGAGGTGGTCGCCGGTCTGGTCGACATCGCCCGACGACACCAGCTGGTGGTGTTCGCGGACGAGATCTACGAGAAGATCCTCTTCGACGACGCCGTCCACCACCATGCCGCCGCCGCCGCGGGCGACGACGTGCTGTGCCTGACGTTCAGCGGCCTGTCCAAGGCCTACCGCGTCTGCGGCTACCGCGCCGGCTGGGTGATGGTGTCGGGCCCCAGGGAGCTCGCCACCGACTTCCTCGAGGGCCTCACCCTGATCGCCAACATGCGGATGTGCGCCAACGTGCCCGCACAGCACGCGATCCAGACCGCGCTGGGCGGCTACCAGTCGATCGAGGAGCTGATCGTCCCCGGCGGCCGCTTCTACGAGCAGAGCATGCTCGCCGATCGGCTGCTCAACGAGATCCCCGGCGTGTCCTCGGTACGGCCGCGGGGCGCGCTCTACTGCTTCCCACGGCTCGACCCCGCCGTCTACGCCGTCGAGGACGACCAGCAGCTCGTGATCGACCTGCTGCGTGCCAAGAAGATCCTGGTCACGCACGGCACCGGGTTCAACTGGCCGCAGCCGGACCACTTCCGGATGGTGACCCTGCCCGACGTCCCAGTGCTCGAGGAGGCGATCGGCCGGATCGCGGAGTTCCTGGCCACTCGCCGCTGACCTGCGCCCCCTACGCTGTGAGCGTGCGTGACCTCACCTATCCCCCGATCATCGCGGCGGCCAGGCTCGGCTTCCGGGTGCTCGGTCAGCAGATCACCGTGTCCGGTACCGAGCACGTCCCGCGCACGGGCGGGGTGCTGATCGCGGTCAACCACATCGGCTACGTCGACTTCGTGTACGGCGGGCTGGGGGTCTTCTCGGCCGGTCGGCGAGCCCGGTTCATGGCCAAGCGCGAGCTGTTCGACCACAAGGTCACCGGGCCGCTGATGCGGTCGATGCATCACATCGAGGTCGACCGGGGGTCCGGTGTCGCGTCGTACCACACGGCAGTGGAGTACCTGCGGGCCGGCGAGTGCGTCGGCATCTTCCCCGAGGGGACCATCTCACGGGCCTTCGAGCTCAAGGAGTTCAAGTCCGGGGCCGCCCGGATCGCCGCCGAGGCGAACGTCCCGCTGCTGCCGGTGGTGCTCTGGGGGACCCAGCGGCTGATGACCAAGGACCACCCGAGGGACTTCTTCACCCGCGGCCTCCCGATCCACATCAGGGTCGGCGCGCCGCTCCACCCCCGCGGCGCGGACCCGGTGGCCGAGACTGCCGAGCTGCGGTCGGTCATGGCCACGATGCTCGACGAGGCCATCGCCGGCTACCCCGCCGACCAGCAGCCGCCCGGCAGCTGGTGGCTCCCACAACGGCTCGGCGGCAGCGCACCGAGCCTGGAGCAGGCGGCTGCCCTCGATGCCGCCGAGCAGCGCGACCGGGCCGCCCGGCGGCGCGCTTCACCCACATGACCATCTATCGCTTTGTCGACAAAGAGATAGATGGATGAAGCGCTAGATCGGCCGGTCCTGCCGGTTGCGCGGGTCCATCACGTCGACGATCCGCTGCAGGTCGGCCAGCGAGGCGAACTCGACAGTGATCTTGCCCTTCGTCTTGCCCAGGTCGACCTTGACCCGGGTGTCGAACCGGTCGCTCAACCGGTCGGCGATCTCGCTCAGGCCGGGGGCCTTCGGCTTGGAGCGCCGGGTCCGAGCCGGAGCCGTGCCGGGCTCGCCCACGGCCACGATCTCCTCCAGACCACGGACGCTGATCCCCTCGCTCACGACCCGGCCGGCGAGCCGGTCCTGGGCCGCGGGATCCTCCACCGCTAGCAGCGAGCGCGCGTGGCCGGCCGACAGGACGCCGGCGGCCACCCGGCGCTGGACCGCGGGCGAGAGCTTGAGGAGCCGGAGGGTGTTGCTGATCTGCGGACGAGACCGGCCGATCCGCCCCGCGAGCTCGTCATGGGTGCAGCCGAAGTCCTCGAGCAGCTGCTGGTAGGCGGCCGCCTCCTCCAAGGGGTTGAGCTGTGAGCGGTGCAGGTTCTCCAGCAACGCATCGCGCAGCATGGCGTCATCGCCGGTCTGCCGCACGATCGCCGGGATCGTGTCCAGTCCGGCCTGCTGGGCCGCGCGCCAGCGCCGCTCCCCCATCACGAGCTCGTAGCGACCCTCGCTGAGCGGCCGCACGACGATCGGCTGCAGCAGCCCGACCTCGCCGATCGAGGTGACCAGCTCGGCCATCGCGTCCTCGTCGAAGACCTGGCGCGGCTGGACCGGGTTCGGCGTGATGGAGTCCGGAGGCAGCTCGGTGAAGTACGAGCCACCCACCAGCTCGGGGCCGACCCCGGCTCCGGGGGTCGTGCCCGGCGCGTCCGTGGTCGTAACGTCGTCCGGCGCCTCCGGCCGGGGACCGGTCGGGATGAGGGATCCGAGCCCGCGGCCGAGTCCGCGGCGAGGCTGGGCTGTCATCGGATGGGCACTCCCTTGGTGGCGATCTCGCGGGCGGCTTCGAGGTAGCACAGAGCTCCGGGGGACCCGGGGTCGTAGCTCATCACCGTCTGCCCGTACGACGGTGCCTCGGAGACCCGGACCGACCGGGGAATGGTGGTCTTGAGGACCTGGTCACCGAAGTGTTCCCGGACCTCGTCGGCGACGCCGGAGGCGAGTCGGGTGCGCGCGTCGTACATCGTGACCAGGATGGTGGAGACGACCAGCCGGGGATTGAGGTGGGCCTTGACCATGTCCACGGTCTCCAGCAGCATGCCGAGGCCCTCGAGGGCGTAGTACTCCGCCTGGATCGGGATCAACATCTCCTCACCGGCGACCAGCGCGTTGAGGGTGAGCAGGCCGAGCGAGGGCGGGCAGTCGACCAGGACGTAGTCGAACCGCTCCTCCCCCGCCTCCTCGGCGGTCCCGACCCGCGGGTGGGCGGCGATCGCCTTCTGAAGCCGGCTCTCACGCGCCACCACGCTCACGAGCTCGATCTCTGCCCCGGCGAGATCGATCGTGGCCGGAACCACCCAGAGGTCGTCCACCTCGGGACAGCGGGTGGTCACCTCCTCCAGCGACGTTCCGTCGACGACCGCGTCGTACGTCGACGGCGTGCCGCGACGGTGCTCCACGCCGAGCGCCGTGGAGGCGTTCCCCTGCGGGTCGAGGTCGATCACCAGGACCCGCTGACCGAGCTGGGCCAGCGCCGCGGCGAGGTTCACGGTGGACGTCGTCTTGCCCACGCCACCCTTCTGGTTCGCCACGACCATCACCCGGGTGTGTTCGGGGCGGGCCAGGGTCGGGCGAGTCCGGGCGTCGAACCGAGCCCGGACCGTGACCTCGGCCTCACGGGCCAACGGCGTCGTCTCGTCACTGTTGTCGTCGCCGAGTGGGAGCTTGGTCGCCACCACATCGGCAGCGGTCCGGACGTCGAAGACGCTCGACGTTTCACGTGAAACCACGCTCTGGGCCTCCCCCGTGGACGCTGGGCCGCTGTCGTCCCGCTCGTCCTCGGCCTGTGGATAACTTGGGTCCACCTGTGGACCACTGCGCTCAGCGGGCCACCCGAGACCGGTGGAAAACTCTGGACGGTCGTCGGTGGCGGGCCATCCGAGCTGGCCCGGCTCCATGGACGGGCTCGTTGACACGAGTCTCAACCTCTCACATCTGATCCGGACCTGACCACCCGCACCACGGTGGTCGGAGGGTCGAGACAGGTCGGCGCACCGGCGCCGAGCTCGAGCACCTCTGCGGCACATCCGAGCCGTCGCAAGACCTGCGCGGCGTCCGCGACCTCGGCCGCGGCGCGCGCGCCTTTCATGGCCACCACGGCACCCCTGGGCGCCACCAGTGGGAGCGACCAGGCCAGCAGCTTCGGGAGCGGCGCGACCGCGCGGGAGGTGACGACGTCGTACCGCGCCTGCCCGTGCAGCGCCTCAGCGCGCATCCGCCGAACCTCGCAGTTCTCCAGCCCCAGCTCGGAGACGACCGCCTCGAGGTATGCGGTCCGGCGCAGCAACGGCTCAACGAGCGTCACCCGGAGGTCGGGACGAGCAATGGCGAGCACGACTCCGGGCAGGCCGGCACCGCTCCCGATGTCGCACACCGAGGCGTCGGCCGGGACCAACTCGGAGACCACCGCACAGTTGATGAGGTGGCGCTCCCACAGCCGGGGGACCTCGCGTGGCCCGATCAGGCCACGCACCGTCCCGTCCCCGGCCAGGAGTCCGGCGTACCGTTCGGCGAGGGCCAGCCGCGCTGAACCGAACACCCCCCGCGCTGACTCGGGCGCAGGGGGTGCGGCAGCGGGGGGCGCGGGAGCAGGGTCCCCCGATGTTTCACGTGAAACGTCCTCGGTCACGCCGGCAGGACCACGACGTACCGGCGCGGCTCGACGCCCTCGGACTCCGAGGTGAGTCCGGCCGCCGCGACCGCGTCATGGACGACCTTGCGCTCGAACGGCGACATCGGGTCCAGAGACACCGGCTCACCGGACTCCTTCACCCGGGCCACGACGCCGGCGGCGAGGGCGACCAGCTCGTCGCGCTTCTGCGCGCGGAAGCCCGAGATGTCGAGCATCAACCGGGAACGCTCGCCGGTCTCGCGGTAGACAGCGAGTCGGGTCAGCTCCTGCAGCGCGTCGAGCACCTCGCCGTTGCGACCGACCAGCTGACTGAGGTCGGCACCGACGATCGAGACCGACGCCCGGTCACCCTCGACGTCCATGTCGAGGTCACCGTCGAGGTCGGCGATGTCCAGCAGCTCCTCGAGGTAGTCGGCCGCGATGTCGCCCTCGTTCTCCAGCCGCTCCTGGCGACCGGGTCGGGACTCGTCGACTCCGGCCTCGGTGTCGTCCTGCACGTCGTCCTGCACGTCGTCCTGCACGTCGTCCCGCACCTCATCGGCCGCGGTGTCGATCGGGGTCTCATCGGTGTGGTTGGTCATCGGGATCCTCTGCTGCTGGGTACGTACGAAAAGGTCGGGGCGTCGATCCACTAGGTGGTCGACGGATCGGGCGGCGTCTTGCCCGGTCCCCCGCCACCACCGGACTTCTTGCGCTGCTCGCGCGACTGCCGCTTGGGCTGCTGGCGCCGAGCCGGGCGACGATCGGTCTCCGGCTCGGTGGCCGTCGTCGTACCGCCCTCGGCCGACGCCTCGGTGGCCACCGCGCCGTGCTTGGCGGCCTTGGCCGCGTCGCGCTGCTCCTTCGCGAAGAACGCCGGCGTCCCGGGAGCCGGGTTGCGCCGGATCACGTAGAACTGCTGGCCCATGGTCCACAGGTTCGAGGTCGTCCAGTAGAGGAGCACGCCGATCGGGAACGCGATTCCGCCGACGGCGAAGACCACCGGCAGGACGTAGAGCAGGAGCTTCTGCTGCTGGGCGTAGGGGCCGGTGAGGGCGTCGGCCGGCATGTTCTTGCTCATCAGCTGCCGTTGGGTCAAGAACGTGGTCGCGGTCATCGCCAGCACCAGGAAGGCCGCCAGCACGATGATGCCGACGTCGCCGTCAGCGCTGAAGAGCGTGCCCGAGAGCGGGACGCCGAAGAGCTCGGAGTTTCCGAAGTTCTTCGCGTCCTGCACGGTCAGGACACCCTTCGGCTTCCCGTCCGCCGCATTGTTGAGCACACCGAAGAGCGCGAAGAAGATCGGCATCTGCAGCAGGATCGGCAGGCACGACGCGAACGGGTTGGTGCCCGACTCGCGATAGAGCTTCATCGTCTCCTGGCCGAGCTTCTCCCGGTCGTGGCCGTACTTCTTCTGCAGCTCCTTCACCTTGGGCTGGATCAGCTGCATGTTGCGACTGGCCTTGATCTGCTTCACGAACAGCGGGATCAGCGCGGCCCGGATCACCACGGTCAGGCCGATGATCGACAGTGCCCACGACGCGCCACCGGACTCGTCGAGCCCGATCCAGGTCCAGAAGTCGTGCCACTTCATCAACACGAACGAGATCGCGTAGTAGAGCGGGTTCATGATGACGTTGAAGAAGTCGAACACTCAGGCTCCTCGGCTGGGTGTGGGCGCCGCGGTGCTGCTCGAGCGGCTGTGGTCCGCGGCCGGTGATCGCTCCGCGGCAGGAACGGGGTCGTATCCGCCGGCCGCCCAGGGGTGACAGCGGGCGAGGCGGCGCACGGCGAGCCAGCTCCCACGCACACTGCCGTGCACGGTCACCGCTTCCAGCGCGTACGCCGAGCAGGACGGATAGTACCGGCACACCTGGCCGTACAGCGGGCTGATGACTGCGCGGTAGGCCCGCAGCAGCCCGATGAGCAGGTACTTCACGAGGCCGACACCTCCCTGCCTCTCCGCCCCGACCCCGGCGCGGTCACCTGCTGGAGGCAACGGGTCAAGTCGGTGCGGAGTTCCGCGTACGTCGCGGTCGCAGCGGCCGGCAGGGCCCGCACGACGAGCGCGGCAGAACGTGGGAGCGAGTCGAGCTGCTCCCGGACCAGGTGTCGGAGTCGGCGCTGCACTCTGTTGCGGATCACGGCGTTCCCGACCGCTTTGCTCACCACGAAGCCGGCGCGTGGGACGGTGCTCGCAGGCTCGGCCTCGGTGACCAGCAGGTGCACCACGAGCGAGTCGGCTCTCGCCCGCCGTCCCCTACGGACCGCAGCACGGAAGCTCTCCGCGTCGGTCAGACGGTGCGCCGATGGCAGCACGGTGAGCGGCGGTGGGACCGCTCAGACGGCCAGGCTCTTGCGGCCCTTGCGACGGCGCGAGGCCAGGATCGACCGGCCGGCCCGGGTGCGCATGCGCAGACGGAAGCCGTGCGTCTTGTGCCGACGACGATTGTTCGGCTGGTACGTACGCTTGCTCACGAGCATCTCTTTCGTGTGGGGCTGGGGTCGCACCACCAAGGGCCGGGACGCCTGCCGTTCGGCTGGCACCGCCCGGCCATGGCGAGTACGTCCATGGACATGCGGCACCGGTCGATCACCTGGTGACCGGCCAACGGTACGCGGGGACCTCGGAGGGGGTCAAACCGGCGCCGACCACGCGTTGTGGACAATTCTCGCCGCCTGTGGAGAAACCCTTGCCGCCACTGCCCGGGACTTGTTACGTTCGCCCGGTCCGAGGTTCCCCGCCGGCCTCCGGGCGTCCCGGTCTCGATCACTGTGTGATCCAGGTCACCCCTTCCCGAATGTGGCCACTGACCTGCAGTAATGCACCATGGGGCGCCACCGGGCCGGTCTCGGAAGGCGCCTCTCCACACCGAGGGGCCGGGTGCACAGACTGTGGAGAACCCTGTGGACCGCCCACCCGTGACCGACCGCGAACTTCAGAAGGCTGCCTCGTGGAACACCCCCAGCACGACTCGCCACCACCGGACTCTGCGACCGGCGACCTGCACGCCGCCTGGCGGGGGGTGCTCGACGACCTGCAGGCCTACCAGCGGGCGTGGCTGCGCACCAGCCAACCGGTGACGGTGCACGAGAACACCGCCATCTTGTCGGTCCCCAACGAGTTCACGCGCGGCCAGCTCGAGGGAAAGCTGCGCGCCCAGATCGAGGAAGCGCTCGGCGCCGCGTTCGGCCGCGCGATGCGGATCGCGGTGACGGTGGACCCGGGCTTGGAGCCGGCACCCGACCCGCCCGACATCCACGCTGTCGATGAACCCACCAATCGACATGACGATATGTCGACACATCACTACGAGCCAGCGCGGCTCGGGGGTGAGCTCGGCTCCTCGCCGAGCGCACCGGCGATCACTCCGCAGCTCGAGACCCGCCTCAACCCCAAGTACACCTTCGAGACGTTCGTCATCGGCTCGTCCAACCGCTTCCCCCACGCTGCCGCCGTGGCGGTGTCCGAGGCGCCCGGCAAGGCGTACAACCCGCTGCTTGTGTACGGCGACTCCGGGTTGGGCAAGACCCACCTGCTCCACGCGATCGGCCACTACGTCCGCAGCCTCTACACCGGGGCCAAGGTGCGCTACGTGTCGAGCGAGGAGTTCACCAACGAGTTCATCAACGCGATCCGCGACGACCGGCAGGACCGGTTCAAGCGGCGCTACCGCGACGTCGACGTGCTGCTGATCGACGACATCCAGTTCCTGGAGGGCAAGACCCAGACGCAGGAGGAGTTCTTCCACACCTTCAACACCCTCCACAACGCCAACAAGCAGATCGTGCTGACCTCCGACCGGCCGCCCAAGCGGCTCGAGGCGCTCGAGGACCGGCTCCGCAACCGCTTCGAGTGGGGCCTCATCACCGACGTCCAGCCCCCCGACCTCGAGACCCGGATCGCCATCCTGCGCAAGAAGGCCGCCATGGACCGGCTCACAGCGCCCCCCGACGTCCTCGAGTTCATCGCGAGCAAGATCCAGACCAACATCCGCGAGCTCGAGGGTGCGCTGATCCGGGTGACGGCGTTCGCGAACCTCAATCGGCAGGAGGTCGACATGACGCTCGCCGAGATCGTGCTCAAGGACCTGATCCCCGAGGGCGGCGAGCCGGAGATCACCGCCGGCCTGATCATCGCTCAGACCGCGGCGTACTTCGGGCTGTCCATCGAGGAGCTCACCGGCCCCAGCCGCGGCCGTCACCTGGTGATGGCCCGGCAGATCGCGATGTACCTGTGCCGCGAGCTCACCGACCTGTCGCTTCCGAAGATCGGAGCCGAGTTCGGGAACCGCGACCACACGACGGTCATGTACGCCGACCGCAAGATCAACACGCTGCTCGCCGAGCGTCGCGCCGTCTTCAACCAGGTGAGCGAGCTGACGAACCGGATCAAGCTCCAGGCACGCGGGTGACCGCTCGCTCGGGGGTCACCACTGTGGACAACGTGTGAGGCACGAGGCCGGAGTTCTGCACATCGTGTGCACAACCCGTGAGTGTTGGCGTTCGCGTCGCCGGCCGTTCACAACCGGCGGCCGTTCGTGCCCGGTTCGTCCACACCCCCTGTGCGCGTCGAATCGCGGTCCTGACCTGCGAGTTCGCAGTTTGTCCACAGTTTCCACCGCTGCTACGACTCCCACGAGAACCTATCCGGGACCATCCTCGGTGGAACTCCACGAACGGCCCGCCCTGGGGAGAACTCCCGCCGCTCGGCGTCGCATGGCAGGATGCAGTCCCCGCTCCACCTTTGTCATGCACCCAGAACGGAAAGACGTCGAACCGTGAAGTTCCGTGTCGAACGCGACGTGCTCGCCGATGCCGTCGCCTGGGCTGCTCGCAGCCTCCCGGTCCGCCCGAGCGTCCCGGTGCTCGCAGGCCTGCTCATCGGGGCCAGCGACGAGGGCCTGGTGCTCTCCACCTTCGACTACGAGACCTCGGCTCGGGCGACGCTCACCGAGGCGCAGGTCTCTGACGAGGGCCAGGCGCTGGTCAGCGGCCGGCTGCTCGCCGACATCTGTCGCAGCCTCCCGGCCAAGCCGGTCGACATGGTGCTCGAGGGCCCGCGGGTCTCGCTGACCTGCGGCTCGGCGCGGTTCAGCCTCCAGACCATGCCGGTCGAGGACTACCCGACCCTGCCGGACATGCCGGCTGCGAGCGGGACCGTCCCGAGCGAGCAGTTCGCGCACGCCGTCGCCCAGGCCGTGACCGCCGCCGGCCGTGACGACATGCTGCCGGTGCTCACTGGAGTCAGGATCGAGATCGAGGGCTCGAGCATCTCGCTGCTCGCCACCGACCGGTTCCGGCTCAGCCACGTGGAGCTCGACTGGAATCCCCGCACGCCCGACGCCTCGCAGGCAGCGCTGGTCCCTGCCAAGGTCCTCGGAGACACGGCGAAGTCGCTCACCGGTGGCGGTGAGGTCACGATCGCGCTGGCAGCCTCCGGCGGCGGTGAAGGCATCATCGGGTTCGAGGGCGTCGGTCCCGGCGGCGTACGACGGACCACCACTCGGCTGCTCGACGGCGAGTTCCCGAAGGTCCGCAACCTCTTCCCGGCCGAGCACCTGACCACCGCGAAGGTCGACAAGGCGGACCTGGTCGACTCCGTCAAGCGGGTCTCCCTGGTCGCTGAACGCAACACCGCCGTCCAGCTGGCGTTCAGCGACGGACAGCTCACACTCGACGCCGGATCCGGCGACGAGGCGCAGGCCTCGGAGTCCCTCCACGCGGAGATCGACGGCGACGAGCTCACCACCGGGTTCAACCCGCAGTTCCTGCTCGACGGCCTGACGGCGATCGACGAGGCCGTGGTCGAGCTGGCCTTCACGCAGGCCTCGAAGCCGGTCGTGATGAGCGGCTCGGCCGACGAGTCGGGCAAGGACCCCGCGTTCCGCTACCTGCTGATGCCGCGACGCCTGCTCTCCTGACCCGTTCGGCACCGGCGGCAGGGCCTCACTGACGCCCGACCTCGTCCCGGTGTTGTTGGGGTGCTTGCCGTTTGTGTCCAAACGGCAAGCGGCTGCCCCGCCGTGGCCGGGGCAGCACGCCCACGCCGGTCGAGGACCAGCTGGGTCCTCGATTGGTCACAGACGACGAGTCGCGTCGGCGTGTTGCTGCCGTTTGTGTCCAAACGGCAGCGCCGCCACCGAACCAGCCACGGCAATGGCCCCCCCGAAACCCGTCAGCGTAGGTTGAGCGCATGGACATCGGGCTGGTCGGTCTCGGGAAGATGGGCGGGAACATGCGCACCCGGCTGCGCAACGCCGGACACACCGTGGTCGGCTACGACCGGAACCCCGATGTCTCCGACGTGGCCAGCCTCGAGGAGCTCGTCGGGGCGCTCCCCTCCCCCAAGGTCGTGTGGGTGATGGTGCCCGCCGGCGATCCCACCCGCGACACCGTCCGCGCGCTCGGTGAGCTGCTCGGCGAGGGCGACGTCGTCGTCGACGGCGGCAACTCGCGGTGGACCGACGACCAGGCCAACGCGGAGGCACTGGAGGGGCAGGGGGTCGGCTTCGTCGACTGTGGAGTCTCCGGCGGCGTCTGGGGTCTCGAGAACGGCTACGCCCTGATGTACGGCGGCGACGCCGACGACATCGCGAAGGTCCAGCCGGCGTTTGACGCCCTCAAGCCCGAGGGCGAGTTCGGCTCCGTGCACGCCGGCGCGGTCGGTGCCGGGCACTTCTCGAAGATGGTCCACAACGGCATCGAGTACGCCATCATGCAGGCCTACGCCGAGGGGTGGGAGCTGCTCGAGAAGGCCCAGGTCACCGAGAACGTCACCGAGGTGTTCCGCTCGTGGCGCGAGGGCACGGTGATCCGGTCCTGGCTGCTCGACCTCCTCGTGGCCGCCCTCGACGACGACCCGGGGCTGGCGGACATCCGCGGCTACGCCGAGGACTCCGGCGAGGGCCGCTGGACGGTCGAGGCCGGCATCGAGAACGCCGTCGCCACCCCTGCCATCACCGCCGCCCTCTACGCGCGGTTCGTCTCCCGCCAGGACGACTCCCCCGCGATGAAGGCGGTCGCGGCGATGCGCAACCAGTTCGGAGGCCACGCGACCCAGACCGCGGCACCGAAGGGCGGCGACGCGGGCGGTGGAACGCCGGACCAGTCGGGCGCGGCCCAGCAGGCCGGCGCCGGGTCGGGGCACGAAGGCGGAGAGAGCTAGTCCTCCGTTGCACGTCGCCCACCTGTCGCTCCACGACTTCCGCTCGTACGCCGACCTCGACGTCGCCCTCGAGCCTGGTGCGACCGCGTTCATCGGTCGCAACGGACAGGGCAAGACCAACCTCGTCGAGGCGATCGACTACCTCTCGCGGCTCGGCTCGCACCGGGTGGCGACGGACGCACCGCTGGTGCGCGCCGGTGCCGACCAGGCGGTGGTCCGGGCGGCGGTGGTCCGCGAGGGACGAAGCGCCACGCTCGAGGTGGAGCTGAACCCCGGTCGGTCCAACCGGGCCAGGGTCAACCGATCTGCGCTCCCGAAGGCTCGGGACCTGCTCGGACTCGTGCGCACCGTCGTGTTCTCACCCGAGGACCTCACCCTCGTCAAGGGCGACCCGTCGGACCGGCGCCGGTTCCTCGACGACCTGCTGGTGCTCCGCACACCCCGGCTGGCCGGTGTCCGTTCCGACTACGACCGGGTGCTCCGGCAGCGCAACTCACTGCTGAAGACCGCCGGCCTGGCACGGGGCAGCGCGCGCGACGGTGCGCTGTCGACGCTGGGGGTCTGGGACGCCCACCTCGCCCGGACCGGCGCCGAGCTGCTCGCCGCCCGGCTCTCACTCGTCGACCAGCTGCGGCCCTACGTGGGTAAGGCGTACGAGACGGTCGCCCGGGGCGCGAGCCGCGACGACGCCGAGATCGAGTACGCACCGTCGCTCGACGTGACGACGCACGACCCCGCCGAGCTCACCGACGCACTGATGGCCGAGCTGGAGCGACGGCGCTCCGACGAGCTCGACCGCGGCATCTCGCTGGTCGGCCCGCACCGAGACGAGCTCCGGCTCTCACTCGGCGACCCGGACGCCCGGCTGCCGGTCAAGGGGTACGCATCGCACGGTGAGTCCTGGTCCTTCGCACTGGCACTGCGGCTGGCGTCGTACGACCTGTTGCGCGCCGACGGCGACGATCCGATCCTGATCCTCGACGACGTCTTCGCCGAGCTCGACACGGACCGACGCCACCAGCTCGCCGACCTGGTGGCGGGGGCGGAGCAGGTGCTGGTGACCGCGGCGGTCGCGGCGGACGTGCCCGAGGCGCTCGCGGGCGTACGGTTCACGGTGGGTGAGGGAAAGGTGGTGCGGGATGGCTGACGAGCGGCCACTCGAGGACCCCCCGCCGGAGGTCCCGGCCGACGGTCTGGACCTGGCCCGGGCCCTGACGCGGGCGACCGCCCGCACCAGCCCGGCGACCCGAGCGAAGAAGCGGAGCCGCAGCCTGCCGCCGTCGCGGTCGCGGGTCAGCGGCTCCCACCCCGACGAGCGCGACCCGCAGCTGCTCGACACCACGGTCGGCCGGCTGGTCGAGGACCACGGCTGGGAGGTCGACCTCAAGGTGCACGCCGTGCTCGGCCGCTGGACCGAGCTGGTCGGCACCGACATCGGTGCCCACAGCACGCCCGAGACCTTCGCCGACGGGCGACTCGTGGTCCGCACCGACTCCACCGCGTGGGCCACGCAGCTGACACTGCTCGCGCCCCAGGTCGTACGCCGGCTCAACGACGAGCTCGGCCACGGCACGGTGCTGGCGATCGACGTCCGCGGGCCTCAGGGCCCGACGTGGAAGAAGGGCCCCCGGTCGGTCCGCGACGGCCGCGGTCCGCGCGACACCTACGGCTGAGATCAGGGCGGTCGGTGCCGGTGAATCAGGGCCGTCACCAGCCGATCCGATGTATGGGGCCCTGTCTCACCCCCTGCGAGACGCTCCGACCGCCGGTTCCGGGCCGCTGGCGGCCGATTTTCGTCCACAGATCCCCCCGCTACGGCAGGCCGCGCGTGAATGCAGCCCCGTAGGCGGCTATCATGGACATCGGGTCGCGACCTCTGAAGGCGCGACCCGATCCATGTCGAAGCGTCCCGGCCCCCAGCCGCGACGACCGTCCTCGAAGAGGTGTGTGTGACCGCCGAGCAGCCTGTGCCGACCAATCAGAAACCCACTCCCACCGGTGAGTACGACGCGTCGGCCATCCAGGTGCTCGAGGGGCTCGAGGCCGTCCGCAAGCGTCCCGGCATGTACATCGGGTCCACCGGCGAGCGCGGTCTCCACCACCTGATCTGGGAGATCGTCGACAATGCGGTCGACGAGGCGCTGGCGGGCTACTGCGACCGGATCGTGCTGACCCTGCTCACCGACGGCGGCGTCCGGGTCGAGGACAACGGGCGCGGCATCCCCACCGACACCGCACCGGGGCAGGACATCCCCGCCGTGACCATGGCGCTGACGATGCTCCACGCGGGCGGCAAGTTCGGCGGCGGCGGCTACAAGGTGTCCGGCGGTCTGCACGGCGTCGGCGTCTCGGTCGTCAACGCGCTGTCCTCACAGCTGGTCGTCGAGGTGAAGAACCGCGGTCACCTGTGGCGCCAGTCCTTCCAGCTCGGCGTACCCGACGGTGAGCTCGAGCAGGTCCGAGAGCTCGAGGAGGGCGAGGGCACCGGCACCACCGTGTCGTACTGGGCCAGCACCGACATCTTCGAGACCACGAAGTACGACCTCGAGACCATCACCACCCGGATCCGCGAGTACGCCTTCCTCAACAAGGGCCTCGAGATCGTGGTGCGCGACGAGCGCCCCTCGGCCGAGCAGGTCGCCGAGGCGGTCGAGGACGACACCGTCGCGGACTCCGTCGACCAGTCCGGCAGCGACGCGATCAAGCGCGGCGAGGGCGGCGGGATCGAGCAGGTCTTCCGGTACGAGCGGGGCTTGGTCGACTACGTCGAGCACCTCAACCGCCGCAAGGAGAAGGCCAACCCGACGGTCATCAACTTCGAGGCCGAGACGCCCGAGTCGTCCGAGAGCCACATGAGCCTCGAGGTCGCGATGCAGTGGAACGCGACGTTCACCGAGTCGGTCCACACCTTCGCCAACACCATCAACACCCACGAGGGCGGCACCCACGAGGAGGGCTTCCGGTCGGCGCTGACCACGCTGATCAACAACGCCGGCTTCGACTGGGGCCTGATGAAGAAGCAGGAGGACCGCGTCTCGGGCGACGACATCCGCGAGGGCCTGACCGCGATCATCTCGATCAAGCTCGGCGAGCCCCAGTTCGAGGGCCAGACCAAGACCAAGCTCGGCAACACCGAGGCCAAGGGCTTCGTGCAGCGGGTCGTCAACGACCAGCTCGGCGCCTGGCTCGAGCAGAACCCCGCCGAGGGCAGGGACATCGTCCGGAAGGCGCAGGCGGCGGCCAGTGCTCGGATCGCCGCCCGCAAGGCCCGTGACCTGGCGCGCTCGCGCAAGGGACTGCTCGGCGGCGGCGGCCTTCCGGGCAAGCTGTCGGACTGCCAGTCGACCAACCCCGAGGAGTGCGAGGTCTTCATCGTCGAGGGCGACTCGGCCGGCGGCTCGGCCCGGCAGGGTCGCGACCCTCGGATCCAGGCGATCCTCCCGATCCGCGGCAAGATCCTGAACGTCGAGAAGGCGCGGATCGACAAGGTGCTGGCCAACCAGGAGGTGCAGGCCATCATCTCCGCGCTCGGCACCGGCATCCACGAGGAGTTCGACCTCGACAAGCTGCGCTACCACAAGGTGGTGCTGATGGCTGACGCGGACGTCGACGGCCACCACATCAACACGCTGCTGCTCACGCTGCTGTTCCGCTTCATGCGGCCGCTGATCGAGCACGGCTACGTCTACATGGCCCAGCCGCCGCTGTACCGGATCCGCTGGAACAAGCCGGCCGAGCACGAGTTCGTCTACAGCGACGCCGAGCGCGAGGCGCTGACCCGCGACGGCCTGTCGCAGGGCAAGAAGCTGCCCAAGGAGAACCCCGTCCAGCGCTACAAGGGCCTCGGCGAGATGAACGCCGAGGAGCTGTGGGAGACGACCATGAACCCCGCCCAGCGGCTGATGCTCCAGGTCACCCTGGACGACGCCGCTCGGGCCGACGAGATCTTCTCCATCCTGATGGGCGAGGACGTCGAGCAGCGGCGGTCGTTCATCCAGCGCAATGCCAAGGACGTCAGGTTCCTCGACATCTGACACCTCGATATCTAGCGGTCTAAACCATTCCCTAGATTCGAGTAGAACCGACCAGAGAGACGAAGAGACGTGACGGAACAGATCGGGAACCTGATCGGCGGCGACGGCGGGGACGGCGGGGACGGCCCCGGCGGCCGGATCGAGCCGATCGAGCTCCAGACGTCGATGCAGCGGGCCTACATCGACTACGCGATGGCCGTGATCGTGGGCCGGGCGCTGCCCGACGTACGCGACGGCCTCAAGCCGGTGCACCGCCGGGTGCTCTACGCGATGTACGACGGCGGCTACCGCCCCGATCGCGGCTTCTCCAAGTGCAGCCGGGTCGTGGGTGACGTGATGGGTCAATACCACCCCCACGGCGACTCCGCGATCTACGACACCCTGGTCCGGCTCGCGCAGCCGTGGGTGATGCGTGCCCCGCTGATCCACGGTCAGGGCAACTTCGGATCTCCGGGCAACGACGCGGCGGCCGCCATGCGCTACACCGAGTGCCGGATGGCACCGCTGGCGCTGGAGATGGTCCGCGACATCACCGAGGACACCGTCGACTTCGGACCGAACTACGACGGCCGCTCCGAGGAGCCGGCGGTGCTGCCCGCGCGCTACCCCAACCTGCTGGTCAACGGATCGGCTGGTATCGCGGTCGGCATGGCCACCAGCATCCCCCCGCACAACCTGCGGGAGGTTGCCGAGGGTGCACGGTGGGCGCTCGAGCACCCCGAGGCCGGCCGCCAGGAGCTCCAGGACGCCCTGGTCGAGCGGATCAAGGGCCCGGACTTCCCGAACGGCGCCCTGATCGTGGGCCAGGCCGGCATCGAGCAGGCCTATCGCACCGGGCGCGGCTCGATCACGCAGCGGGCGGTGATCGAGATCGACGAGGACGCCAAGGGTCGTACCTGCCTGTCGATCACCGAGCTCCCCTACATGGTCAACCCCGACAACCTGGCGCTGAAGATCGCCGAGCTGGCCGACTCCGGCCGGGTGCAGGGGATCTCCGACGTCCGCGACGACTCCTCCGGGCGCACCGGCCAGCGGCTGGTCGTGGTCCTCAAGCGCGACGCCGTCGCCCGGGTGGTGCTCAACAACCTGCTCAAGCACACCGAGCTGCAGACCAACTTCAGTGCCAACATGCTGGCGCTGGTCGACGGCGTGCCGCGCACGCTGACGATCGACCAGTTCATCTCGAGCTGGGTCACCCACCAGATCGAGGTCATCCAGCGGCGTACCCGCTTCCGACTGGCGAAGAACGAGGCTGACGCCCACATCTGGCGTGGTCTCGTGAAGGCGCTGGACATGCTCGACGAGGTGATCGCGCTGATCCGGCGCTCACCGGATGTGGACGAGGCGCGCGACGGCCTGATCGAGCTGCTGGACATCGATGAGCTCCAGGCCCGCGCCATCCTCGACATGCAGCTGCGCCGGCTGGCAGCCCTCGAGCGGCAGAAGATCATCGACCAGTTGGCCGAGTTCGAGCGCATCATCGCGGATCTCCGCGACATCCTCGAGAAGCCTGAGCGCCAGCGCGCCATCGTCATCGAGGAGCTCGACGAGATCGTCGGGAAGTACGGCGATGACCGGCGTACCCAGATCATCCCCGCCGACGGCGACCTCTCGATGGAGGACCTGATCCCCGACGAGGAGCTGGTCGTCTCCATCACCCGGGGCGGCTACGCGAAGCGCACGCTGCGCCACCAGTACCGGATCCAGAAGCGCGGTGGCAAGGGGGTGCGCGGGGCGAGCCTGCGCGGCGACGACGTCGTCGAGCACTTCATCGCGACCACCAACCACCACTGGCTGCTGTTCTTCACCACTGCCGGCCGGGTCTACCGCACCAAGGCCTACAACCTCCCCGAGGCGTCGCGTGACGCGAAGGGCGGGCACGTCGCGGGGCTGCTCTCGTTCCAGCCGGACGAGAGCATCGCGCAGGTGCTGGCGATCCGCGACTACGAGCAGGCGCCGTACCTCGTGCTGGCCACCCGCAACGGCCTGGTGAAGAAGACCCGGTTGGGCGACTACAACAGCCCGCGTCAGGCCGGCGTCATCGCCATCAACTTCCGCGAAGACGACGACGAGCTGATCGGCGCCGAGCTGGTGAACCCGGACGACGAGATCCTGCTCGTGTCGCGCAAGGGGCAGGCGGTCCGGTTCCGTGCCGACGACGCCCAGCTGCGGCCGATGGGTCGCGCGACCTCCGGCGTGACCGGCATGAACACCGTCGACGGCGACTCCGTGCTCTCGATGTCGGTGATCCGGGCGGCGCAGGCCGCCACCGAGGACTCCGAGGAGAACGTCCAGTACGTCTTCACGATGACCGACGGCGGCTACGCCAAGCGCACCCGGATCAGCGACTACCGGCTCACCAACCGGGGCACCAAGGGCGTGAAGGCGATGACCCTCGCCAACGAGTCCCGCGGCGTCCTGGTGGGCGCGTTCATCGTCGAGGACGGCGACGAGATCCTCTCGATCACGCAGGGGGGCCAGGTCGTCCGCAGCCCGATCAATGCCGACTTCCGGCCGATGGGGCGCTCGACGCAGGGTGTGAAGTTCGTCAGTCCCAAGGGCGACGACGCGGTCGCGGTCGTGGCCAGGTCGGTCGAGGCCAGGGTCGTCGAGGGCGAGCTCGAGAACGGGGCCGAGAACGGGGCTGAGAACGGGGCCGGGGAGTCCGGGGGGTCGGTCGAGGAATCGCCCGCTGTGGCTCCGGATGCAACAATCGATGAGTCCGGCCCATCCCCTGACCCGGACGACTCCCCAGAGAAGGCAGCCCCACAGGAGGACTGATGACGGAGCGCAGTGTCGAGCGAACCGTCGAGCGGACCAGCCGAACCGGCCCGGTCCGTGACGGCGACACCGCCACCCGACCTCCGCTGACCGAGCGGATCCAGGCCAAGCTCACCAAGGCCGCGGACGAGCACCGGGCCAACGCCCAGCCGGAGTCTCGCGACGCTCAGCGGCGGGCCACCCCGAAGGGCAAGCGCGGACCGCGCCGGGCCCGGCTGAGGCTGACCCGGGTCGACCCCTGGTCGGTCATGAAGACCTCGTTCCTGCTCGCGGTCGCGTTCGGGATCGTGACCGTCGTGTCGGTCTTCATCGTGTGGAGCGTGCTCAGCGCCGCCGGCGTCTGGGAGTCGATCAACGCGACGGCCCAGGACATCCTCGGCGACGACACCGCGGGCAGCTTCGACATCACCGACTACGTCGGCACCTCGCGCGTCATGGGCTTCACCATGCTGATCGCGGTGGTCGACGTGGTGCTGCTGACGGCGATCGCGACCCTCGGCGCGTTCCTCTACAACATGGCAGCAGCGCTGCTCGGCGGCGTGGAAGTCACCCTGGCCGAGGACGCCTGAGCCGCGTTTTGTCCGGCCCTCTCGGGGTGGGGTAGTCTCGCCCGGCGGCCGGCTCGCCCTCGGTGATCTGGCACAAGCTGCGGGCCTATAGCTCAGACGGTTAGAGCGCTTCCCTGATAAGGAAGAGGTCACAGGTTCAAGTCCTGTTAGGCCCACCACCGCCTTCGCCCTGACGCGATCTGAGGAGTCACCATGAAGAAGATCATGTTCCTGCTGCTGGCCGCCGCCGGCGCCGCGTTCGCGAAGAAGAAGCTGGACGAGGGCCGCACCGAGCAGGCGCTCTGGGCCGAGGCCACCGACCACGTCGAGCCCACCGACAAGGCCTGACCGCCTCGGCACGGTCACTCACCGAGTCTTCAACCGGGGGCCTTGGCGCAATTGGTAGCGCACCTGCTTTGCAAGCAGGGGGTTAGGGGTTCGAGTCCCCTAGGCTCCACCA
>NZ_DASUTK010000175.1:0-6983 GCF_036374615.1 Nocardioides sp.
GCGATCGCGCTCTCGTCGATCCGGTCGGTCGTGGTGACCCGGATGGTCACGAACCCCACCGCGGGGGCCGGTCGCCCTGCGGAAGCGGTCGTCACGCTGGGCTGGGGAGGCGCGGGCCGGCTCGACCTGGAACCGGCCGGCTGCAGCGACCCGCAGTGCGACGCCGACCACGGCTACACCGGCTCGTTCGCGTCCGACGACTTCTCGCTCCGCGTCTCCGCTGCGGCCGAGGGTGCCGACGCCGTCGGCCGGCTGCTGGAGTTCGCCGAGTCGCTCTCCGCGCTGACCCGTCCGGGCTGAGCGCGTGGAGCACACCGGCTTCGTCGAGCCCGCCTACCGCTCGCGGTCGCTGGGCGACGTCGTGCCGGCGGTCGCGGCGGCGCTGGGTCACTCGCTGGGCCATCCGCTCGAGGAGCAGCCGACCGGGCTGACACTCCCGCCCGCGCCGTCGTACGTCGTGTTCCTGGTCGACGGCCTCGGTTCCCAGCTGCTGCAGCGGCACGCCCACGCCGCGCCGTTCCTGTCCGGGCTGGCGCCGGGGGAGCCGGCGACTGCCGGCGTGCCCTCGACGACGGCGACCAGCCTCACGTCGCTCGGCACCGCGCTTCCCCCCGGTGCGCACGGCCTGGTCGGGTTCACCTCCCGCATCCCCGGTACCAACACGCTCCTGAACGCGCTGCGCTGGGATGCGGCCGTCGATCCGGTGGAGTGGCAGCCCCACCCCACCGCGTTCGCGCGGCTGGCGGCCCTGGGTGTCACGGTCACGTGCGTGAACAAGCGGGAGTTCCGCAGCAGCGGGCTCACCGTCGCGTCCCAGCGCGGGGTCGAGTACGTCGGTGCGGACCGGGTCGGGGAGCGGATCGCCGCGGTCGTCACGGCGTCCACGCCGCGACCTTCGTTCACCTACGTCTACGACGGCGACCTCGACTGGACGGGGCACCGGTTCGGCGTCGCGTCCAGCCAGTGGCTCCAGCAGCTCGCGATGGTGGACGCCGAGGCCGAGCAGCTCCGGGAGGCACTGCCCGCGCACGCCCGGATGCTGGTGGTCGCCGACCACGGCATGGTCGACTCCGCTCCGGAGAGCAGGGTCGACGTCGACGACCACGCCGAGCTGCGCGACGGGCTCGCGCTGCTCGGAGGCGAGGCCCGGTTCCGTCACCTGTACGTCTCCGGTGGCGCGGCTGCCGACGTGGCAGCAGCCTGGCGCGCCACGCTGGGAGACCGTGCGGAGGTGCTGCTGCGCGACGAGGCGATCGCACGCGGCTGGTTCGGCCCGGTCGACCCCGCCGTCCGTCCTAGGCTCGGCGACGTGGTCGTCGCGTGCACCGGCGACACCGCGGTCATGTCGACGATCGCCTTCCCCTACGAGGCGAAGCTGGTCGGTCTGCACGGATCGCTCACCCCGGCCGAGATGCTGATCCCGATCCTCCTCAGCTGACGCCTCACTCGGGGTGGTTCCCGTGCTCGCCGCCGACCACGTACGACGAGGACACTCCGTCGTACATCAGGTGGGCCACGAGCCCCTCTGCGGCGTGGGGGAGGTTGTGGCAGTGGTCCATCCATACGCCGGGGTTGTCGGCCAGCACGGCGACCTCGTACCGCTCTCCGACGGCGACCTCGAGCGAGTCGACCCACCACGGGCTGCCGGTGGCGGGTACGCCGTCGCGGCTGAGCACGAGGGCGTGGTGACCGTGGAGGTGCATCGGGTGGGCGTCACCGCTGTCGTTGGTGATCTCGAAGACCACCACGTCTCCTTCGGAGACCATGTACATCGGCACGTCCGGGAAGATCCCGCCGTTGACCGTCCACCACATCCCGGGGCGCCCGTCGAGGAAGCCCGGCTTGCGGTCGATGGCGTACTCGAAGCGGCGGTCCGGGTGCTCGACGTCGAAGGGGGCCGGCTCGGGCTCGCCGTAGGTGAGCAGGTCGAGCACCTCGTCGGGTGGCGACGTGCGGGCGTCGGCCGGGCCGGCGGCGATCCCCAGCGACGGGCCGCCTGAGAACTCGACCCGGACCCCGTCGTCCGGGACCGTGAACCCGATGTCCACCCGGCCGCCGGCCGGGAGCGGGATCGCGGTGTCGGTCAGCTCGCCGGGCTGGTTGACGTCGGTGCCGTCGACGGCGAGCACCCGGAACGTGGCACCGGGCAGCCAGACGGTCGCGAGTCCGTTGTCGGTGTTCACGAGCCGCAGCCGGACGGTGTCACCAGGCTCGGCGTCGACCTCCGAGAAGCCCTCGACGCCGTTGAGGCTGCCCGACCCGCCGTACCGATGGATCAGGAACGTCTCGTCGACGTCCGTCGACTCGCCGTCCTCCGTCGGCTCCACCACCAGCGCGCCGAGCAGGCCTCGCTGGACCTGCTCGTGCGAGACCTGGTGCGAGTGGTACCAGTAGCTGCCGGCGTCCTCGGCCACGAATCGGTAGACGTGCTCCTCGCCCGGCATCACGGCGTCCTGGGTCACGCCGGCCACGCCGTCGACGGCGTTCGGGACGTCGACCCCGTGCCAGTGGAGCGTGGTCCCGTCATCCAGGTTGTCGTTGACGAGCGTCACCTCGACCAGATCGCCCTGGTGAGCGCGGATCGTCGGACCCGGCGTGCTTCCGTTGACCGTGATCTGACGCCCGTCGTCGCGCACCGTCAGCGTCTCGCGTACGTCGGGCGTGCGCTCGGGGTCGGCGATCAGCTCGGAGACCGCGGTGCCGTGATGGCCGCCGGCCATGGCCGCATGCACCCCGCGGGGTCCACCGCCCCAGTCGGCGTGCCCCATCTGCGCCATGTCGTACTCGTCCGGCAGCAGGCTGCCGTACCAGAGCCAGCCGAGGGGCAGCACGACGGCGGCGGTGGCGAGTACAGCAGTCCACCGCCGCCAGTGTGTGGCGACTCGCACCCCGGGCGTCAGGCCGAGAGCGGCTCTCGCGCGCTCTGCGTCGCGCGGGACTGCACCGACGCCCGCCGGCCGGCTCCGGCGGCGGCCCCGAGCAGGATCAGCGCATTGATGCCGTGCAAGGCGCCGAACGCCGGGTCGACCTCACGCGACAGCATCGGAAGCACGATGACCTGGAGGACGACCAGCAGCACGATGATCAGCGCCAGCCGGACCCCGCCGCCGACCTTCGCGAAGAAGGACACGACGAGCAGGATCAACGAGAGCAGTGGGATGAGCACCAGGCCGTTGAAGAACATGTGGATGGCGAACCCCCACTCGGCCGTGCCGATCGACTCGCAGTCCTCACACTCCAGGTACGCCTTGTCGATCACTCCGTTGTCGTTGGTGATCCAGTCCGTCACGCCGAAGAACGCCCAGGCGATGGCGCCGGCCTGCACCACGACCAGGATCGCGATGGCATACGCCAGGACCTTGTACGTGCTTCTCATGTCTCCCCCTTCGCTGGCACGCCGTCGCGCGCCAAGACTCGGCACAGAGTCTCGTGAGCGGCGTCCCGGGGGAAGCGAGATTCGGCTGTGGTCTGGACCAGCCGTCAGCCGAAGGGCAGCGGCTCGGGCGCCAGGGAGACGGCCTTGGCACGCGCGGCGGTGAGGCGGCGGCGATGGTGCTGGCGGCAGAGCACCTCATAGGCGACCTCGGCGGGGGGCTCGTCGAGCGCGTCCACGTCGCCCACGACGATCACCTCGCCCTCGGTGACCATCATGCCGTTCTCGGTGCGGGCGTTGTGGGTGGCGCGCTTCCCGCACCAGCACAGTGCCTCGACCTGGAGCGTGTGGACCCGGTCGGCCAGCTCGACCAGCCGGGAGCTGCCCTCGAACAGGTTGCTGCGGAAGTCGGTCAGGATGCCGAAGGCGAAGACGTCGATCTGGAGCTCGTCGACCAGCTTGGCGAGCTGGTCGACCTGGCTGCGCGTGAAGAACTGGGCCTCGTCACAGATCAGGTAGTCGATCCGCCCGCCCTGGGTCAGGTCGTCGACGACGTACCGCCAGAAGTCGAAGTCCGGCGCGACCTCGAGCGCGGCGTGGGTCAGCCCCAGCCGGCTGGACAGCAGGGCCTCGCCGGCCCGGTCGTGGGTCGTGAAGATCCGGCCGACCCGGCCGCGGGCGGCGTGGTTGTGGTTGGTCTGCAGGGCGAGCGTGCTCTTGCCCGAGTCCATGGTTCCGGTGAAGAAGTGCAGTTCCGCCACGGGGTGCGATCCTGTCACACCCGCGCGCTGCGCCCCACGTGCGACCTGCGGCAGGATGGCGTCATGGCATCTCGGCACACGTCTCCACTGGTCACCGTCGAGGAGCTCCGGGAACGGCTCGGCGACGTGACGCTGCTCGACGTGCGGTGGCGGCTCGGCGGCCCGGCGGGGTTCGACGAGTACGCCGCCGGGCACCTGCCGGGTGCGGTGTTCGTGGACCTGGAGACCGACCTCGCCGACCCGCCGGGCGCCGGTGGCCGCCACCCGCTGCCCAGCCCCGGACGGTTCGAGGAGGCGATGGCGCGCGCCGGGGTGTCGGGGTCCCGCCCGGTCGTGGTGTACGACGACTCCGCGGGGCAGGCGGCAGCCCGGTGCTGGTGGCTGCTGCGGCACCACGGCCATCCCGACGTACGGCTGCTGGACGGCGGGCTGGCCGCCTGGCGGGCCGCGGGAGGGCCCGAGACCACCGAGCTACCGCGACCCGCGCTGGGCGACTTCGCGGGTGGTCCCGGCGTGATGCCGGTGGTCACCGCCGCGGACGTGTCCGACGTCGACGTGCTGGTCGACGTCCGGGTCGAGGAGCGGTACCGCGGGGAGACCGAGCCGATCGACCCCGTCGCGGGCCGGATCCCGGGCGCGGTCAACGTGCCGGTCGCCCAGACCCTCGACAACCACGGCCACTTCCGCGACCCGCACGAGCTGCGGGAAGTGTTCGCGCGGGCAGGTGTGGCTGCTGACTCGTCCGTCGCGGCGTACTGCGGCAGCGGCGTGAACGCCTGCCACACCGTGCTCGCGATGGAGGTCGCCGGGATCCGCGCCGCCCTCTACCCGGGCAGCTTCAGCGGCTGGATCACCGACCCCGATCGCCCGGTGGAGACCGGCTGACCGTCGACTCGGCCCGCACGGGGCACGACTCGGCCTAGGCGTGGTCGGAGCCGCTCGATCCGCCGAACATGATCTCGTCCCAGCTGGGGACCGAGGCGCGGCCGCGCTTCTTGGCGGGCTTACGGCGGGTGGGCTCGGTCGGCTCCTCGCCGGAGGGGTCCTCGGAGGAGTCGGTCTCGCCCTGCTCCGCGGCGTCGAGCTCCGCCACGACGTCACCGTCCTCGACGGCGTCGTCCTGGCGGTCGTCGTCGCTCGGCTCGGACCGAGCGGGGGCCACGTCGAGGTACGCCTCGACCGGCTGCTCCGCACCGATCGCGTCGTCGCCGCGGACCAGCGAGATCGCGTCGTCGCCGAGCGGTAGCTCCGGTTCCCCGGCGGTTCCGTACGCGTGGCGACGGGCGCGCGCCCGCTCGAGGTCGTTGGCCGGGGTGGGGGAGTCGGCCGACGAGTCGGGGGCAGCGTCGCCGAGCAGCCAGATGGCGTCGTCGTTGTCGGCGACGACGTAGTTGCCGGGGGCGTCGAACGTGAACCGCGCCGTTCCGCTCCGCCCGGAGACCGAGAACTCGCCGGCCAGGTTCCACCGGCCGTCCTCGCGGCGGGCGGCGTCCCAGGAGACCGTCTCGGGGTCGATGTTGAGGCCGCGCAGGTGGGCGCCGATCGCCTCGCCCAGGGTGCGGGCGCCACCGGACTGGCCGGTACGCCGGACGGACGAGCGCTGCGCCCGCTGGGCGACGTGCTGCCGCTCGGCGAGCACCGGCGCCGCGAACGGCATGATCGCGTCGACCGTGGTCTGCGCTGCCTGGGCCACCGCCTCGGGCGTCTCGCCGGCCCGGATCCGGGCCTGGATGTCACGGGGGCGAAGAGCGCTGTCCATCTTGATCTCCAACTGGCCGAGGCGTGCGTGGTCGCCGCGGAGCGCGGCCCGGAGGCGTTCGTCGACGTCGACGGTGAACTCGACGCCCTTGTCACTGACCAGGAGCAGGCGCTTGCCGTCACTGCTCAGGCCGGCGAGCGTGAGGTGGGCCATCGCGCGTGTCGTTCTTCCTGGTCGAGGTGCATTCTCAGGTCGGTCGTCGGGTGTGCTCCGGATGGGTGCGAGCCTACGCCAGCGGGATGCGGCCGGAGGCGATCGTCACCCGGCGCGCCCCGGTAACCTCCGGCCGTGAGCTCACCCGCCCTGATCACCCTGGACCTGATCGGGATCTTCGTGTTCGCCATCTCCGGGGCGCTGGTGGCGGTGCGCAAGGACTTCGACATCTTCGGGGTGCTGGTGCTGGCCGGCGCGACCGGGCTGGGAGGTGGGTTCCTGCGGGACGTCCTGATCGACGCGACGCCGCCGGCGGCGCTCGCCGACTGGCGCTACCTGATGGTTCCGGTCGCGGCCGGGCTGGTGACGTTCCGCTTCCATCCCGCTGTGGGCCGGATGGAGCGCGGCGTCAACGTGTTCGACGCGTTCGGGCTCGCGTTGTTCTGCGTGACCGGCGCCCTCAAGGCGGCGGAGTTCGGGCTGGGTCCGGTCCCCGCGGCGCTCATGGGCATGGTGACCGGCATCGGCGGAGGGGTGATCCGGGACCTGCTGACCGACCGGGTGCCGGTCGTCTTCCGCGGTGAGCTCTACGCGACCCCGGCGCTCACGGGCGCCGCCATCGCGGTGGTCGGTCACCGGCTCGACCAGCCCGAGCTGCTCAGCGCACTGGTCGGAGCGTTCGTCTGCCTGGTCTGGCGGCTGCTCGCGATCCGGCGCAACTGGCACGCCCCGCTGCCGAGGGGTCCGGCCAGCGTCTGACCCCGCGCTCGACGAGGGTCAGGGACCGAGGACCCGCCGCAGGTAGGCGTTGTCGAAGACCCGGTCGGGGTCGAGCCGGTCGCGCAGCGCCAGGAACTCGTCGAACAGCGGGTACGCCGGCGCCAGGTCCTCCGCGGTGCGGGTGTGGAGCTTGCCCCAGTGCGGTCGGCCGTCGTGG
>NZ_DASUTK010000176.1:0-16490 GCF_036374615.1 Nocardioides sp.
CCTGAGACTGCGCCAAGGCGCACTCTCAGGCACACGAGGCGTTGATCAGGCGGCGCGCAGCTGGAGCGAGGCGCCGGCCAACGCCTCGATCTCGTCGAAGAGCGCCTCGAGCTCGGCCTCGCGACGCTCGGTCGGCGCGAAGCCGTTCTCCCCGAAGTCCGAGAAGAGCGACAGGGACACCTGCGAGCGAGCCGCCAGCATCGCCATGTTGGCGGTGATCGTGCGCCACTGCTCGACCGCGCGCACGCCTCCGTCGGCACCGTAGGAGACGAAGGCGATCGCCTTGCGCCGCCACTCGGGGCCGAGCACGTCGAATGCGTTCTTCAGCGCCGCGGGCACGCCGTGGTTGTACTCCGGCGTGACGAAGACGAATCCGTCGAGGTCGTCGACCGCGCTGCTCCAGCGTCGCGTCTTGCTGTTGGCGTAGTCACGGTCTGCAGCGCCGGGCACCACGGGGTCGTCGAGCAGGTCGAGGTCGTACTCCGCGACGTCGACGATCTCGTAGGTCGCTGCGTCACGCCGGATGGCCTGCTTGGCCACCCACTCCGCGACCTCGGTACCGAGGCGTCCGGGACGGGTGCTGCCGAGGACGATGCCGATCTTCACGTTGCTCCTGAGGGGTAGGGGGTTCCGTACCTCCGCACAACCTAGTTGAACAAGCAACTATTCCGTTCTCATGCCGCGAAAGCCTTCGTGTACAGATCGGCCAGCTCCGCCGTGTAGGGGCCGCTGAAGCCGCACACCATGACCGACCCGTCCTCGGTGCCCGCGACCAGGAAGCGTCCTCCCGCCTCGAAGATCGGCGCCAGGGTCAACGCGTTCAGGTCGGCGGAGGCCTGGTCGACCTGGACCAGGTCGCTCTCCCCGCCGGCGTACCACCGATCCACCTCCAACGTCACCACACCTGCATCGATGCCGGTGACGGTGCCGTCGAACGCGTACGCCGCCGACCCGAGCATCTGGGCAGTCGGCACCATGCAGCGGCCGGCGGCGGCAGCGGGCATCGTGAGCTCGGTGACGGTGGGCTCGGATGCAGTGGGATCGGATGCAGTGGGATCGGGGCTGGCGACCGACGGCTGGTCCCCTCCGCGGGGAAGCAGCGCGAACACGCCTGCTGCGACGATCAGGGCGACGGCAGCCGCCGCGACCAGCCAGGTGAGCGGGCTGCGGCCGCGGGTGCCGGTCCCCCGGGTCTCCGTCATCGTGTCGTGACTCATGGCGTCCTCCAGCAGTCGGGCGACCCCGGCGGGGTCGGCGGGTGGGAGGCTGGACGACGGGTCGGCGTCACGAAGCCGAACGAAGAGCTCGTCGCGCTCGCGGTCCGTCATCTCGTCCCTCCTTCCGACTGCTCATGTCCGGCACCGGCCTCGAACTTTCCGATCTCCGCCTTGAGCTTCTCGCGAGCCCGCAGCAGCCGGATGCTCACCGCGTTCGGCGTCACGTCGAGCACGGTGGCGATCTCCGCAGGCGTCAGCTGCTCCCATGCCCAGAGCCGGAGCAGCTCGGCCTCGTCCTCGCGGAGCCGCCCCAGGGCCTCGTGCAGCACCACGTCGCGACTGCCCGCCGGGTCAGGGTCCTCCTGCGGCGCGGCGACGGCCGCCACTCTCGCAGCGAGCCGCTCCTGACGGTGCCTGCTGCGGCGGGCGTTGGCGAGACAGTTCCGCGCCACGCCGTACGCCCATGGGAGCGGCGCGTCATCGGGGAGCTCGTCGAACCGGCGCCAGCAGACCAGCAGCGTCTCGGACAGCACGTCGTCGGCGGTGGCCGGATCGGTACGGCGGGTCAGGAACCTCCGCAGCGGTTCGATCAGCTCCGCGCGAGCCAGCTCCTCAAAGCGGGCACGGCGGATGTTCGGATGCTCGTCGGTGCCCACGCTCCAACCGTGCCACAGCCGTCGGAGAACGGGGTCAGGGTCAGCCGCAGCGACGGAACCGCAACCGCCAGGCCTCCGGACCGCGTTCGAGGTAGTCCACCGAGAACCCACCGGGGCTGCGGGCCTCGAGCTGGTTGAGCAGCGGCAACGGGTCATGCGGTGCGACCAGGACCAGGCCTCCGCCGGGCCCGAGGGCGTCGAGAGCGCCGAAGATCGTCGCGTGCCGGATGGCGTGCGGTACGGCGCGGGCATCGAGCTCGGGCAGCTCGCCGGCGTCGGTCTCGCCGCAGGTGCAGGCGTGCCCGCCGCAGCCTCCTGCCGCCGACTCCTCGGTGGCACCGAGGATCTCGTGCATCCCGGTCAGCAGGCCGGCGACCGACACGGTCGGCGACGCGACCAGGGCCGGCAGCAGCAGCTCGTTCTCCTTCTGGAGGTGGACGTCGAGGACGGCCTCCAGCCCACCCGCCGCGGCGACCGCGGCCGCCGGGCTGTTCGCGCCGGCCAGCGCCTCGACGAGGGCCGTGATCGCCGAGTGCTCGGCCACCATCGCCTGCACCAGCATTCGGAGCTCGGGCAGCTCGCCACCAGCGGTGTAGAGCGTGCCCTCCTCGGCCGCCGCGTGAGGCAGCAGCTCCTCGCGAGCCCAGGTCACGAGCTGGTCCCGGGCCTCGATCGCCGCGTCGCCTGACGTGCTCTGTGCGAGCGTCCCGACCAGCGCGGCCACGCGGCCCGCCATCTCGGCGTGATGGGAGACCACCCGCTCCGACGCCTCCGCGTCCGCTCTGCCGCTCGCGATGACCACGTCGCTCGACCCACTCATGCTCGTCCTCCTGTGTCGTCGTCCGGATCGATCCGATGTCGCCCGGTCAGCGACACCCGAGTTGTCGCCGTCGCTGTAATTTATTACAGTTTTCCCGTGAAAACTAATCCGGCTCCACTCGGACCCAGCGCCGCCGCCGGCGAGATCCTCCCGACCGGGCAGGCACGACTGCTGGCGCTGCTGCAGCAGCAGTCGGGGCCGGCCACCTTGACCGAGCTCGCGGACGCCAGCGGACTCCACCCGAACACGTTGCGCGCGCACCTCGAGGGTCTGCTCGCCCGTGGCGATGTCGTCCGCACCAGTGAGCCGGCAGCCGGGCCAGGGAGGCCCGCTCACCGGTACGCCGTCACCGGTCCTCGGCCGGCGCCCGCCGCGGAGCTGACCGGTCTGGCGGTCGCGCTCGCCGGAGCAGTCGCCCGTTCCAGCGTCCACCCGGAGGAGGACGCGCGCCACGCCGGGCGCGCGTGGGGCCACCGGCTCGCGGAGGAGCGGCCGGGTCAGGCACCCGAGCCCGTCGCCGCGCTGGCCCGCATGGGCTTCGCCCCGGAGCGGGACACCACCGACGCAGGACTGGTCCGGCTCACCCGGTGCCCCCTGCTCGACGCCGCCCGAGAGGCACCGGACATCGTCTGCGGCGTACACCAAGGCCTCGTCGAGGGACTCCTGGAGCACGCGGGCGCGAGCACCGAGGGCGTCGAGCTGCAGCCGTTCGCCGAGATCGGTTCGTGCCGGCTGCTGCTACCCCACAGCCGGCCATGACGACCCTCGCGGGTCCGCGGGTGTCGGGGCGGCGTCTCGTTCCGGGGCGCCCCGCGATCCGGGTCGTGCTGGCCGTCCCCGCTGCCGCGTCGCTGCTGGTCGGCCTCGACGGCGCTCTCTCGCTCCTCGACGTCTGGTCCCCCGCACCCGGCGACCGGACCGGCTCCGCTCACGGCGTCTTGATGACGCTCGGCTTCGTCGGCGCGCTGATCGCTCTCGAGCGCGCGGTCGCGTTGCGTCACCCGGCCGGGTACATCGCCCCGGTGGCCCTCGCCGCCGGCGCGCTGCTCCACGTCGTGCCCCGCACCGAGCGGGTCGGCGCCGGCCTCCTGGTCGTGGGCACCGTGGTGCTGACCCTCGTCTACCAGCGGCTCTGGCGGCGGCAGCGCGACGATGCCGTGCTCGTGCAGGCCCTCGGAGCCGTTCTCGCGGTCGGCGCCACGGTCGGCTGGCTGGGTGGCGTGCCGATGGCCGCGGTCGTGCCGTGGCTGGCGGGCTTCCTCGTGCTCACGATCGCCGGCGAGCGGCTGGAGCTCGCCCGGCTCGGCATGCCGGGATCGGCGGGCCGGTTACTGGTGCTCGCTGCCGTCGCGCTCTCGGTGTCCGTGCTCGCGCTCCTGCTGTGGGCGACCGCCGGGCCGTTGTTCGGTCTGTCGCTCGCCCTCGTCAGTGGCTGGCTGGCTCGTCACGACGTAGCCCGCCGGACCGTCCGCGCCTCCGGGCTCCCCCGGTACATGGCGATCTGCATGCTCAGCGGCCAGGTGTGGCTGGTGGCGGCCGCCGGTGTCTGGCTGCTCGCGGACCCGGCGGTCGGTGGGCCGGCGTACGACGCCGCCGTCCACGCCGTGTTCCTCGGCTTCACGATGTCGATGGTGATGGCGCACGCCCCCGTGATCCTGCCGGTGGTGGCGCGCGTGAAGCTGCCCTTCCACCCGCTCCTCTACGCCCCGCTCCTGCTGCTGCAGCTGGGCCTCGTGGTGCGGCTGTGGGCCGGGGACGCACTCGGCACCACGACGGCGTGGCAGGTCGGTGGCGTGCTGACCGTCGCTGCGCTGATCGGCTTCATGGGTTGCGTCTTCACCCTCGCCGCCACGTCCCACCGGTGGACGTCATGAGCGTGCGGGGATTCTGGCCGATGCGCGACCTGCCGACCGTGTGCTGGCTGGTCGCGACGGTCGTGGCGACTCTCGTGCACCCGTTCGTCCCCGCCCCACGCTGGCTGATGATCCACCTGCTCCTGCTGGGGGCCGTCGGCCACGCGATCCTGGTGTGGAGCCGCTACTTCGCCGACACCCTGCTGCGCGTGCCCCCGACCCCGCGGAGGCAGCAGTCGACGCGCCTGGTGCTGTTCAACGCCGGGGTCGCCCTCGTCATCGGCGGGGTGCTCGTCGCGTGGTGGCCGGTGGTCGCCGCCGGTGCCGCCCTGCTCGGAGGAGCCGTGCTGTGGCACGGGGCCGTGCTGCTGGGCCAGCTGCGAGGCTCGCTCGCCTCGAGGTTCGCCCCCACCGTGCGCTACTACGTGGCGGCGGCAGCATTGCTGCCGGTTGGTGCCGGGCTCGGCGTGTGGCTGGCCACCGGCCTCGCCGACCCGTTGCACGACCGGGTCCGCACCGCCCACATGGCCATCAACGTGCTCGGCTGGATCGGGCTGACCGTGCTCGGCACCTTGGTCACGCTGTGGCCGACCGTGCTGCGCACCCGGATCGCTGAGGGAGCGGAGCGGGCATCGGCCCGGGCCCTGCCGCTGCTGGTTGCAGGCGTGCTGCTCACCGCAACAGCCGCGCTCGGCGGACCCCGGCTGGTCGCGGTGGGGGTCGTGACCTACCTGGCGGGCGCTTCGCTGCTGCTGGTGCCGGCGATCCGCGTCGCGCGGACCCGACCACCCACCAGCTTCCCCGCGTGGTCGATCCTGGCCGGGTACTGCTGGTTCGTTGGGTCACTCGGGATCATCGTCGTCGGCGCGGTCACCGCCACGAGCTGGTCCGACCTCGGCGCCGCGTTCGGGACGGTCACGCCGCTGCTGGCAGTGGGCTTCGCGGCCCAGGTGTTGCTCGGTGCGCTCTCGTACCTGGTCCCGGTCGTGCTCGGCGGTGGCCCGTCCCCCGTGAGGGCGGCGAACCGGGTCGTCGACACGGGCGGCGCGCTGCGGCTGGTGCTGACGAACCTGGGTCTGGCCGTGTGTGCCCTGCCGGTGCCGAGCACGGTGCGGGTGCTGGTGTCCTTCCTCGTGGTGGGGGCTCTGGCCTCGTTCGTGCCGATCCTGCTCGTCGCGATCCGCACCTGGCGGCGGGTCCGCGACGGAGTGAGGGAGCCATCCCCGCCCGGGCGCGGTCGGCCGTCCCCTGACGGTGACCGACCGCCTGGCCAGCGGGCCGGCTTGGCGGTCACCGGGCTCGCGATGGTCCTGGTCGCCTCAGCCTCCGGCGCCGCGCTCGACCCGGCGGCCCTGGCCGGACCGGTGCGATCCGCGGCCGCGGGAGTGGAGGCCACCGGCGAGATCACCCGGGTCGAGGTGACGGCCGAGGGGATGCGGTTCTCGCCGGACTCGGTCACCGTTCCGGCGGGGAACCGGCTCGTCATCACACTGCACAATGCCGCCGACGGTGACGTCCACGACCTGGTGCTGGAGAACGGAGCCGGGACCGGACGGGTCGGGCCGGGCGAGACCGTCAGCGTGGATCTCGGCGTCGTCGGGAGAGCACTGGACGGCTGGTGCTCGGTGCTGGGGCACCGCCAGATGGGGATGGTGTTCCTGGTCGAGGTCACCGGCGACGCACCGACGCAGGCGCCACCCGCCGAGCCGACACCGACGGCCCCGGACGGGCACCACTCCGGTCATGTGGCGACATCCGGCACCTCGTCGTACGAGCCCGGGGCGACGCCGGGACCGGACTTCTCCGCCCGAGACGCGCGGCTGCCCGCGCTGCCGCCCGGCCGGGTGCACCGCGTGATGCTCACCGTCACCGAGACCGAGCGAGAGGTCGCCCCCGGCGTCCGGCAGACCGTGTGGTCGTACGGCGGCGAGGGCGCTCCCGGGCCCGTGCTGCACGGCCGGGTCGGGGACCGGTTCGTCGTCACCCTCATCAACGACGGCTCGATCGGGCACTCCGTCGACTTCCACGCCGGCTCGCTGGCGCCGGACCGACCGATGCGCACCATCGAGCCCGGCGAGTCCCTGGTCTATCGCTTCACGGCGACCCGGGCCGGCATCTGGATGTACCACTGCTCGACGATGCCGATGTCCGCGCACATCGCAGCCGGCCTCTTCGGCGCCGTCGTGATCGAGCCGCGCGGGCTGCCGCCGGTCGACCGCTCCTACGTGCTGGTGCAGTCCGAGCTCTACCTCGGCGAGGACGGTGGGGCCCCCGACCTCGCGAAGCTCGCGTCCGACTCGCCCGACGCGGTGGTCTTCAACGGCTACCCGGACCAGTACGCGCACGAGCCGTTGCGGGCCCGGGTGGGCGAGCGCGTCCGGCTGTGGGTGCTCGACGCCGGACCGGCCCGGCCGCTGTCGTTCCACGTCGTGGGAGGTCAGTTCGATCGGGTCTGGTCCGAGGGCTCCTGGCAGCTCGGGTCGGCGAAGGCCCCCGCACGCCACACCGGAGCGCAGGTCCTGTCGCTGCTGCCGGCCGAGGGCGGCTTCGTCGAGCTGACCTTCCCCGAGCCGGGGCACTACCCGTTCGTCAACCACGTCATGACGGACGGAGAGCGGGGAGCGCGTGGCGTGCTGGAGGTGGGTCAGGGCCGCTGACTCACCGGTTGCTGCGGAACTGCTCGCGGAGGAAGTCGAGCGTGCTGTCCATGGACTGCTGCCAGCGCGCGTAGAAGGCATGGTCCTCCCCGGGGTACCAGACCAGCCGCGAGTCCACCCCTGACCGCCGCATCAGCTGCTGGGTGCGCGCCGCCCACCGAGGCGGGCAGGTCCCGTCGACCTCGCCGTGGTGGGCAAGCACCGGCTCGGTGACCCGGTCGAAGTAGGTGCGCGAGGACAGCTCCCGGTAGAAGCGAGGCGCCTCCCGCGGGGTCCCGAACCGGTCGTGGAGCGCCTGCACCGCCTCGGGCCGGTTCGGCCGCGTGAAGTGGTCGACGTTCTCGAGGTACGACGAACTCACGCTCGCATAGATGACGGCCGCGTCGACCAGACCGGGCTGTGCCACGAGCGCGTTCATCGTGACGCCACCGCCCATCGAGCGGCCGAGCATGGCGAGCCGGTCGTCGTCGACGTACGGGAGCTTGCCCAGCGCTTCGACCGCGTTGATTGCATCGCGGGTGTAGCCGAGCCGGGTCTCCCGGTCCAGGTCCGGCACGTCGTCGGAGGCGGCGTGCCCCCGGTAGTCCGTGTGAAGAACGACGAACCCGGCCCGCGCCAGCGCGTCCTGCTCGCGCGCCATGCCCTGGCCGGTGACGTAGTACGAGGGGTCGATGTAGCCGTGGTTGAGGACGATCCCCGGGAACGGGCCGGGGCCCCTCGGTCGCAGCAGCACGCCCGAGACCGTCAGGTCTCCGCTCCGGTAGACGACCTGGTGACGCGCGTAGGCGTCGGTCTCGAGCTCGGTGGCGGTGATCCGCGGCCGGCCGCCATCGGGCCGCTCGCGCATCAGCGCCGGCAGCGACACCGGGTGGTGGACCTTCGGCAGCCGGTCCTCAGGGTTGGCACTGGGCTCGGTCGTGGCTGTCTCGGACGGCTCGGCCGAGGCCGCCTCGGTCGGTGACTCACTGGGCGTCGGCGCGGACGAGGGCTCCTCGGGCTCCGTCGAGCACCCGGCCAGCAGCAGGCCGACGGCGGCTGCTACCAGCCAGGAGCGCATGTCCCCAGTGTGCCGTGAGCCGCCGCCGGAGGTTGAGGTGTGAGGAGCGCCGTCATTGCGCTAGCGCGGCAGGGGACTCGGGCCGGTCGCGGTCACCAGCGCTTGCGGCACCCAGCCGTCGACGTGATGGAACCCGGTGCCGAATGCGATGCCGGCATCGAGCTCGACGGACTCCCTGAGCGACAGCCGGTAGAACTTCACGTGCGTGAAGTCCTCCATCAGGATGTAGACCGGGTCGGGGGTGCTGTTCGGCCCCTGGAACTGCTGTCCGGTCAGGACGGGCTTGTTGGCGTCGACGAACGCGTCGAAGGTGACGCCGACCACGACGCCGAGGTGCTCCCACCCCATCTTGTAGACCCGCTGGTGCACAGGCGGGATGAGCTCGATCAGCGGCACGGCCTTCCCGTCGAGGACCTCGAGGGGCTCTGCGGGGACGATCAAGGAGATCGGGCGTCCGTTCCAGACGTTCTCGCGATTGGCGACAGCGTGGCGCTCGAGCAGGGTCCGCACGTGCACGTACTGCTCCCACTCCGGCACGCGGAAGGCGAGGTGGCTCAGCGAGTACGGGGCGATGTCGATCCCCCGGGCGAGGAGTCGGTCATGCTGCTGTGCCGCGAACGCCCGATAGTCCCCGAGGATCTCTCCGATCGGATCGGCCATCGCCCCCCCTCCCGGCCGCCATCGTAGGGCGTTCTCGGGACGCTGCGGGTGCCGTTTGGTTGGATGGCGCCGGTGAAGCGGTGGACGGAGGAGCAGGTCGTAGCGGCCGCTCCCGACGCGTCGTCGCTCACTGCTGCCCGGCGGCTCGCGAACCCGGGCCCCTGGGCAGACCTCGGAGCGAACGACGTCTTGGTGTGGGGCCGCTGCCAGGGATCCGGCAAGACGCCGTACCAAGTCAGCGTCGACGTGCTCGCTCCCGCCTACCGATGCTCCTGCCCGAGCCGGAAGTTCCCGTGCAAGCACGCACTGGCGCTGCTCATGCTGTGGTCTCGAGGCCCCGACGTGGTGCCCGAGGGCGAGGCCGCCGATCACGCGAAGGAGTGGGCAGCCCAGCGTGCCGAACGGACTGCCCAGCAGCAGTCCCGCACCCTCGAACGGGCAGCGCGCCCGATCGACCCCGAGGCACAGGCACGACGCCTCGCCGAGCGCGTGGCGCTGATGGACGACGGCCTGGCCGACTTCCGGCTGTGGCTCACCGACGTCGTGCGTGCTGGGCTGGCCGCAGCGCGCAACCAGCCGTACTCATGGTGGGACACCACCGCCGCCCGGCTCGTCGACGCACAGCTGCCCGGCCTCGCCGACCAGGTGCGGACGATGGGCTCGACCGTCCACTCCCGGTCGGACTGGGCCGATCACCTGCTCGCCGGCCTCGGGCGCTGGTGGCTCGTGACCTGTGCCTGGCGTGCCCGCGAGACGCTCGACCCCGACACCGAGGCTGACCTCCGGGTCGCTCTCGGCTGGTCGCAGCCGTCGGCCGCGGTCCGCGAGCGGGAGTCGATCGCCGGGCCTTGGCGCGTGCTCGGCGCCCACCGTACGGACGACGGGCGCCTCCAGCAGCAGCGCACCTGGCTGCGCGGGACCGCCGGTCCGGCCGAGGCGGAGATGCTCCAGGTGCTGGACTTCGCGGCGTACGGCGAGGCCCTGGCCACTCCCCAGCTCCCGGGGACCGTGGTCGACGCCGATCTCGCGCGCTACCCGGGGCGGTCCCCACGACGGGCCACCTTCGTCTCCGACGTTCATCCCGTGGCCGAGAACCCGAAGCTCCCGAGCGGCACCACGATCACCAGCGCGGTGGCAGCCGCAGCCGCAGCGCTGGCTGGTTCGCCGTGGCGCGACCGCCACCCTGCCGTGCTCGCGGACGTGCGGGTCGACGCAGACGGCTGGGCCGTCCGGGACGCCGATGGCGCCGTTCTGGGGCTGGTCGACGACGCACCCGTGTGGCACGCGCTGGCGGTGACCGGCGGCGCACCGGCGGACGTGTTCGGCGAGATCGAGGACGGTCGGTTCCGGCCGCTCACGGTGGCGCTCGGAGGGCAGGTGCTCGCGCTGTGACTGTGCACGAGTGGCTCTCGGATCTGCGCACCAGTGCACTGGTGGGCACCGCGCGGCGCGACGCCCCGCCTCCCCCGCCAGTGCCGGGGCTGCGCCCGAGGGTGCAGCACGCCGGCCGGGAGGAGCGGCTGCTGGAGCTGGCGGCGCTCGGCGACGTCCTGGTCAGGGCGGGGCGGAGGCCGGCCCACCAGGATGCCCCGCTCCCCACGGCACCCGAGGAGACCGTTCCAGCCGCCGGAGACCGGGCGAGTCAGCTGCTCACCCTGCTGCTGCTCCAGCCGCCGATGGGCAAGGCGTTGCGTGACGAGCTGGTCGTGGAGTGGCTGACCCGCGCGGCCCAGCACCCGGTGCACGTGCCGTCCCCCCTGCTCGTTCCGCTCCTCGACCTCGCGGCCGCTCGACCGGAGGTGGCTCGGGCGCTCTTCCCGGCCGCCGGAGAGCGAGGACGTTGGCTGACCGGGCTCAACCCAGCCTGGGCCGGACTGGCGTCGGCAACCGGGTCGCCGCCGAGGGACGAAGAGCTCGCGGCGGCATGGACCACGCTCCCCATCCGGGAAGCGACCGAGGAGCTCGGACGCCTTCGTGCGCATGACCCCGCCGCGGCGCGGGACCTGTTGTCACAGACCTGGGACTCCCTGGCTGCGCGGGAGCGTCGCGCACACCTGGGAGTTCTGCGCGTCGGCCTCGGACCGGCGGACGAACCGCTCCTCGAGCTCGGTCTCGACGACTCCGCGAAGTCGGTGCGCGACGAGGCCGCGTCGTTGCTCGACCTCGTGCCGTCCAGCGCGCGGGCGACCCGCATGGCAGCCCGGCTGCGACCACTCATCACCCGGCACGGAACGCTCCGCCGCAGCCTCCGGGTCGAGGTGCCCGACGAACCCGACCCGATGGCGATTCGCGACGGCCTGGCTCCCCCGCCTCGTTCAGGCGAACCGGATCGCCTCGGCTGGCTCCGCACGATTGTTCGAGGGGCGCCGCTGACCGTGTGGACCGAGCTTGCCGACGGGCCGCCGGAGCGCGCCGTCGCACAGCTCCGCGACGAACCCGGCGTCCTCCAGCTGATCCGCCAGGTCGTGCTGCTGCGCCGCGACGCGACCTGGGCCGCCGCACTCCTCGAGGTCGAGCACGACGACGCCCTCGTCACCCTCCTGCCACCTGCCGAGCGCGAGCAGCGGATCCTGACCGCGATCGAGACCGGCACCGCGACCGAGAAGCTGGCCCGCCTCCACGCGGCAGTCAGCGGTCTCCCCCGACCTTGGGGTGACGTGTTCGCCCACCGGGTCCTCGCCCTCCTGGCCGGCAACGACGGCGGCAAGGCCGTGCACCAGCTCGCTCCGCTCCTGCCGAGCGCCCTGCCGCCCGGCGTCCTGCCTGCCGCACGCGCCGCGATCGAGCGGCTCGAGCCGGGCGACCGACGCCGCGACGTCCTGGCCCGCGTTGTCCAGTACCACTCCTTCCGCCACACCCTCACGGAGGCATTCCGATGACCGACCCGACCACCACGTCCGTCGACGCCCCTGCGGGCGTGCTGCGCGCCCACGCCGAGGACGCGTACGCCGACGAGCTGGCTGCGCTGGCCAAGGCGGACGATCGACCGCGCCCGCCCCGGTGGCGGCTGTCGCCGTGGGCCGTCGCGACGTACGTCCTCGGCGGCGAGCTCGGCGACGGCACCGTCATCACGCCGAAGTACATCGGGCAGCGGCGGCTGGTGGAGGTCGCCATCGCGACCCTCGCTACCGACCGCGCCCTGCTGCTGCTCGGCGTACCCGGGACGGCCAAGACGTGGCTGAGCGAGCACCTCGCGGCCGCCGTCAGCGGCACCGCCTCGTTGCTGGTGCAGGGGACGGCCGGGACGCCGGAGGAGTCCCTCCGCTACGGCTGGAACTACGCCCGGCTGCTGCAGGACGGACCCTCGCGGGCGGCGCTGGTCCCCGGCCCGGTGATGCGAGCGATGGAGGCCGGCACGCTGGCCCGGGTCGAGGAGCTCACCCGGATTCCGGCCGACGTGCAGGACTCGCTGATCACGATCCTGTCCGAGAAGACGCTGCCGATCCCGGAGCTCGACCAGGAGGTCCAGGCCCGCCCCGGCTTCAACGTCATCGCGACCGCCAACAATCGAGACAAGGGCGTGAACGACCTGTCCTCGGCGCTCCGCCGCCGCTTCAACACCGTGGTTCTGCCGCTTCCCGACTCCCTTGACGAGGAGGTCGAGATCGTCCGCACGCGCGTCGCCGCGCTCGGGACGGCCCTGGAGCTGCCCGCTGAGGTCGAGGCCCTCTCGGAGATCCGACGGGTGGTGACGATCATGCGTGAGCTGCGTTCGGGGACGACCGAGGACCGGCGGACCACCGTCAAGTCCCCCTCCGCCACCCTCTCGACCGCCGAGGCGATCTCGGTCATGACCAACGGTCTGTCGCTCGCCGCGCACTTCGGGGACGGGCGCGTTCGTGCGGAGGACGTGGCCGCGGGCCTCCTCGGCGCCGTGGTGAAGGACCCGGTGCAGGACCAGCTCGTCTGGCAGGAGTACCTCGAGACGGTCGTGCGCAACCGCAAGGACTGGCACGACCTGTACCGCGCGTGCCGCGAGCTCAACTGACGCGATGTCCCAGCCCACGGTCCATGTCCTCGGGGTCCGCCACCACGGACCCGGGTCTGCGCGCGCCGTGGGCGACGCGCTCCGGCAACTGCGCCCCGACCTGGTGGTCGTCGAGGGTTGTCCGGAGCTGGACGCCATCTCCCCGTTGTTCGCTCACGCCGGCCTGGTCCCGCCGGTGGCGGGTCTGGTGTACGCCGTCGACACGCCGCGCCAGGCGCTGTTCTACCCGCTCGCGGAGTTCTCACCCGAGTGGGTCGCTGCCCGCTGGGCGGTGACAGCGGGCGTGCCGCTCCGCTTCGCGGACCTCCCGGCCACCCACCACTTCGCGCTCGAGGCGGCGGCCGCCGACTCCGCTGACGAGGGCGCAACCGAGCCGCTCGACCCGATCGGTCGGCTCGCCCGCGCCGCTGGCTACGACGACCCCGAACGGTGGTGGGAGGACGCGATCGAGCACCGCTTCGACACGCCCCTCGACCGGTTCGACGCCGTTCGCGAGGCGATGGCCCAGGTTCGGTCCGACGACACGCGCGACGCCTCCGACCCCGACGTCGTGGAGAACGCCCGCCGCGAGGCCGCCATGCGGCGCGTCCTGCGTCAAGCGATGCGTGAGCTCGATGATGACACCACGCTGGTCGTGGTGTGCGGCGCCTGGCACGCTCCCGCCCTGCACCCTGCCGACTTCCCGCCTGCGACCCATGACAACCGGTTGCTCACCAAGCTCCCCAAGGTGAAGGTCGCCGCCGCCTGGACACCGTGGACCTCGGCCCGGCTCGCCCGCGAGAGCGGGTACGGCGCCGGCATCACCTCGCCGGGCTGGTACCAGCACCTGTTCATCCATGGCCAACGGCCCGACGCCGACGCCGACGACACCGCTGCCAGCTGGCTGGTGCGAGTTGCGCAGACCCTGCGGGTCGAGCAGCTGGACGCCTCCACCGCCTCGGTCATCGAGGCGACCCGCCTCGCTCGCTCGCTGGCCACCCTGCGAGGGCGGCCCTCGGTCGGGTTGGCCGAGCTCGACGACGCGACCCAGGCCGTCCTCTGTCACGGCTCGCCGCTGCCCCTCCAGCTGGTCGGGCGCGAGCTCGTGGTCGGTTCCGCTCTCGGGGAGGTGCCCGAGGAGGCACCGATCGTCCCGCTCGCCGCGGACCTGGCGCGTCTCCAGCGCGCGCTCCGGCTGAAGCCCATGGCTCAGGTGCAGGAGGTGAGCCTCGACCTGCGCAAGCCGACGCAACTGGCCCGCTCGGTGCTGCTCCACCGGTTGTCGCTGCTCGGGATCTCCTGGGGGGCACTCACCGACGCCGGAAGGACCACCGGCACCTTCAAGGAGGCCTGGGAGCTCGAGTGGCGCCCCGAGCTCGCCGTCGACGTCGTCGAGGCGTCCCTCTACGGGATCACGATCGAGGACGCCGCCGCTGCCCGAGCCGCCGAGGCGGCCGCCGAGTCCGAGGACCTGGCCACCCTCAGCCGGCTGGTGTCGCAGTGCCTGCTGGCCGATCTGCCCGACGGCGTACGAGCGGTCGTGGAGGCGCTGGCACGCCGAGCTGCGGTGCAGCACGACGTGCTCGCGCTGCTCGACGCCGTCGAGCCGCTCGCGCGAACCTGCCGCTACGGCGACGTGCGTGGTGCCGACGTGGACGAGGTGCGCGGGATCCTCACGGCCACGGTGGTGCGCGCCTGCGTCGGACTGCCCAGCGCGTGTGCGTCACTCGACGACGAGGCTGCGGCGCAGATGCGCACGTCGATCGAGGGCGCCCACCGGGGCCTGTCCTTGCTCCAGGACGTCACGCTGGACCGCGACTGGTGCGAGGCGCTCGGCCGGATCGCCGGACACGATCGCGTGCACGGAACGGTGGCAGGCAGAGCCACCCGCATGCTCCTCGATGCCGGCGAGGTGAGCGCCGAGACGGCCGCGGACCGGATGAGTCGCCGATTGTCGCTGGCGACTCCGGCAGACCAGGGAGCCGCCTGGCTTGACGGCTTCGTCGCCGGCGACGCAGTCCTGCTCCTCCACGACGCCACCCTGCTCGGGCTCATCGACGCCTGGGTCGCTGGCGTGTCCGAGGAGACCTTCGAGGACCTCCTGCCGCTCTTGCGGCGCACCTTCTCCGAGTTCAGCGCCCCCGAACGACGTGCCCTCGGCCGCGAGGTGTCCCGGCTCGACCACGGCGGACCGCAGGTGTCGTCCGCGGGCGAGGACCGACTCGACATCGAGCAGGCGCGAGCCGGGCTGGACGCGACGGCTCGGCTCCTGGGATGGGTGGTGACGTCGTGAGCGAGGAACGTGACCGGCTGACGCGGTGGCGGTTGGTGCTCGGCGGGCAGGAGGCGGACGGGATCACCCGTACCGACGGCGGTGGAGTCACGCTCGGTGAAGGAGACACCAAGCGTGACGGCGCGCTCGACGCACTGTACGGCGCGGGCGAGGGCCAGGGCCCCCGGCGCGGCGGGCTCGGAGGATCGGCGCCTCGCGTGGCCCGATGGCTCGGGGACATCCGCGGCTACTTCCCGTCCTCGGTCGTGCAGGTGATGCAGGCCGACGCCATGGAGCGGCTCGGGCTGCGCCAGCTGTTGCTCGAGCCGGAGATGATGCGCGCGGTGCAACCCGACGTCGGGCTGGTGAGCACGTTGATCGGGCTCGGGCAGGTCATCCCGGAGCACTCACGCGAGACGGCGCGTGCGGTGGTGCGCAGCGTCACCGATGAGCTCGAGGAGCGGTTGCGCCAACGAACGGTCCAGGCGGTCTCAGGTGCACTCGATCGCTCGGCCCGGACACGACGCCCGCGGCATCAGGACATCGACTGGAACCGCACGATCGCGGCGAACCTGAAGCACTACCAGCCAGAGCACCGGACGGTGATCCCCGAACGGTTGATCGGTCACGCCCGACGTTCCTCGCAGGTGCAGCGCGAGATCATCCTGTGCATCGACCAGTCCGGGTCGATGGCCGAGTCGATCGTCTACTCCAGCGTGTTCGGCGCCGTCCTCGCCTCCCTGCGCTCGGTCCGGACCCGGTTGGTCGTGTTCGACACCGAGGTCGTCGACCTCACTGATGAGATGGACGATCCCGTCGACGTTCTGTTCGGCGTGCAGCTCGGGGGCGGCACCGACATCAACCAGGCCCTGGCCTACTGCCAGTCGCACATCCAGCGGCCGGCCGAGACCGTGCTGATCCTCATCAGCGACCTCTACGAGGGCGGCATCGCCGAGGAGATGGTGTCGCGGGCCTCGCAGGTCGTCGGCTCGGGGGCCACGATGATCGCGCTGCTGGCCCTCAGTGACTCGGGGCAGCCGTCGTTCGACGCGGACCACGCGGCCGCACTGGCCGCGGTCGGTGTCCCGTCATTCGCCTGCACCCCTGACCTCTTCCCCGACCTGATGGCGGCCGCGATCGAGCGACGCGACATCGGCACGTGGGCGGCGGCGAACGACATCGTCACCACCCACGAGACCGCGCGACCCTGACCGCGCGACCCTGACCGCGCGACCCTGACCGCGCGACCCTGACCGCGCGACCCTGACCGCGCGACCCTGACCGCGCGACCCTGACCGCGCGACCCTGACCGCGCGACCCTGACCGCGGCG
>NZ_DASUTK010000177.1:0-10936 GCF_036374615.1 Nocardioides sp.
GAGCGTGTCGATACCCGCGACTCACCCGAGCCGAACATCTCGATGAGAGGATCCATCCGTGACAGGACAGCTGGAGGGGCGGACCGCCGTCGTCACCGGCGCGGCACGCGGCATCGGCCTGGCGATCGCACAGCGCTTCGCATCCGAGGGCGCTCGGGTGGCACTGGCCGATGTCGACGAGGACGCGGTGAAGCAGGCTGCACATGTGATCGGCGGGGCGGGCGGTACGGCGATCGGCGTGGCCACGGACGTGGGCGACGCCACCGCGGTCGACCGGTTGTTCGAGACGACCACGGACGAGCTCGGACCGGTGTCGGCCCTGGTCAACAACGCGGCGATCACGACCGACGTGAGGCACGTGTTCGACGGTGACCTGGCGTGGTGGGACCGGTACCTCCGGGTGAACCTCACCGGCCAGTACCTCTGCCTGGACCGGGCGGCGCGGATCATGGCGCGCAACGGCGGTGGCGCCATCGTCAACATGAGCAGTGGCGCGGCGACCGCGTCGCACCGGGGCATGCTGGCCTACGACGCGGCGAAGGGCGGCGTCGAGGCGATGACGCGAGCCGCGGCGCTCGAGCTGGCTCCCTACGGGATCCGCGTGAACACGTTGGTCCCCGGTCTGATCGCCACCCGACCCGAGCCCGAGGCGTCCGCCAGGAAACGCGACGAGACGGTCCCGCTCGGCCGCGGCGGCCGCGCCGAGGACCTCGCCGGCCCGGCTCTGTTCCTGGTGGCCGACGACTCGGCGTACATCACCGGCACCAAGGTGGTGGTCGACGGCGGCGTGCTCGCCAACCAACGCAGTCCGCAGGTCGACACGTTCCCGGTCGACGGGTTCCCCTCAGTGGAGTCGCTCGACTCCTGACGCCTGCAGCGCTGCGTGCACGCGGCGCTCGAGCTCGGCCAACGTCGCTGCCTGCTGTCGCACGTCGGCCACAGCGTCGGCTGTCGCGCAGGGGCGGAACCGGACCCGATCACCCGGTCGCGCCTGCGCCAGCCGGTCGACCGCCACCGTCGTGGCCACCCCGAGGATCGGGTACCCGGCCGTCACGAGCCGGCCACGGAGCAGCACCAGCAGCCCCCCGGTGGGAGGCACCTGCACCGCCCCCATGGGCACGCCGCGCGAGATCATCTCCTGCCGTCCCTTCCGGCGGGACGCCTCACCGAGGAGCCGCAGCCCCACGTAGTCGGAGTCGCGGCTGACCTCGAAGTCCCCGAGACGGTCCCAGACGTCGGAGGTGAACTCCCCGGCCTCGGGTCCTGGCGTGACGGCCACCTCCCAGGCATGTCCCGCGGCGGGGTGGTCGACGGTGAACCTGAACACCGGGATCACCGTGTGCGGGTGGGTCAAGCCCGCGAACGCGGTCCGGACCGCGAGCTCCTGCCCAGGTTCCAACCGGGTGCCGACGCCGAGCAGAGGGTCGGGGGCGACACTCCCGAGCGTGCGCTCGGCCTGCAGCATGCCCCCGATGGCGACGTAGCTGCGCCAGCCTCGGTCGGGCGCGGACACGACGACCGGGCTGGCTGGCGGGACGACCAGCGTCTGCCACACCGGCTGCGGCTGCCCCGCCACCGTGACGCCCGCGGCCGCGCCCGTCACCGCCACCAGTGCCGGCCGGTCGACCGTGAAGGACCAGCCGGTGGCGGTGCTCTCGAAGAGCGGCGCGCCGCGGTCGTTGCCGACCAGCACTGACGCGACGCAGGCAGCGTGCCGGTCGCCTGCCCCGTTGTGCCCGACGCCGAGCCGGCTGTAACCGGGCCGTCCGAGGTCCTGCACGGTGGTGAACCCGGGCTCGAGCACGCGCACCAGCGTGTTGGCGGTCATCTCGGCTCGTCCGGCAGCAGCCGCCGACCTGCGTGCTCGTCCCAGGCGTCGGGCTCGATCGGCACGAACCGCACCAGGTCCCCGGGCCGGTAGCTGACCAGGTCCGGGTCGGCCAGGTCGAAGAGGGTGACCGGGGTCCGGCCCAACAGCCGCCAGCCGCCGGGGGAGGGCACCGGGTAGATCATCGACTGCCGGCCGCTGACGGCCACCGAGCCGGGCGGGATCTTGGTGCGGGGTGAGCGCATCCGCGGCACCTCGGTAGGGATCGGAGGTACGTCGACGAACAGCGCCGCTACGGGCGAGCCGACGAACCGCAGCACCCACGCCTCGCTCGTGTGCAGCGCCACCAGGTCGTCGGGCGTGGTGCCGAGCTCGTCGGCCACGTCGGCCAGGTCCGGGCCGTCGTCGCCGCCATAGACCACCGGCACCGTGAAGGTGCGGGCCGGCGCGGTCGGTGCCGCTCGGTCGAGCCTCGACCGCAGCGCCGCCTCCATGGCGGCGTGGTCGGTGCGGACCGGGTCGAAGGCGACGAAGGCGTGCCGGAAGCTCGCGACCACGTCGACCAGGCCCTCGGGCGGGTCGTCGACCAGTGACGCCGCCAGGCCCTGCGCGACCGCCCACGCCTCCTCGGGGTCGGTGTCCGGCTCGACGAGCAGCCCGGCGTCGCCGTACTCGCGGATCGCGGTCATCAGGCCTTGGCCTCGAGGACCTCCGCGAGCGGGGCGATCGTGACTCCGGACTGCTCGAGCACCTGCCGGACGTGCTGCGCCGCGGTGACCGAGTGGGCGTTGTCGCCGTGGAGCAGCACCGTGTCGAAGTCGAGCTCGATCGTCGCACCACTGCGGGAGCGGACGGTGCCGGTCTCGACCATCGTGCGCGCCCGCTCCGCGATCTCCTCGGCGTCGTGGAACACCGCGTCCGGCTGCTGCCGCGACACCAGCGTGCCGTCGTCCTCATACGCGCGGTCCGGGAAGGCCATCAGGCCGACGCGCAGCCCGCGCTCGCGCGCGAGCCTCTCCAGCGTGCCCGAGTAGGTCACGACGATGAGGGTGTCGTCGACGTCGGCGATCGCGTCGAGGACCGGCCGGGCGTAGGCCTCGTCCTCGACGACCAGGTTGCCGAGCCGGCCGTGTGGGCTGACGTGCTGGACGGTGACGCCGGCGGCGCGGGCGAACCCGCTGAGCGCTCCGAGCTGGTACAGCACGTCGCAGTAGAGCTCGTCGTAGGACATCTGCATCGTCCGGCGACCGAACCCGACCCGGTCGGGGAACGACGGGTGCGCGCCGACGGCTACACCGTGCTCGCGGCACAACGCCACGGTGCGGCGCATGATCTCGGGGTCTCCGGCGTGGAAGCCGCACGCGACGTTGGCGGAGCTGAGCGACGGCAGCAGCCGGGCGTCGTCGCCCATCTGCCACGACCCGTAGCTCTCGCCGAGGTCCGCGGACAGGTCGATCACTCGGCTCATAGGTCCACTGTGTCAGCCGGGTGTGAGGTACCGGTAGGAGTGGTGCGGCGCGAACCCCATCGGCTCGTACAGCCGTCGGGCCGCGACGTTGTCGCCCAGGACCTGCAGGTACGCCGTGGTGGCGCCCTGCTCAGCACCCCACTCGGCCAGCGCCGCCATCACCGCCAGCGCCAGCCCGAGACCGCGCTGGGTCGGCGCGACCTCGAGGCCGCGGAAGCCGACCCACTCGTCGGCGTACGCCGCGAACCCGACGGCCACGTCGTCGACGACGGCCCGGACCAGGCCCGGTCCGGCCGGTTCGATGGTCGCTGCCGTGAGGCCGGAGGGCAGCCCACGCACGACGCGGGAGGACGAGGCCATCATGAAGACGGTGTCCGCCTCGTGCCCCTCGGTGACCCAGCCGTGGTCGCGGAAGAGAGCGTCCTCGGGCGAGTCGGGCAGCACGTTGGCGACCGGCCGCTCGTAGTGGGCGACGACCCGCTCGTAGGCGTCCGGGACGCCGGCCGGCCCGAAGGCCATCACCGAGTTCGCGCGGCGTGCCGTGGAGGTCGCCGAGTCGCGCAGCAGCCAGTCGCCCAGCGGCTCGGTGACGATGTCGGGCCACAGCGCGAGGGCGCGCAGCTGGCACTCGCGTGGGCTGACCCGCAGGCGTGGCGATGTGCGTGGCGGCACCGGCTTGCCGGCCACGACCAGGGACAGCGGGATCACCACGGCGGGCCCGTCCTCGGGCTGAACCACGCACTCGCCGTTGGACCAGCGCAGGCAGGTCCCGAGGACGTCGGTCATCGCGGGACCGCCGCTGGGGCCGGTCTCGCCGGGCACCAGGCGTCGCACCACGACCCGCCGGCCCACGACGTGGGGGCCCAGGCCGTGTCCACCGCGGTGGGGCTCCGGGGCACTCTGCACCCCGGGATACTAGGCTGGGCATCGAACGACTTCCCGCCCTGTCCAGGAGGAACTGGTGACCTACGTCATCGCCCAGCCGTGCGTCGACCTCAAGGACCGTGCGTGCGTCGACGAGTGCCCGGTCGACTGCATCTACGAGGGCAAGCGGATGCTGTACATCCACCCGGACGAGTGTGTCGACTGTGGTGCCTGCGAGCCGGTGTGCCCGGTCGAGGCGATCTTCTACGAGGACGACACCCCGGAGGAGTGGAAGGCCTACTACGACGCGAACGTGCACTTCTTCGACGACCTCGGCTCACCCGGCGGCGCAGCCAAGATGGGAGTCATCGACCACGACCACGAGCTGGTCGCGGCGCTGCCGCCGCAAGAGCACGACGAATAGCCCGGTGGTTGAGGAGCGTGCGAAGCGAGCGTCTCGAAGCTCCGAGCGACTGCCGGACTTCCCCTGGGACCAGCTGAGGGCGTACGCCGAGACCGCGCGGTCGCACCCGGACGGCCTCATCGACCTGTCGATCGGCACGCCGGTCGACCCCACGCCGGACGTCGTCCAGGCCGCGCTGCGTGCCGCGGCCGACTCACCGGGCTACCCCACGACCATCGGGCTCCCGGAGACGCGGCAGGCCGCCGTCGACTGGCTGGCGCGGCGGCACGGCGTCACCGGGCTCGGGATCGACGCAGTGCTCCCGGTGATCGGGTCCAAGGAGCTGATCGCCTCCCTGCCCGCCCATCTCGGGCTCGGAGCCGGTGACGTGATCGGCTACCCGGCGCTGGCCTACCCGACCTACGAGGTGGGGGCGGCGCTGTGCGGTGCCCGCGGGTTCGCCACGGACTCGCTGACCGCGTTCGGCCCAGCGCGACCGGCGCTGTTGTGGCTCAACAGCCCGTCGAATCCGACCGGCCGGGTGCTGCCGGTCGAGCACCTGCGCAAGGTCGTGGACTGGTGCCGCGAGGGCGGCACGCTGCTGGTGTCCGACGAGTGCTACCTCGAGTGCGTGTGGGGCGCGGACTCGGCGGCGGTCTCGGTGCTGCACCCGGACGTGTCAGGCGGGTCTCACGAGGGCGTGCTCGCCGTCCACTCCCTCTCCAAGCGCTCGAACCTCGCGGGGTACCGCTGCGCGTTCGTGGCCGGTGACCCGGCCGTGATCGCCGAGCTGCTCGCCGTTCGCAAGAACCTGGGCCTGATGCAGCCCGGCCCGCAGCAGCACGCGATGGCCGCGGCGCTCGAGGACGACGCCCACGCGGACGCCCAGCACGCGACCTACGCCGCGCGTCGCGCCGTGCTCCGCGCCGCGTTCGAGGGGGCCGGTTTCGAGATCGACCACTCCCAGGGCTCGCTCTACCTCTGGGCCAGGCGACCGGGCAACGGGGACGGCGAGGACTGCTGGGATACCGTCGCCTGGCTCGCCCAGCGAGGCGTGCTGGTCGCGCCGGGCTCGTTCTACGGCGCCGCCGGGGCGCGGCACGTCCGCGTGGCGTTCACGGCGACCGACGAACGGATCGCGCAGGTGCCTGCCCGGCTCACATGACCGCGGCAGCTCGCCGGTCCGCGCTCAGCTGTAAGCCCGGCGGAAGTGGGCGAGGTTCCAGAGTAGGGAGTGATGCTGCGGCTCCTTGGCCGCTCGTCGGGCGGTGGCTGGCCGCTCACGTCGCCGGTGCGCGTGGGTCAGGCGCTCGTGCTCCGCCTCGCGGATGCGGTCTTCCATGATCGCTCGGACTACTAAGTGGTGCTCGTACATGGTGGGCTCCTGTTGTCTGGACCGTTCCGACCTTTTCGATGGGTCGATCCTGAGCCAGTGCCGCGGAATCTTCTGTTCGCCCGCTGACACTCCGAGTGACCCGTTCCAGACAGTCGCCCCGCCCGCGCGAGCGTCTATTCGGGGCACCGTCGTGCCAGGCCCGCCATGTCCAGGACCTCGATCCGCGAACGGCTCAGCCTGACGACGTGAAGCTCGGCGAGCTGCTGCAGGATCTGGTTGACCGACGGCCTGGTCGCGCCGACGAGCTCTGCGAGCTGGGTCTGGCTCAACGGGATGGTGACGCTGGCGCCCGCCTCTCCGTAGGACCGGGCGAGCTCGAGCAGGCGTCGGTACACCCGCCGGTCCAGGCTCTCGTACATGGTCTCCAGGAGCCGCCGACTCAGGATGTCGATCCGGTCTGCCAGGACGGCGGAGACGATCCGCTCGATCCTCGGGTTGCGGCTGCACAGCGCGTCGAAGGCCGTGGCCGCAACCGCCAGGGTGCGGCTCGTCTCGAGAGCGGTGACGGTCGCGGTACGCCGGCGGTCCGCACGCAGCAGCGCCAGCTCCCCGAAGTAGTCGCCCGATGACAGGATCGTGAAGGTTCCTGCGGCACCGGAGGCCAGGCCGCCGTGAACCGAGAGGTGCCCGTGCTCGACGAGGTGGAGGGAGTCGGCCGGGTCACCCGTGTGACAGACGACCTCGTTCCGAGCGAACGTTCGACGGCGGGCCAGAGCGAGGAACGCCTCTCGATCGTCGTTCCGCAGCGGTTCCAGCAGCCGCCACACGCTGCCAGTGAAACACACGTGGCGGGTCGGGTGGCTGGAGCGCGGTCGGCGCCTGCCGGCTGCGTGTCGCGGACGGATCCGCGGCTCGCGCCAGGCAGGTCCCCTGAAGACTGCCCGGCCCCGGTTGGCAGGCGCCGACCGCTGTCAACGCGCGACCAGGATCGACGTGGGGGTTGCCCCGCCCTCCTGGTCGCCTAGCTCCTCTTCCTCGTCCGCCTCGGCGGCCCACCACGCCGGCTCCGCCACCGGCTCGTCGGTCTCCCAGGCGGGGCGGTGCGCACTCACGTGAACGGCTGACACGTCGGTCAGTCGCACCACGTGGTGGCTGGACTCGGGGCCGGTGAGGATCACGCCATGTCCGTCGATCTCGCTCACTGCACCCTCGATCCAGTGCCCGGACACGAGCACCCGGACCTCGACACCATGCTCACGAGCGCGGCCCAGCGCCGTGCCGATGGTGTACACGGTCGAGTGCATCAGTGTTCTCCTCCGAGGTCGGGTGCCCGGCCCGCCCACGGGGCCGGGCATGCCAACGGTAGGAGCGCCGCCCGGACCCTGTCCGGTCGTTCTTGCAGGTCTGGCCGGATGGGGTCACGGCATAGTCCGTTCGGGCCACCGGCCCCGTCTCCGGACGCCGGTGCCGCTCAGGCGTGCACGTCGACGTGCACGTGGTCGCGGTGCTCGAGGATCGCCGCGGTCCCTGCATCACGGCCCGAGGTGTCGGGCGCATAGCGCCGCCAGCCGGAGCCGGACCGCAGACCGGCGCTCCAGATCCGGCCGTCGAAGATGACAGTCCGCACGTCGAGCCGGGCAGCGTGCGCCACCAGGTACTGAGCCATTGCCCACCCGCGCTCCTTGTTCTCCTCGATCACCGGCCGGAAGAAGACGTCGATCGCGCGGCCCTCGTAGTGGGCTGACCCCTCCCGGTGGCCGTCTCGCACCCCACCGGGGGCGAACCCGCCGAGGGCCTGCGGACCGAACGCCTGCTGCAGGTCGGCTCGCACGGCCGCCGCGCGTACCGTGAGGCCGGTCCCGTCGAGGTCAGACGGCTCCTCGTCCGGGGTGTCGCTGACAGTGCAGTGGAACGCGTGCCAGGACTGGCCCGTCAGCGCGCTGGCGAGCACCCGGGCGTCCGCCTCGTGGTCGGCGTACGCCTCGGGGAAGGCGGATCGCTGCACCTCCTGCGCGGCGACCGTGATCTCCAGGGTCTCGTAGCCGTCGACCTTCTCCAGCGCGTCGTAGAACGCGTTGATGGAGTACTCCGGGTCGAGGAGCTGGCGGCGGTTGCCCCACCCCTGTGACGGTCGTTGCTGGAAGAGCCCGAGCGAGTCGCGGTCGCCGTAGTCGATGTTGACGAGCTTGGACTCCTGGTACGCCGTCGCGATCGCGATCGTGGCCGCCCGGGCCGGCATCCCGCGGCGGACCGCGACCGCGGCGATCAGCGCTGCGTTCTCCGCCTGGTCGGGCCGGAGCACGACGGTGCGGCCCTGAACGGTGGCGGTGCACCGGTCGGAGCGCAGCAGCGGCGTGACGGTGTCGCTGACGACTCGCCAGACCACGACTCCTGTGGCGACCAGTGCGATCACGGCGCCGATCGCCCAGACCTTCCTCAACGCAGGCGACCTAGTTGGAGTGCAGGGCAGCATTGAGCGCGATGCCCTCGCTCTTCCACGGCACCGCCTCGAGCGCGCCGGAGACGGAGTTGCGGCGGAAGAGCACGTTGTCGGCGCCCGACAGGCTGGCTGCCTTGACCACCTTCGGCTTGCTGTCGATGTCCCGGATTGTGACCTTGCTGCCTGCGGTGACGTAGCAACCGGCCTCGACGACGCAGTCGTCCCCCAGTGAGATGCCGATCCCAGCGTTGGCGCCCAGCAGGCAGCGTCGGCCGATGGAGATGACCTGCGTGCCGCCGCCGGAGAGGGTGCCCATGATCGATGCGCCACCGCCCACGTCGGAGCCGTCGCCGACCACGACGCCAGCCGAGATCCGGCCCTCCACCATGGACGCCCCGAGGGTGCCGGCGTTGTAGTTGACGAAGCCCTCGTGCATGACGGTGGTGCCCTCCGCGAGGTGGGCGCCGAGCCGCACCCGGTCCGCGTCGGCGATCCGCACCCCGGTCGGCACGACGTAGTCGGTCATGCGGGGGAACTTGTCGACGCCGTACACCTGCACCCGGCCGCGCTTGCGCAACCGCAGCCGGGTCTCCTCGAAACCGTCGACCGGGCACGGACCCTCGTTCGTCCACACGACGTTGTTGAGCACGCCGAAGATGCCGTCCAGGTTCTGCCCGTGCGGGGGCACCAGCCGGTGGGAGAGCAGGTGCAGCCGCAGGTACGCGTCGGCCGGGTCCGCCGGGGCGGCCGTGAGGTCGATCTCCGTCGTCACCACTTCGGTCCGGACCCGGCGGGCCGGGTCCTCGCCGGCCTGCGAGGCCAGCTCGGCGGGCGGCTCGGCGTCCGCGGGTCGGCTGCCCAGCGCGGGCGCCGGGTACCAGCTGTCGAGCACCGTGCCCTCGGACTCACCGCTCGTCACGACGGTGGCGAGGCCGTGGCCCCAGGCGGTGGTGGGGGTGGCGGTCACGCCGTAAGCCTACGGAGTGGGCGATGCGAACGACCCGGCGAGCCAGCCGAACATGTCCAGGGTCTGGTCGTTCCAATAGACCCAGGTGTGTCCCCCGGTGCCCTGGACCCAGGGATCCGGCGCGACCGGAGCCTGCTCCGCGAGTGCGACCGACGCATCGCTGTACGGGTCGTCGGTGGCGCACCACAGACCCCAGGGCACCGAGCTCAGGATGTCGAGGTCATCGAAGGCGGGGTCGTCGGGGCTCATGGCCGGGCTGTACAACGCGAGTGCGCTCGCCCAGTCGCGCTCGGCCTGAACGAGCCGGAGCGCGCCGTACCCACCGCGCGACCAGCCCCACAGCGCTCTGCGTTCGGAGTCGAACCCGCGGTCGGCCAGCCAGCCCGGCAGTTCGTCACGCAGCATGGCCTGTGGATCCGCGTCGCCGTCGGCCACCCAACCCGCTGGGCCGTCGTCGGTGGCGACCAGCACGAACGGCGGGGCGCCGGCCTCGACCGCGGCGGTCACGAACCGCGGGAGCCCGAAGTCGGGCAGGGAAGCCGCGGACTGTGACGCCCCGTGCAGGGCGACGATCACGGGAAGGCCGGCGCCGTCACCGTGACCGTGCGGGACGGCCGTCAGCAGGTCGATCTCGCCGAGGTGCTCGGAGGACATCCGCTCCAGTCGGACCTCGCCCTCCGGGGCGTCCGGCACGAACGGCTCCTCGCCCACGCCGAGCATCCGTTCCACGCGCTGCGGGGCCACGGCCCACCCGGCGAGACCGACCAGCCCGACGCCGCCGGCGCCGAGCAGCAGTCCGCGCCGGGAGATCATGGCCACATCTAACTGTGCCGGAGCCGCTCCCGGGCGCCTTTGAGGCCACTGGTCACGTACTCGTCACCGCCGTCGTTCAGGCCGTACCAGACCTCCCACCAGGGACCGAGCAGGTGCCAGTCACGGCCGCGGGCCAGCTCGTCCTCCGTCGCGCCGTACGTCGAGATCAGCGCCTCGGCGAACGGCACGGGTGGGCCGGTGACCACCCATGCGAGGTCCAGCGCCGTGTCGCCGAGGGCAACGTCGGTCCAGTCGATGACGCCGGAGACCCGGTCGTCGGTGACCAGCAGGTGGTCCGGGCCGAGGTCGCCGTGACGCAGATCGGATCGGTACGACGCTTCACGGCAGCGGTCCAGGAGCGCGCGGCCGGACGCGCGCAGGTCGGCAGGGAGCATCGGCACGACGCGGTCGGCCATCTCGTCCAGCTGCGGGATGCGCTCCGAGTCCTGGCTGATGCCGGTGTCCTCCCAGACGTCGGGCGGCGTGTCGTGCAGCGCCCGCAAGAAGCTGCCGACGCGTTCACCGTCGTCGGCGGTCAGGTGGCGTGGGTCGACCGGCGTGCCCGGGACCAGCCGGTGACGCGCCCGCGGCGGGTCGGTGTCGAGCAACACCGGGACCGGCACCGCGAGGGGGAGTCGGGGTGCCAAGCGCGGCATCAGCCGGGTCTCCGTCTCCAGCCGTCGGGCGACGTCGGGCCGGCGGGCGGTGCGATCGAGCCAGGTGCCCTCGACGATCTCGGCGTGGCTGTCCCAGCCCTGGCGTGTGACCGGCACGCGGTCGGCGAGCCGGTCGCGCAGCCAGTCCCCGAGCAGGCCCG
>NZ_DASUTK010000178.1:0-17324 GCF_036374615.1 Nocardioides sp.
CCAGCTCGACGGCGTACGCCGTGAGCCCCATCGACTTCTCCCGGACGGCTTCGATCCCGACCTCCTCGATCAGGGCGACCATGTCGCGCAGCGGGAGCATCGCGAGGACCGGCGGGGTGCCGGACTGGAACCGGCGCACGCCGGCCGCCGGCGAGTAGGTCGGTCCCATGAGGAACGGGTCGGCCGCACCGATCCAGCCCTGGATCGGCTGAGTGAACGTCTCGAGGTGGCGTCGCGCGACGTAGAGGTAGGCCGGCGAGCCCGGGCCACCGTTGAGGTACTTGTAGGTGCAGCCGACCGCCAGGTCGGCACCCCAGTCGTCGAGCGCCAACGGCACCGACCCGCCCGAGTGCGACAGGTCCCACAGCACGAGCGCACCCGCGTCGTGGACGAGGGCGGTGATGGCGGGACCGTCGGCGATCCACGCCGACCGGTAGGCGACGTGGCTGAGGACGACCAACGCCGTCTGGTCACCCACCGCTTCGGCGACCTGGTCGACCGTGACGCCGCCGGCCGGGTCCACGTCGATCCAGCGGAGGGTCAGCCCGCACTCCTGAGCGACGCCCGCTGCGACGTACCGGTCGGTCGGGAAGTTGTCGCGGTCGAGCACGATCTCGTTCCGGTCCGGCCGAGCGGCGACGGCGGCACGCATCGCCTTGTAGAGCAGCACGGTCGTCGAGTCGCCGATCGTGACCTGGCCCGGCGCCGCTCCGAGCACGACCCGCGCCAGATCGTCTCCCACGGTCAGCGGCAGGTCCATCCAACCTTCGTCCCACGCCCGGATCAGCCGTCCGCCCCACTCGCCGTTGACGAGTCCGGCGAGCGACTCGACGCTGGCCTTCAACGGCCGCCCGAGCGAGTTGCCGTCGAAGTACACGAGGTCGGTCTCGGTGCCGACGAACCGGTCGCGGTAGCCGGCCAGCGGGTCGGCGGCGTCGCGCGCGGCGGTGTTTCCAGGGCTCACTTTGCCTGTCTACAGCATGTCGCCAGGGGGAGGACGCTCCCCCACTCCCGTGGTTTCGCCCTTGAGGGTGTGACCCTGAGCGGTGGGCCCACCTAGCGTCGAACGCGCCTTCCCACCAACTCGGGCGAGGAGGCACCGGTCGTCTGGACCGGTTTCCACGGAGGGAACTCACCATGATGAATCTCAGAAACAAGCGCGTGGCTGGGCCACTTGCGCTGATCGTCTCACTGGTCGTCACCGCGACGATGGCCGTGGCCTGGGGAGGGACCGCGACCAGCGCGACCAGCGCGACCAGCGCGCCGACCGCCTCGGCGAAGGGGTCCGTCGCGCACAACGGTCTGGGCAAGCTCAGCTCGCGGGTCCGAGGTACGACTGGGAACGATCGCAGCGTGACGGGCACGTTCGTCCCGCTCAGCTTCTCCAAGCGCAACGGCAAGGTCTTCGTCCGCGGGCTGGTGCAAGGTGTCGTCCACAACAAGAACGGGACCACCAGCACCTTCGGTGTGATGCGCAAGATGCGCGTGAAGAGGATCAACGGCGCGCCCGCCACGACGGCCGCCCGAGCCTCGGCCGCGGCAGCGGAGTGCGACGTGCTGAACCTCGTGCTCGGGCCGCTCGACCTCGACCTGCTCGGTCTCCAGGTGCACCTGAACCGGGTCGTGCTCAACATCGTCGCGGTCTCGGGCGCGGGGAACCTGCTCGGAAACCTGTTGTGCGCGGTCGTCGGGCTCTTGGACGGAGGACTGTCCGGCGTTCTCGGGCGTCTGGTCCGCCTGCTCAACCGCATCCTCGGGCGGCTCGGCCTCGGCCTCTGACGATCGCCCTGGACCGCCCGTCGACGGGGCCCGGACGTGCGTCCGGGCCCCGTTGACGTCGTGCATGCGATCGTTCGTGGGAACCGAAGTCACACCAGCGGTGTAGGACGGGCACGAGGATCCAGGAGACCACGACGGCCGAGACCCACGCGACCAGGGGGGACGACCCGCGCGAGCAGGATCGCGCGGACGTGCGCCTCGCGCAAGCCGGCGACCGGGACGCGTTCGCGCGACTGGTGGCCCGGCACGGTGCTGCCGCGACCCGGGCTGCCGCGTGGTTCGGAGCGGGTCCGGACACTGACGACGTGGTGCAGGAGGCGTTCGTGAAGGCGTGGCGTGCGATCGGCCGGTTCCGGGGCGATGCGCCGTTCCGACCGTGGCTGCTGCGGATCGTCGCGAACCAGACCCGCAACGAGGTCCGCTCGCGCAAGCGACGTGCTGCCCGTGCCCTGCGGGCGCTGGAGCTGCCCGGGTCGGTCGACCCGACGGCAGGCGCCGAGGCCGCCGAGCGCGACCGAGCGGTGCTTGCCGCCGTCCGGTCGCTGCGGACCGAGGAGCGCGACGTGGTGCTGTGCCGGTGGTTCCTCGGCCTCAACGAGCAGGAGACGGCGACGACGCTGGGCATCCCCCGCGGGACCGCGAAGTCGCGGGCGTCGCGCGCCCTGCGGCGGCTGCGCGCGGAGCTCAGCGCTGCAGCCGAGGGACTGGAGGTGGACGATGCTCGAGGATGAGCTGCTCGCCGTCGCGGAACGGGTCGCTCCACCGACCCGGCCCGACCTGGCGGACGCGGTGCTGGAACGGCTGGACGAACCAGCGCCCACCCGACGCCGCTGGACTCTCGCCGTCGCCGCCCTCGCCACCGTCGTCGCCGCCCTCGGCTTCTCCCCCCAGGTCCGCGCGTTCGCAGCCGACCTGCTCGAGCGTGCCGGGATCGTCGTGTCCGACGACGAGCCGGACGCGTCGCGCACGCCCGACGAACCGCTGCCGAGCCCCACGGTCTCCGACCTGGAGGGGGCGGCCGCGGCGGCCACGTTCGCGCTGTCGTCGCCGCGCGTCCTCGGCGAGCCGGAGTCGGTGACGGTCATCGACCACGGACGGGTGATCAGCATGTCGTGGCGCGACGGCGCTGTCGTCCTCGATCAGTTCGACGGTTCCATGGGACCGGTGTTCGAGAAACAGATCGGTGACCTGGACATCGAGGCGGTGACCCTGGACGGGACGATCGGCTGGTGGATCCCCGGGCCGCACGACCTGATGTACGTCGACCGGGACGAGGAGGTCGTCGTCGCGACCGCACGGCTGGCGGGCCGGACCCTGATCTGGGAACGGGAGGGCGTCACGTCTCGGCTCGAGGTCAGCGGACTTGCTCGCCACGAGGCCGTGATGATCGCTCGCTCGGTGGCCGGAACCTCCTGACGCCCGGCGGTGTACCACGGGCATGAAGCGACCACTCGTCATCCCAGCCCTGCTTGCCGTCGCACTCGCGCTCGTCGTCGCCGGGGCAGCGCCGGCATCCGCCAAGGGCGCCACCTCGGTGACCGTGACCGGCCCCGGCATCTCGGAGCTCGAGGTGGACCACTGGACGCGTCCCACCGACGACGTCGACCTCGGCACGCTGTCAGAGGTCAGCGGCATCTACGGGATCTTCGGCGACGGCCAGCTCACGGCTGGTCCCGACGTGACCGAGGGCGAGCTCGGGCCGCGGTACGTCCTGACGTGGTACCAGGCCAGCCGGGTGATGGCGGTCAGCCACATCTACCCGTTCGCCGAGGGCGGGGCCTGGGCGCACGTGCCGCGGCATCAACGCCTGTGGGGCGAGGCACTGAACAGTGGCTGGTGGCACGGCGGCGCCGCGCTCGAGGCTGCGATGGTGACGCTGGGTGCCACGGTGCCGGTCACGGCGGACCCGACGGACTCGTCAGGGGAGGACGACGCGGCCGCGCCGGCGGCCGCGGCGGCCCTCCCGCCTGACGACAGCACGCCGGGCAGCTCGCCCGTGACCGCCGGCGGGCTCGCGCTGGGCGTGGGCCTGCTGCTCGCAGCCGGCTTCTGGCTGGTCCGCCGCCGTCGTACGACGCAGCCCGGCCTGACACTGTCCCGGCCTGCCTGAACCGACCGCGCTCGGCCCCTGGGGCAGACTGCCGTCATGACCAGCGAACACGTCCGCCCCGAGGTCCCTCCCAGCGGCACCGGTTGCGCCGAGTGCGAGGAGGCCGCTGGCTGGTGGGTGCATCTGCGGCGGTGCGCGCAGTGCGGGCACGTCGGCTGCTGCGACTCCTCGCCGGGCCAGCACGCCACCGCCCACTTCCGGGCGACCGGGCACCCGGTGGTGCAGAGCTTCGAGCCGAGTGAGGAGTGGGGCTGGGACTACGCACGGGAGCGGGTGCTGCCGCTGCCGGACCTGGCCCCACCGACGTCACACCCGGAGGACCAGCCCTCCCCCGGCCCGGAGGGGCGGGTCCCGGCGGACTGGGAGGAGCACATCCACGCCTGACCGGCGGAGCCGACGCTCAGCCGCAGACCGCGCCGTGGGCCGCCGACTGCACGACCTTGGCGTACTTGCCCAGCACCCCGCGCGTGTACTTGGGCGGGTTCGGCTGCCATCCCTCGCGACGGGCAGCCAGCTCCTCGTCCGACAGGTCGACGTCGAGCGACCGGTTGGCGACGTCGAGGGTGATCTCGTCGCCGTCGCGGAGGAACGCGATCGGGCCGGCGTCGACCGCCTCGGGCGCGATGTGCCCGACACACAGGCCGGTCGTCCCGCCGGAGAAGCGGCCGTCGGTGATCAGCAGCACGTCCTTGCCGAGCCCGGCGCCCTTGATGGCACCGGTGATGGCGAGCATCTCGCGCATGCCCGGGCCGCCCTTCGGACCCTCGTAGCGGATCACGACGACGTCGCCCGCCGCGATCGTGCCGGCTGCGAGCGCGTCGAGAGCGGCCCGCTCGCCGTCGAACACGCGCGCGGTACCGGTGAACGTCGAGTCGTCGAACCCGGCGCTCTTCACGACCGCACCCTCGGGAGCGAGCGAGCCGGACAGGATGGTGAGACCGCCGGTGCGGTGGATCGGTCGGTCAAGTGCGCGGATCACCTCGTCGTCGACCGACGGCGGAGCGATGTCGGCGAGGTTCTCCGCGAGCGTCTTGCCGGTCACGGTGAGGACGTCGCCATGGAGCAGCCCCGCGTCGAGCAGCAGCTTCATCAGCATCGGGATGCCGCCGACCCGGTCGAAGTCGACCCACACGTACTTGCCGAAGGGCTTCAGGTCACCGAGGTGCGGCACCTTCTCGCCGATCCGCGTGAAGTCGTCGAGCGTCAGGTCGACGTCGGCCTCACGGGCGATGGCCAGCAGGTGGAGCACGGCGTTGGTCGAACCACCCAGCGCCATCGCGACCGCGATCGCGTTCTCGAACGCCTCGCGGGTCATGATCTGACGGGCGGTGATGCCCCTCCGCAGCATCTCGACCACGGCCTCGCCGGACTTGTGGGCGAACCCGTCGCGTCGGCGGTCCACTGCTGGCGGAGCCGCGCTGCCCGGGAGGCTCATGCCGAGCGCCTCCGCGACCGAGGCCATGGTGTTCGCGGTGTACGCCCCGCCGCAGGCACCCTCGCCGGGACAGATCGCACGCTCGACCTTGTCGACCTGCTCGCGGCTGATCTTGCCCGCCAGGCAGGCCCCGACTGCCTCGAACGCGTCGATGATCGTGACGTCCTCACCGTCGACCTTGCCGGGCAGGATCGTGCCGGCGTACAGGAAGACACTGGCGAGGTCGAGCCGGGCCGCGGCCATCAGCATGCCGGGCAGTGACTTGTCGCAGCCCGCGAGCAAGACCGATCCGTCGAGCCGCTCCGCCATCATCACGGTCTCGACCGAGTCGGCGATCACCTCGCGCGACACGAGCGAGAAGTGCATCCCCTCGTGCCCCATCGAGATCCCGTCGGAGACCGAGATGGTGCCGAACTCCAGTGGGAACCCGCCACCTGCGTGCACGCCGTTCTTGACAGCCTTCGCGAGCCGGTCGAGGGAGAGGTTGCAGGGGGTGATCTCGTTCCAGGAGGAGGCCACCCCGATCTGGGGCTTCTCCCAGTCGTCGTCCCCCATGCCCACCGCCCGCAGCATCCCGCGGGCCGCGGCCCGCTCCAGTCCGTCGGTCACGTCGCGCGAACGGGGCTTGATGTCGGGCGCCTGCGTTCCGTCGGGCGGCGGCTGCGTCATGCCCCCGAGCCTAGGCCGATACTCCGCCGCCCAAATCACCTCTTCCGACCCTCGGACGATGATTTCGGCGGCGGACTATCTCACCGGGGCGGCTCCGCAGCCTTCTTCAGCGACGCCAGCCCCTTCTCGAAGTCCTTGCCGATCGACTTGTCGAAGTAGAGCTTGCCCATCAACGACATGATCGCGCTCCGCTCGCCGGTCATCACCCACGTCACATCGGTGCCGCCGCCTGCGGGCGCGAGGTGGAAACTGGTCACGTTGGTCGCCTTGAACGGCTTGAGAAACCGTAGGTCGACCTCGACGAGCTGAGTCTCCGCCTTGGTGATCTCCATCGTTCCCTCACCGGCCTGCTTGTTGCCCGACCAGTGGTAGTGGGAGCCGACCCCCTTCTCGGGGCCGGTGAACGTGCGGTTCAGGTTCGGGTCGAGTCCCTCCCACGGCGACCACTTCTGCCACTCCCGGAAGTCCTCGAGCAGCGGGCGCACCCGTTCCGGTGGCGCGTCGATGTGGGTGGAACGGGACAACTCGAAGGAGCTCATGGGCGGATCCTCTCAAGCGAGCGCGGCTGCACGCACGACCAGCACGTCGGGCAGGTCGCGGTGGATCTCGCTCCAGGTCTCGCCCTCGTCGGGCGAGCAGAAGACCGAGCCGTTGCGGCCGCCGACGTACAGGCCGGCGGTCTCGTGGTCGTCGGTGCACATCGCGTCGCGCATGACGGCGGCGAAGTACTGGTCGGGCAGATCGCCCTCACCGAGCAGTGACCACGACTCCCCCGCGTCGGTGGTGCGCGCGACCCTCGCCCTCCCGTCGACCGGCCATCGCGCCCCGGCGTCGGCGATCGGGAAGGAGAAGGCAGTGTCGGCGCGGCGGGGGTGGGCCACCATGGCGAACCCGAACTCGGTCGGCAGCCCTGGCGCGATGTCGTTCCACGAGGCACCGCCGTCGTCGGAGCGGTAGACACCGCCGTGGTTCTGGAGGTAGAGCCGCTCGGGGTTCGCGGCGTCACGGGCGACCTTGTGGACGCACTGCCCGAACTCGGGGTAGGTGCGCTCGCCAGGCATGAACTCCGCCTTGATGCCCTTGTTCGAAGGAGCCCAGGTCGCGCCTCCGTCCTCGGTGACGTACACGCCGCCGGTGGAGATCGCCGCAAGCAGCCGGTCGGGATCCTTCGGGTGAGGCAGCAGGGTGTGGAACGCCTGGCCGCCGTACCCGGCGTCCCATTCCGTCCGGTGGGGGTGGTCCCAGAGCCCGCGCACGAGCTCGAAGCTCTCACCTCGGTCGGTCGACTTGAAGACCGCACCCGGCTCGGTGCCAGCCCAGACGACGGCGTCGTCACCTGCCGGCGACCCAGGCATCAGCTGCCAGACGGACGCCAGCGTGGCTCCCGTGTCGTCGGGGAACCGGATGGCCCCGTTGGGGGTCTCGTCCCACGTGCCACCGAGGTCGTCGGACCGGTAGACCTGTGGTCCGAACCAGCTGGACGACGAGCCGGCGAACAACCGTGGCTCGGCACCCCGACGGTCGACCAGAGCCGAGTAGACGCCCTGCATCTCGAAGTGCGGACCGCTCCACTCCCAGTCCCGACGGGCCTCGTCGGACCGTCCGATCCAGAGTCCCTTGCGGGTACCCACCATCAGCAGTGTCCCTGCCATCGTCAGCCCAGCTCCCCTCAGAGTGCGCGGTCTCGGCGCGAGTCCGCGTGCGGCAATGCCGTGTTCCACCACGACTGCTCTCACACGGTGTCTATTCCTAATTGGAAGACTAGTCTGGTGTCGAGATGAGTCAAGACCTCCCCGTGACCTCCTATGCGCTGCTCGGCCTGCTGACGTTCGGCGACGAGCTGACCGGCTACGAGCTCAAGCAGCGCGCCGACTTCACGTTGCGCTTCTACTGGGTGTCGCCCGCGATGAGCCAGGTCTACTCCGAGCTGACCCGTCTCACCGATGCCGGCCTGGTCCGACGACGCGGACAGGGGCGCGGCACCACTTACACCATCAGTGCCCAGGGCCGCCGCACGCTCGAGCGCTGGCTGCGCGAGAGCCCCGCCGGCTTCCCCGTCTTCAAGCACCCGGTGGCGCTGCGGCTGATGATCGGGCACCTGAGCGACGTCGCCTCGCTGCGGGCGATGCTGGAGCGGTACGTCGACGAGGTGCGTGCGGCCAGGAGCGACCTCCGGGAGGTGCGGACGGGTCTGACGGGCGAGGACGCGCCCGGCCAGCCGTTCCACCATCCCTCCCTGGTCGCCGAGTGGGGGCTGGCACACTTCGACAGCGAGATCCGGATCGCCCGGCGACTCCTGGCGCGGCTGGGAGAGGAGTCCGAGGAGGAGCACTGACCGGCCTGCCCGCCCGCGTTTCCCCCGTGTGGTTGGTACTGCTGGGGATCCTCTCGGTCCAGCTCGGGGCAGCCTTCGCGAAGGACCTCTTCAGCGTCGTCTCGCCGACCGGCATGGTGTGGCTGCGGATGGCCACCGCCGCGGTGGTGGTGGGCCTCATCGCCCGGCCCGTCTTTCGAGGCCGTTCGCGCGCGGACTGGTACGTGGCGATCACCTTCGGCGTGACCCTCGGCGTCATGAACTGGTCCTTCTACCAGTCGATGTCACGGATCCCCCTCGGGATCGCGGTGACCATCGAGTTCATCGGGCCGCTCGCCCTCGCAGTGGTGCTGTCACGCCGCGCCCGCGACCTGGTGTGGGTGACGCTCGCAGCCGTGGGGATCCTGCTCCTCGGGCTGCAGCCGGGTGAGGTGACCCTGGCGGGCGTGCTGTTCGCCCTCCTGGCAGGGGCCATGTGGGCTGCGTACATCCTGCTGAGCGCGCGGACGGGCACCCGTTGGCCCGGCCTCGACGGGCTTGCGGTCGCGAGCATCGTGGCCGCCCTGCTGCTCGCACCGTTCGCCGTCGTCGGCTCCTCCAGTGAGCTCCTCGACCCGCGTGTACTCGCACTCGGTGCCGTGGTCGGCCTCCTCAGCTCGGTCATCCCGTACAGCGTCGAGATGGTGGCACTCCGCACCATCAGGCCCTCCGTGTTCTCGATCCTGATGAGCATGGAACCGGCGGCCGCGGCACTCACCGCGATGCTGGTGCTCGGCGAGTTCCTCACCGGCTGGCAGTGGCTCGCGGTGGCATGCGTCGTGGTGGCGTCGGTCGGGGCGACCCGGTCCGGCAGGGTGATCACGGACCCCGTGCCGGACTGACAGTCGGGCGACAGTTCGCCGATTCGTCGTACGGCGAGGGGGTGATTCGCCCACACTGGACCGGTCCATCTGCCCCCGGAGGTCCCCGTGACGCTGATCGCGCGCGCCGCATTGTCCGTGCTGCTGCTGCTCGGCGTCTACGTGCTGGCCGTAGGCGTGGTCGGTCTGACCGGCTTCGTGCTGTACCAGGCCGTGTCGCACGGCCTCGGCGGCTTCGCGCTCGGCAAGGCACTGATCCTCGCGGCGTTCCTGCTGCTCGGGCTGGGCCGCGCGTTCTGGGCGGTGACACGGCTGCCCGACGGTGAGCCCAGCGGGCTGGTCGTCAGCGCACAGGACCAGCCGGAGCTGTGGTCTGAGGTGCACGAGATCGCCGAGGCGGTCGGCACCCGCGCCCCCGACGAGATCCGGCTGGTCGCGGAGGTCAACGCGTCCGTGTGGGAGCAGTCCCGGTTCCTGGGCCTGATCGGTGGCCGACGGGTGATGACCGTCGGCGCGCCGCTCGTCCTCGGGCTCACGCGGCGGCAGCTGCGCGCCGTGCTGGCGCACGAGATGGGTCACTTCAGCCACCGGCACACGGCGCTCGCTCCGATCGCCTACCGGGGACAAGTGACATTGGGGCACATCGTCGACGAGCTCGGCCCCACGTCGTGGACGGGCAAGGTGTTCGATGCGTACGGCCGGCTGTACCTGCGCCTGACGCACTCGGTCACCCGCCGCCAGGAGCTCGAGGCGGACCGCTGGTCCTCCCGGGTGGCGGGCCGCGACCCGTCGGCAGGCGCCCTGCGTGAGCTGCCGGCCCTGGACTCCATCTGGGACTACTTCCTCAAGCGCTACGCCTTCCCCGTGGAAGGTGTCCGGCCGGACGCGTTCTTCATCGGGTTCGCCGAGCTTCTCGCGAGCCCGCAGCGACAGCGGGCGCTGCGGCGGCTCCGGCACGACCTCCCGGAAGAGGAGCAGAGCCCGTACGACACGCACCCGACCCTGAGGGGCAGGGTCGAGTTCTTCGAGGCGCTCCCCGCCGACGGTGTCACCGACGACGGGACTTCCGCCGTCGACCTGCTCGTGGGGCCGGAGGCGGTCCTGCACGAGCTGGAGTCCGAGCTCTTCGCGGACTCCCCGATGGACGTGCGACCGTGGGAGTGGATCGCCGAGACGGCTGGAGCCGAGCAGGCACGGGCCCACGCGTCGTTGCTTGCCCGTGCCACGCGGGAGGCCGGAGGGCGTGCGCCCAGTCTTCAGGACGCCATCTCGGCCCTGGGCCGAGGCGACGGTCGGTCGTTGGTGGCGTCCGTCGTTCCCGACGACGCCGACTCGGAACAGATCACGGCTGCCGCTCGCGACCTCGTGAGCCACGCCGTCTCGGCCGCTCTCATCGACCACTGCGACGCACGGTTCACCATCGACTGGGACCGCACCGGGGCGCTGGTCGGAGAGGACGGGCATGAGGTGGACGTCGCGGCACTGGTGGCGGAGGCGGTCGACCGCGAGTCGGCGGAGCTGCTCATCAGGGCACTGGAGGACGAGGGAGTACCGACCTCGGTCTCCTTCGACGCGACCGGGCGCACCGTCACCGATGCCGACGAGGTCGAGCCCGAAGTGCTGTCGGTCGCCGCCTGCGTGCACTGGCGCCGGACGCGCGTCCTGGTCGTCTCCGACTGCGGCCTGATCATCAAGCGTCTCGGACTGGTCGAAGGGGTCCGCGCCGCCTTCCGGCACCGCAGCGCGGACGGGTACCGGACCGCGACGCTCCACGTCGCATCGCTGCCGATCGACCGGCTCCTCGACGACCGGCGGGCCACGCTGTTCGCGTGGGACCAGATCGACTCGGCCGCCCTCTCCGGCAGTCGGCTGAGGCTCACGATCGACGGCCGGAACCGCCGCTTCCGCGTCGTGCGGTACGCCGTGTCGGGCGACCTCATGAGCTCGCTCGAGCTGTTCCTCGGGCACGGCTCTCTCCTGCCTGCCTGAGTCTCCAGGGGCCGGCAGCAGAGCAGAGCGGACGGCCGTGGCACCGCGAGGCGCGGGGAACCGTGCTGCAGAATCGGGCCATGAGCGCGCCTCTCACGACGACCTCCACCCACGCCCGGCTGGCGTTCGACGAGATCCTCTCCGACGACGGCACCCGGCTACGGGTGTGGACCAACGACCCTGACGGGAGCATCGACGGACCGACGGTGGTGCTGTGCAACGGCCTCGGCACCAATGCCTGGGCCTGGCCGGCGCTGCTCGACCCCGACTGCGGCCTGCGCGTCGTCAGCTGGAACCACCGGGGCACGGGCGGCTCCGACCGCCCGGCCGACCGCAGCCGGGTCCGGATCGAGGAGCTCGTCGAGGACGCGCTGTCGGTGATGGACCACTTCGGCGTCGACCGCGCCGTCCTGATGGGCTGGTCGATGGGCGTCAACACCATGTTCGAGCTCGCGCTCTCCCACCCCGAGCGCGTGTCGGGGCTGTTCGCGGTCGCCGGTGTGCCCGGAGACACGTTTGCGACGATGCTCGGCCCCTTCCACGTGCCGCACGCCGTCGCTCGCGCTGCGACCGTGAGCTTCGCCCGCATCATGAAGTACAGCGGGTGGGCGCTCACGCCGTTCACCTCACGCCTTCCGGTGGGCCGCCGCACGATCGCCGCCCTGGAGCAGACCGGGTTCATGTTCCCGGTGGCGGACCGCGACCTGGCCGCAGCCGCGGTCCGCGAGTTCCTCAGCACCCCCGTCGGCTGGTACTTCCACCTGGTGCTGTCGGCCTCCGAGCACGCTCGGGTCAGCCTGAGCCGAATCACGGTGCCCGCCTGCTTCGTCGCCGGGACCTACGACGTGATGGCCGGCGCGCGCGACATGCACACCGCGGCCGAGCGGCTCGACGACGCGACGTACGTCGAGCTGCTGGGCTCCCACTTCATCCAGATGGAGCGCCCCGACGAGGTGCATGCGCTGCTCCTGGAGTTCGTGGAGCGGGTCGGCTGAGCCATGCGCCGGCTGGTCGTCCTGGGAGCAGTCCTCCTCGTCCTCGCCGGCTGCGGCGAGGACCCCGACGCCGGCCCAGGTCCCGCGACGGTGACCGCGTCGCCGTCCGATGAGACCGACCCCGACGAGACCGACGAGACCGCCGAGGCCGAGGAGACCGACGGCGCCGTACCCTCCCGTGCCCCGCAGGTCGTGGGCGAGGCCGCCACCGGGCTGGCGGTGCCCTGGGGGCTCGCGTTCCTGCCCGACGGCCGGGCCGTCGTGACCGAGCGGGACGAACGCACCGTGCTGCTCGTGGACCCGGAGGCGCCCGAGTCGACACGGGTCGAGGAGGTGGGTCGGCTCGAGCAGGCGGCGCCGCAGGGCGAGGCCGGTCTGCTCGGCGTTGCGGTGTCGCCCGACTTCGACGAGGACCGGCTCCTCTACTTCTACGTGAGCACCTCCGAGGACAACCGGATCCTGCGCGCTCGCCTGGACGAGGACGACCGGCTCGGGGAGGCCACTGCGGTGCTCACCGGGATCCCGAACGGGTTCATCCACGACGGCGGCCGGCTCGCGTTCGGGCCGGACGGCTTCCTGTACGCCTCTACCGGCGAGACCGGCGTGGGAGAGCTCTCCCAGGACCCTGCATCCCTCGGCGGCAAGATCCTGCGGATCACCTCCGACGGCGAGCCCGCGCCTGGCAACCCCGACCCGAGCTCCCCCGTCTGGAGCCTCGGGCACCGCAACGTCCAGGGCTTGGCCTTCGACGATCAGGACCACCTGTGGGCCAGCGAGTTCGGGCAGTCGACGTACGACGAGCTCAATCTCATCCGGCCGGGGTCGAACTACGGCTGGCCGGAGGCGGAGGGCCGAGCCGGCTCGAGCGACTTCGTGAACCCACGGGTCGTCTGGAGCACTGACGAGGCGTCGCCATCGGGCCTGGCGTACGCCGACGGGCAGCTGTGGCTCGCCGCCCTGCGGGGCACCCGGCTGTGGCGGATCGGCGTCGACGACGGCGAGGTCGGCCCGGTCCGCGACTTCTTCGTGGGCGAGTACGGGCGGCTGCGCACGGTGGCGGTCGCTCCGGACGGCATGCTCTGGGTGACGACGTCCAACCGCGACGGTCGCGGAGAGCCTGCCGCGACCGACGACCGGATCCTCGTGGTCGACCCCGGTTGACTCACCCGCTGGTGCCGGGCAGCGGAGCGACGACCGCCCGGCGGGCGGCGCGCCGCAGCGTCGTCAGGATCGACGGTCCGAGCACGATCACCGCCAGCGAGGTGGTGATGGCTCGGCCGGTGTCCCAGGTGGCGGTCGACGTCACCAGGGTGTAGACGATGAACCGCTGGAGGTTCTCACTCAGCGGGTCGCCTGGCACGAACGACAGCTCGCCCTCGTAGCCGGGCACGGCGATGCCCAGCGCGTACGGCCAGCCGGAGAGGTTCATCAGGATCCCGTAGCCGTATGCCGCGACGACGGCGTACCCGACGAGCATCACGATCTCCTTGCGGCCGCCGACCTTGCGAGGGAGCATCCCGGCGCCCATGCCCACCCAGGCCGCGACGATCATCTGGTACGGCAACCACGGCCCGACGCCTGCGGTGAGCAGCGCCGACGCGAACAACGACGTACAGCCGAGCACGAAACCGAAGCCGGGGCCGAACACTCGTCCCGCCAGGATCAGCAGGAAGAAGACCAGCTCGATCCCGGCGGTGCCGGCGCCGAGCAGCCGGAGCAGGGCGTTCGCGGCGCTGAGCACGCCGAGCAGAGCCAGCACGCGGGAGTCCATGCCGCCCTCGCTGACCTCGGCGAGGACGACCAGGACCACCAGCGGCAGCAGTGCCAGGAAGAAGAACGGCGGCTGGAGCTGCTGCTGCGGTGCGACGTCGACGAGCAACGGCCAGCCGAGCATCACCAGGCCGGTGGCGGAGGCAACGCCGAGGACCATCGTGGATCGCAGCCGCAGCGGGACCGCGACGCGTGCGACGTCGCTCATCGCTCAGGCCCCAGTGCTGCGGCCACCTCGTCGACGCGCAGCCACGGCGCGCCGAGCACCTTCGTGATCTGCGGCGCGAAGCCGGGCGACTCCGGCAGCACGCGGTGGACGGGACCGGCCGAGACCACCTCGCCCTCGGCGAGCACCACGACCCGCTGCGCCACCTGCGCCATGAACTCGACGTCGTGGCTCGCGACCAGCACGGCACAGCCCTCCTCGGCCAGACCGTTCAGCACGTCGGCGAGCTGCGCCTTCGCTTCGTAGTCGAGGCCGCGGGTGGGCTCGTCCAGCAGCAGCACCGGCGGCCGGCCGGTGAGCACGACCGCGAGCACGAGCGACAACCGCTGGCCCTCGGACAGGTCGCGGGGGTGCTGGTCGTCAGGGATGCCCGGGGCGAACCGGTCGAGCAGTGCCCGGCAGCGGCCGGGCTCGGCCGCTGCGGACTCGTCCGCCGATCCACACTCCTCGGCGACGGTCTCGAGGTAGAGCAGGTCGGCGGGGGTCTGCGGCACGAGTCCCACGACCGCCCGACGCCCGGCGGCGTCCAGATCGGCGGGGTCCTGGCCCGCGACGGAGACCGAGCCGTCGGTGCGGCGACCGGTGCCCTGCATCGCCCAGATCAGGGACGACTTCCCTGACCCGTTGCGTCCCATCAGGCCGGTCACCACCCCGCGCTCGAGGCGCAGGTCGACCTCGCGCACCGCCACCGTCCGACCATGTCGGACCGTCACCCGCCTCGCGACGAGCACGGGTTCGGCGCTCGGCTCCAGGTCCTGTACCTGTACCGGTGGGTCGCCCAGCCGTCGCCGGAGGTCCGTGCTCTGCCGCCGTGCGTCGCGGACGCTCAGCGGCAGTGGCTCCCACCCGGCCAGCCGGCCGAGCTCGATCAGCGGCGGCACCACCGGCGACACGGCGAGCACCTCGCGCGCCGGACCCGCGTCCAGCCCACCGCGGCCGTCGAGCAGCGCCATCCGATCCGCGAACGGCACGACCCGCTCGAGCCGGTGCTCCGCCATCAGCACCGAGACCCCGAGGTCGTGCACGAGCCGGGTGAGCGTCGCCAGCACCTCCTCGGCCGCGGTCGGGTCGAGCGCCGACGTGGGCTCGTCCAGCACCAGCAGCCGCGGGTGCATCGTGAGCACGGCGCCGAGCGCGACCCGCTGCTGCTGACCCCCCGAGAGCGTGCGGAGGTCCCGGGAGCGCAGCTCCGCCACGCCGAGCAGGTCCAGCGTCTCCTCCACCCGTCGCCGCATCGTCTCTGCAGGGAGCCCGAGCTGCTCCATCCCGAAGGCGAGCTCCTCCTCGACCGTGTCGGTCACGAACCCGGATGCGGGATCCTGGCCGACGTGGCCGATCACGTGGGCGCGGTCGCGCGGCGGCACGTCCAGGATCGACTCCCCGTCGAGCCGGACGTCGCCCTGCAGCACTCCGCCGCTGAAGCGCGGCACGAGTCCGGTCACCACTCCCAGCAGGGTCGACTTGCCGCTGCCGGTACGACCGGAGACCACCACCAGCTCGCCCTCGTCGAGGTGGAGGTCCACGGCGTCGAGGACCGCCCGCTCGTCGTACGAGAAGCGGATGCCGCGGAGCTCGATCACGACTTCACCACCAGCCCCATCGTCGGCGGTGGCGCCAGCACCGCCGGCAGCACCGCGACTGCAACGGCTACCAGCGCGAGGACATCGAGCGTGGGGACCGCGGTGAGCGGCGGGTACGCGATCGTCGGGCTCACCTGGGTGATCCGCTGGGCGGCGACCGCGACCGCGAGGCCGCACGCGATCACCGACAGCTCGGGCCAGCGCCACGGGTCGGGCCGGTAGCGGCTGCGGTGGACCCGCCGGCCCGCCGCCACGATCCCGCCGATCGCGACCGCCAGGCCGCCCAGGAGCAGCGGCCTGCCCCACGAGACCGGGAGGGCCGTCGACTGGTCGAGGCCGAGATAGCTGCCCAGGCAGATCCCGCAGAGGCCGGCGAGCATCAAGGCCCCGGTGAGCCGGCGCTGCCGTGGCGTGGCGTCGCCGCTGCGGCCGTAGCCACGGGTGTCCATGCCTGCCGCGAGGCGCAGCGAGCGGTCGAAGGCGTCCTCCAGCACCGGCACGAGGACGCGGCGCAGCCGGCTGACCCTCCCCGACGCTCCGCCGCGCAGAGCTTGCGCACGGCGCACCCGTCGGACGCTGTCGGCCAGCTGCGGCACCATCGTCACCGCGATCACCATCGCGGTGCCGATCTCGTAGAGCGCCGGCGGGAGGGACTTCAGCAGCCGCTTCGGGTTGGCCAGGGAGTTGGCCGCGCCGATGCAGATGACGATCGCGGCGAGCCGCAGTCCGTCGTACAACCCGGCGAGCAGGCTCTCGAGCGTGATGTCGCCGAACAGCTGGATCCCCATCACGAAGCCGGGCAGCGGGATCTCCGGCAGCTCGACCAGGACCGTGTCGCCGACTCCTCCCCCGAAGACGATCCGGAAGACGACCCGCAGCACCACGATCACCAGCGCCAGCAGGCAGTAGAGCCGGAACGACCGTGCCCACGGCTGGTCGGACCGGCGCGCCAGCACCACGACGGTGGCTGCCCCTACGAGCATCACCATCCACACCGGATTGGTGGACAGCGACGCCCCCGCCGCCAGCCCGACCGCCCAGGTCCACCAGGCGACCGGATGGAGATCTCGGGGCAGCCTCCCGCTCACGCGCCGCGCGCTGCGTTGCGTCGTACGACGGCCACGACTGCGCCCACCGCGAGCAGGCACGCCGCGGCCAGGCCGACCAGCCACAGCGGAAGCCCGCCGTCCGTCACGGGCTGGGAGGTGGTCGCCACCTCGTCCTCCGTGACGGGGTCGGGCGACACCGTGGCGGCATCCGTCGGCTCCGCGGTCTGGCTCTTCTGCTCGCGCGGGCGGTCGCGCTTCGCAGCGTCCCCACGGTCGCGGTCAGGCTTCCCGGCCTGCTTGTCGTCGCCCGGGCTCGGCGCGTCGCTGGTCGGCGACTCGCTCGCCGACGGGGGCGAGGACTGCGGCCCGTCGCTGGATCCACCACCGGCAGAGCCGCCGCCGGAGCCGCCTCCGGTCCTGCCGCCACCGCCCGCGCCACCGGAGCCGCCCGGGTCCTCGGCCCCGGAGCTGTCGCGGACGGGCGGCTCCACGGCCGGGTTGCGCCGGCTGTTGCTGCTCTGCCAGGCGAGTGCGACCGAACCCCCAGC
>NZ_DASUTK010000179.1:0-5130 GCF_036374615.1 Nocardioides sp.
CTCCAACGTACCGAACGTCTTGCTGGACACGATGAACAGCGTCGTCGCCGGGTCGAGCCCGGCCAGCGTCGTCGCGCAGTCGGTGGGATCGATGTTGCTGATGAACCGGCACTCCAGCCCGTCCTGCACGTACGGCGTGAGAGCCTCGTAGGCCATGACCGGGCCGAGGTCGGAGCCACCGATCCCGATGTTGACCAGGGTCCGGATCGGCTCGCCCGTGGCACCGGTCCAGGTGCCCGACCGCACCCGGTCGGCGAAGTCGTAGACCCGCCGCAGGACGTCGTGGACGTCGGCGACCACGTCCTGCCCGTCCACCTCGAGCCGCGCGTCGGCAGGCAACCGCAACGCCGTGTGGAGCACGGCCCGGTCCTCGGTGACGTTGATCCTGTCACCGCGGAACATCGCGTCCCGGCGCTCCACCACGCCCACGGCGTCAGCGAGCTCGAGCAGCGCCGCCATGACGTCGTCGTCCACGAGGTTCTTGGACAGGTCGACCCACAGGTCAGCCGCGGTGAGCGAGTACCGCTCGGCCCTTCCCGGGTCCTCGGCGAACCAGCCGCGCAGGTCCGGGGAGAAGTCCGCTGCGATCGTGCTGAGCCGCGCCCAGGCCTCCGTCGTGGTCGGATCGACCGGGGCTTGGGTCATGCGCGGGCTGCTTCCAGCGACTCCTCCAGGGCCGCCAGCATCCCGTCCCAGGCAACGACGAACTTCTCGACGCCCTCCTTGATCAGTACCGCGATGACATCGTCGTAGTCGATCCCGGCCTCGGCCAGGGCCTTCATGTGGGCGTCGGCGTCGTCGTAGAACGGCCGCACCCGGTCGCCGCGGACCTCGCCGTGATCGGCGACCGCCTCGAGGGTCTTCTCCGGCATGGTGTTGACGGTGTCCTCGACGACCAGGTCGACGACGTACATCGTGTCGTCGTAGTCGGGGTTCTTCACGCCGGTCGACGCCCACAGCGGACGCTGCTTGCGAGCCCCCTGGGCTTCGAGCGCCTCCCACCGCTCGCCGCTGTAGAACTCCTCGAACATCCGGAACGCCAGCCGGGCGTTGGCGACGCCTGCCTTGCCCCGCAGGTCGGGATCGGTGGCCGGGCCGGACGTCGCCGCCTCGAGCCGCTTGTCGATCTCGGTGTCGACGCGGGAGACGAAGAACGACGCGACCGAGTGGATCCGGCTCAGGTCGTGCCCGTTCGCCGCGGCCTGCTCGAGACCGGCGACGTGAGCCTCCATGACCTCGCGGTACTGCTCCAGACCGAAGATCAGGGTCACGTTGACGCAGATCCCGGCGGCCAGGGTCTCTGTGATCGCAGGCCAGCCCTCCGGCGTGCCCGGGATCTTGATGAAGAGGTTGGGCTCGCCGACCGTCTCCCAGAGGTAGGCCGCCTCGGCCACGGTGCCGGCCGTGTCGTGCGCGAGCCCGGGACCCACCTCGATCGACACCCGGCCGTCCACCCCGTCGGTGGCGTCGTACACGGGGCGCATCACACGGCAGGCGTCGCGTACGTCGTCGGTCGTGATGGCATGGGCCGCCTTCGAGACGTCGGCACCGTCGGCCGCGAGCTCACGGATCTGCTGGTCGTAGCGTTCGCCGTCGCTCAGGGCGGCCTGGAAGATCGACGGGTTGCTGGTGATGCCGACCACGAAGCTGTTCTTGATCAGGTCGGCGAGGTTCCCGGTCTCGAGCCGTTCGCGGGAGAGGTCGTCGAGCCAGATCGAGACTCCGGCCTCCGTCAGCTGCTGCAGTGGATTGGTGGACATCGGGTGTTCCTCCCTCTCGTGGACCGCGTGACCCCTTGGGTGCGCGCTGCGACGGTGCGTCGTCAGCCGCCGGCGGCCCGGATGCTGTCGTCGGCCGCGTCGGCGACCGCCTCGGCCGTGACGCCGAGCTCACGGAAGATGCGTGCGTAGTCGGCGGATGCGCCGTACTGCTCGATGGAGATGATCCGGCCGTGGTCACCGACCACCTCGCGCCAGCCCTGTGCGATGCCGGCCTCGACGGAGACCCGGGCCTTGACCACTGGCGGGATCACCGTCTCGCGGTATGACGTCTCCTGGGCGTCGAACCACTCGCGGCACGGCATCGACACGACGCGAGCCCGGACTCCACGCTCGGCGAGCATGGTGCGCGCCTCGACGGCGAGCTGCACCTCCGAGCCGGTGCCGATCAGGACGACGTCCGGCAACCCGGTGCGGCCGTCGAGGTCGGGGGCCTCGAGCAGCACGTAGCCGCCCCGGTGCACGTTGCTGGTGTCGGACCAGTGCTCACCTGTCGTGGCGTCCTCACCCCGCGGGAAGACGGGCACGTTCTGCCGGGTCAGGACCAGGCCGGCCGGCCGGTCCGTGTTCGACAGGATGGTGCGCCACACGGCCGCGGTCTCGTTGGCGTCGGCGGGTCGCACCACGTCGAGCCCGGGGATCGCCCGGAGGGCGGCCAGGTGCTCGATCGGCTGGTGCGTCGGGCCGTCCTCACCGAGCCCGATGGAGTCGTGGGTCCAGACGTAGGTGACGGGTAGTCCCATCAGAGCGGCCAGCCGGACCGCGGGCCGCATGTAGTCCGAGAACGTCAGGAACGTCGCCCCGAACGGCCGGCTGCCTCCGTGGGCCGCGATCCCGTTCAGGATCGCGCCCATGCCGTGCTCGCGGATGCCGAAGTGCAGCACCCTGCCCGCGTACGGGTCGGCCTTCCACAGGTCGGTGGAGCGTTCGGCCGGCGCGAAGGAGGGCGCCGACTCGATCGTGGAGTTGTTCGACCCGGCGAGGTCGGCCGAGCCGCCCCACAGCTCGGGCACCCGCTCGGCGAGCGCGTTCAGCACCTGGCCGGAGGCCTTCCGGGTCGCCACACCCTTGGGGTCGGCGTCGAAGGTCGGGAGCTCGGAGTCCCAGCCCTCGGGGAGCGTGCGGGTCTGCAGCCGCTCGTAGAGCGCGAGGTCGGCCGAGGGCTTGCGAGCCCACGCCTGGAAGCGCTCCTCCCACTCGGCCTGGGCGGCCTTGCCCCGCTCGACGGCCTGGCGGGTGTGCGCCAGGACGGCGGGATCGACATCGAACGTGCGGTCGGGATCGAACCCGAGCACCAGCTTGGTGGCGGCGACCTCGTCCTCGCCGAGCGCGGTGCCGTGGGCCTCTCCGGTGTTCTGCGCGTTCGGGGCGGGCCAGGCGATGATCGTCTTCAGGACGATCAGGCTCGGCTGGTCGGTGACCCGGTTCGCCCTCTGGAGCGCACGGTGGAGGGCGGGCACGTCCTCCTCGTACTTCGCGCCATCGTTGGTCCAGTCGACCGTCTGCACATGCCAGCCGTACGCCTCGTAGCGCTTGGCGACGTCCTCGGAGAGCGCGATGTCGGTGTCGTCCTCGATCGAGATCTTGTTCTGGTCGTAGATGAGGGTGAGGTTGCCGAGCTTCTGCGTGCCGGCCAGGGACGACGCCTCCGACGCGACGCCCTCCTCGATGTCGCCGTCACTCGCGAGGGCGTACACGTGGTGGTCGAAGACGGACTCCCCGGGTGCGGCGTTGGGGTCGAGCAGGCCGTGCTCGCGTCGAGCCGCCATCGCCATCCCGACCGCGTTGCCGACGCCTTGGCCGAGCGGGCCGGTGGTGGTCTCGACGCCGGCGGTGTGCCCGTACTCGGGGTGACCGGGGGTCTTGCTGCCCCACGTCCGCAGCGCCTGGAGGTCCTCGAGCTCGAGGCCCCAGCCGCCGAGGTACAGCTGGATGTAGAGCGTGAGGCTGGAGTGCCCGCAGGAGAGGACGAACCGGTCGCGTCCGTGCCAGTCGGGGTCGGCCGGGTTGTGCCGCATCACCTTCTGGAACAGCAGGTATGCCGCCGGCGCGAGGCTCATGGCAGTGCCCGGATGGCCGTTGCCCACCTTCTGCACCGCGTCCATCGCGAGCACTCGCACCGTGTCCACGGCCTTCGCGTCTAGATCGGTCCAGTCAAGTGCGGTCACTAGGTGTCCTCTTCGTGCAGGGGTGGTCTGGTACGTCGGCCATACATCGGCCAGGAGGGGCACGCCTCACCTGCGAGCCTACTCATGCGGGGCGATAGACTGCGAGGCGCATGCACGCCTCCGTCGGCCCCGTACCCGAGGACATCCGTTGACATTCGTCGGCCACTCGGCCTCTGCGCAGTCGCAACCACTGCCGCAGCCGCAGCCGCAGTCGGCGACCGTCAAGGACGTGGTCGCGGCGTACGTCGGTCTGATGAAGCCGCGCGTCATCGAGCTCCTCCTGCTGACCACCGTGCCGGTCATGTTCTTCGCCGCTCGCGGAGTCCCCGATCTCGGCCTCGTGGTCGCCACCGTGGTGGGTGGCACCCTGTCCTCGGGCTCCGCCTCGGCCCTCAACTGCGTCTACGACCGGGACATCGACGAGCAGATGCGTCGGACCCGGCGCCGGGCGTTGCCGCGCCACCTCGTGTCACCCGTCGCCGCGACCGTGTTCGGGATCGTGCTGGGTGTCCTCGCGACCGTGGTGCTCGCGACCTGGGTCAACTGGCTCTCCGCCGGGCTCGCACTGGTGGCCGAGCTGTTCTACCTGGTCGTCTACACCGTTCTGCTGAAACGGCGGACCACGCAGAACATCGTGTGGGGCGGCCTCGCAGGTTGCTTCCCGGCGCTGATCGGCTGGACTGCCGTCACCGGCGAGCTCGCCTGGCCGCCGGTGGTGCTCTTCCTCGTGGTGTTCTTCTGGACTCCGCCCCACACGTGGGCGCTGGCGCTGCGCTACCGCGAGGACTACGCGAACGTCGACGTCCCGATGCTGCCGGTGGTCGCCCGCGCCGAGGCGGTCGGTCGCCAGATCGTGTTGTACTCGTGGGCGATGGTGGCCACGTCGCTGCTGCTGTGGCCGGTGGCCGGGACCGGGTGGGTCTACCCCGTGGCCGCCGCCGTCCTGGGTGCGGTCTTCCTCGTGGAGGCGCACCGGATGTGGCATCGCGCCCGCGGCACCGAGGACCTCACCCGGATCCAGCCCATGCGGCTGTTCCACTCCTCGAACCTCTACCTGTCGCTGCTGTTCGTCGCCGTCGCGCTGGACCCGCTGGTGGGTGGCTGAGTCTCACGAGTCACAAGATTCACTGGTCAACCAGTGAATCTCGGACCTCCCGCGGCGAGCTCGCCGAGTGTCAGATTCC
>NZ_DASUTK010000180.1:0-39300 GCF_036374615.1 Nocardioides sp.
GGCGCACTCTCAGGCACACGCCGCGATACTGGGGCCCATGCTGACGATCGACGAGCTCGTGCGGTTCGCAGAGACGCTGGACCCGGAGGAGCGTCACAGCCCGGTCGCCGACGCGGCCGCGGAGGAGTGGGGGCTGGACCGACCACTGTTCGTGCGGTCGAGCGCGTCCCACGTCTTCGTGGCGCCGCGACGCGAGGAGGACGACCAGGGTCGTCAGAGGGGACGGGTCGTGCTGCGGCTGCGGCCGGACACCGAGCCGCACCGGGAGGTGCTCGAGCGCGGCGCCCGAGCGGCAGCATCGTGGTACGGCGCGGGCGCCCCGGTCGCGAACGCCGTGGCGTCCTCCTCGGGTCGCTTCACGCACTCGGTCGAGGGGTACGTCGTGCAGGCGCTCGCCGCCGTGGAGGGCGAGATCCTCGAGGGACGGGCGGACCTCGCGCAGCACGCCGCCGCGTGGGGTGAGGCCCTGGCGCGGCTCCACCTGCACGGGCACGGCATCGTGGACGCGCCGGATGCCGTCGACCTGCTCTCGCTCGAGGCGCACGGCACTGCGGACGACGACGTGGCGACCCTCGCGGTTCTGCTCGGGCGCCGGCTGGCGGAGCTGCCGCGCACGTCCGAGGTCTTCGGCGTGCTGCACGGCGACCCGGAGGCCGACAACGCCGTGCTCCTCGACGACGGTGTGGTGCTGGTCGACCCCGACGACGTACGACGTGGCTGGTTCGTCTCCGACGTGGCGTTCGCCCTCCGCGACTGGGCGACGGTGAGCGGCGGCGTCGACCTCGACGCGGAGGTGCCGGGCCGGTTCCTCGAGGGCTATCACCGGGTGCGGTCCCTCTCCGACGAGGAGATCGGCTGGCTGCCGCTGATGGCCCAGGCGTCGGCGGTGGAGGACCTGCTCGCGTTCCAAGCGCACCTCGAGGTGCAGCCGCAGCCCGACTGGCCCGACTGGGCCGTCGACCTCGACCACCGCGTGCGGGCCCGCGCCGCGGCACTGCGCGCCGAGCTGTCCGTCTGATGCGCAACGCCATCACCGACGTCCCCGGCATCCGGGTCGGTCACGCCCAGCGAACCGAGGACGGGTGGCTGACCGGCGTCACGGTGGTGGTGCCCCCCGCGGAGGGTGCGGTCGGCGGGGTCGACGTGCGCGGGGGCGGGCCGGGGACCCGGGAGACCGACCTGCTGGCGCCCGAGAACGTCGTCGAGCGGGTCCATGCGATCGTGCTCACCGGTGGCTCCGCGCTCGGGCTCGCCTCCGCCGAGGGCGTCAGCCGCGCCCTGCTGGAGCAGGGGATCGGCTTCCCGGTCGGCACCGGTCCGGGCGAAGTCGTCCCGATCGTGCCGGCGGCCGTGATCTACGACCTCGGCCGCGGGGGTGGCTTCGCCAACACGCCCGACGCGGAGCTCGGGCGCGCCGCACTGGCGGCGGCCGACATCGAGGTTGCCCAGGGCACGGTCGGCGCCGGCACGGGCGCCCGGGTCGGCGGCCTCAAGGGTGGGGTCGGCTCGGCCTCCGCGCGGCTCGCGGACGGCACCACCGTCGGAGCGCTCGTCGTGGTGAACGCCGTCGGCTCGGCGCTCGACCTCGGCTCCGGTGAGGTGTACGCCGCTCGTCACTGCCGGTCGGGGGACCTGCCGGACCTGCGGGTGCCGGACCGCGCCGAGCTGCAGGCGGCGCGCGATCGGGCGGCGGAGCAGCCCGACCCCCATCCCCCGCTGGCGACGACCCTCGCTGTGATCGCGACCGACGCGGCGCTCACCAAGGCGCAGTGCCGCAAGGTGAGCGGCATCGGTCACGACGGTCTGGCGCGGGGCATCCACCCGGTGCACACGATGTTCGACGGCGACACGGTCTTCACCCTGGCCACCGGCGGTGGGCCGGCTCCGGACGCCGAGGGCATGCACGCGCTGCTGACCGAGGCAGGCGACTGCGTGACGCGCGCTATTGCACGTGCGCTGGTGGCTGCGACCTCGGCGGGCGGGATGCGTAGCTGCAGGGAGGCGTTCCCCAGCGCCTTCTCCGGAGGCTCCGCCTGAGCGAGCTGCGGCTCACGCGTCGCGCAGCCGAGCCGCCTGTCGCGTGAGGTGGTGCCGCTCGGCCTCGGACGTCGCCTGCCCGGCGGCGATCGTGTAGAGCGACCGGGCGGCGGCGAGCTCGCCCGCGTGCTCACGGAGCCACGCCTCGGCGGCGGTGCGGCGAGGCACGGAGGCCGGGACCGCGGACAGCGCCTGCAGCCCCGCCAGCGCGCCGTCGGCCTCACCGACCGCCACTGCGCGGTTCAGGGCGACCACCGGGCTCTCGGTCAGGTGCAGCAGCTCGTCGTACCACTCGACGATCTGGGGCCAGTCCGTCTGCTCCGCGGAAGGCGCGTCGCAGTGGAGTGCGGCGATCGCCGCCTGCGCCTGGTACTCGCCCAGCCGGTCCTGAGCGAGGGCCCCCTGGAGCAGCTCCACACCCGCGGCCACCATCGTGGTGTCCCATCGTGAGCGGTCCTGCTCGGCGAGCGGCACCAGCTCGGCGCCCTCCCAGCGGGCGGCGCGGCGGGCGTGGTGCAGCAGCATCAGCGCCAGGAGCCCGGTGACCTCCGGCTCGTCCGACGACGAGGCGAGTTGACGGGTCAGCCGGATCGCCTCCGCGGCGAGGTCGATCTCCCCGGAGTAGCCCTCGTTGAACACGAGGTAGAGGACCTTCAGGACGTCGCGCAGGTCGCCCGGCCGGTCGAGCCGGTGCTCGGCGACCGTGCGCTTGGCGCGACTGATGCGCTGCGCCATCGTCGACTCCGGGACGAGGTACGCCTCGGCGATCTGTCGGGTGGTGAGACCGCCCACGGCCCGCAGCGTGAGGGCGACGGCCGACGCCGGCGTCAGGGCGGGGTGGCAGCAGAGGAACAGCAGCAGCAGCGTGTCGTCGGCCTGCTCGGTCGGTCCCGGGTCGGGCTCGTCCATCACCCGCTCCTCGCGAGCGAGGCGGGCGCTGTCGGAGCGGTAGGCGTCCAGGTACTTGCGCCAAGCGACCGTGACCAGCCAGCCCTTCGGGTCGGCCGGTACGCCATCCGGCCACCGGCGCACCGCCTCGACCAGCGCCTCCTGCACGGCGTCCTCGGCCGCCGCGAAGTCGGCGCCGCGGCGGACGAGGATGCCGAGGACCCGGGGCCCGACGTCGCGGGGTAGATCCTGGAGCAGGTCGTTCACTCGGTGACCGACGGCGGTGCCTCGAGGAAGGGCCGGACCTCGATCCACTCCTGGATCGGCTCGCCGCCCTTGCCGGGGGCCGAGGACAGGAACGCTGCGGCCTCGTGGGCGCGCTCGACGGAGTCCACGTCGATCACCATCCATCCGGCGATCAGGTCCTTCGTCTCCGCGAACGGACCGTCGGTGACCGGCGGCTTCCCCTCGCCGTCGTACCGGACGAACGTGCCCTCCGGGGACAGCGCCTGGCCCTCGACGAACTCGCCGCGCTCGCGCAGCGTGTCCGCGACGTGGTCCATGAAGGCGATGTGGGCCGAGATCTCCTCGGGCGTCCAGTCCTCCATGGGGATCGAGCCGTAGTCGGTGCGCTCGGGACCGCCTCGGTAGTGCTTCAGCAGCAGGTACTTCGACATTCTGTCTCTCCTTCGTCTGTCACCGACCGCTTCGGTGCTCACCCCGGGGACGTTGCCGGCCTCGCGTTCTCGACATCGCTGCCACGACTTTCCGCGCGCCGTCACCAGCGCACGGTCTGACCCGGTTCCAGCCGCACCAGCAGGTCGAGCAGTCCCCGTTCGTCCAACGCCCGCTCGAACCGCCTGGCCGTCTCCGGGAGCCAGCGAGGCAGCCCGCCGAGCATGTCCTCGGGGCTGAACGTCCCCCAGTGGATCGGCAGCACTCGCTGGGCCTTCACCAGGACGGCCGCCTCCACCGCGCGCTCCTCGTCGAGGTGACCCGGACCCAGCCTGCGCCACCACCCCGAGATCGGCACGGCGGCGAGGTCCACCGGGCCGATGGCGTCCATCTCGGGGAAGAGGTCGGTGTCGCCGGCGAACCACAGCCGCCGGTCGTCGCCCCCGAGGACGTAACCGACGGCGGACGCCTCCTCAGCACCGAACTTCCCGCGCCGCCCGCTGTGGACCGCGGGGACGACCTCGATCCGAAGGCCCCCGTGCTCGACCACGTCCCCGACCACCACCTCCTCGACCCGGGCCGACCGGGTTGCGGGCAGGTGCACCGCCGCACCGCGCGGCACCACGACGAGGGTGTCCGGGGATGCCTCGAGCACCAGGCGCAGCGAGCGCCGGTGGAGGTGGTCGCCGTGGGCGTGGGAGATCACCACGATGTCGGTCTGCCGCACCCGCGCGTCCGGCGGCGCCGATCGTCGTCGGAGGTGACCGACCCGCTGGGTGAGCACGGGGTCGGTGAGCACCCGCACCCCCGCCAGCTCGACCAGCATCGTGGCGTGGCCGACCCAGGTGGCGTAGGCGGGGCCCGCTACGGCTTGACCGCGATCACCCAGCACGGCGCATCCAGGAGAATCCGTTGGGCAGTGCTGCCCATGATCAGCTTGCCGACCGGGGTGCGGTGCCGCATCCCGATCACGATCACCGGGTCATCGGCGACCCCGGCGGCGGCGACCAGCTCGTCTGCGGCGTCGCTGCCGACGGACTGCCGTATCTCGTGGGCGACACCGGAGTCGGCGAGCCGTCGCTCCAGGTCTCCCAGCTGGGACTCACCGAGGTAGCGCTTGTCGACGAGCGCATCACCGCGTGAGGCGTTGAGGACCAGCAGGTCGGTCCCCCGACGGTCGGCCTCCTCGATGGCGGCCGCGAGCGCCGCCTCGCCGTACTGGTCGGGGATGTAGCCCACGAGGACCGTCATGCCGACACCTCCTCCTTCGCGTCCTGCTCGTCGGCCGGCTTCCGGAGCCGGCCGAGCACGACCGGGCCGACCAGGGCGAGCACGATGAGGACGTACACGGCGATCGCGAGCGCTTCGCTGAAGAGGCCGCTGATGTCACCGTTGGAGAGGTCGAGCGCTTCGCGCAGCTTGAGCTCCATCAGCGGGCCGAGGATGACGCCCAGGATCAGCGGCAGCACCGGGATGCCGAACCGTCGGATCGCGAACCCGACCCCGCCGAAGAACAGCAGGAGCGCGAGGTCGAACGGATCCGAGTTCACCGAGTAGGCGCCGAGCGAGGCGAAGAACAGGATGCCGGCATACAGCTGTGGCCGCGGTATGCGCAGCAGCTTCGCCCACACCGGAGCCAGTGGCAGGTTGATGACGAGCAGCAACGTGTTGCCGATCAGCAGGCTCGCCAACAGGGTCCACACGAGGTCGGGTTGCTCGTCCATCAAGGTCGGGCCGACGATGATCCCATACGACTGCAGGGCCGCGAGCAGGATCGAGGCGGTCGCCGTGACGGGGAGGCCGAGTGCGAGCAGCGGCACGAACATCCCGGCAGCGCTGGCGTTGTTGGCCGCCTCGGGCCCGGCAACGCCTTCGATTGCGCCCTCGCCGAACGGCTCGCCTCCCGGCTTGCGGGCGGCCAGCTTCCGCTCGGTGATGTAGGAGAGGAACGTCGGCGTCTCGGCGCCGCCGGCCGGCACCGCGCCGAACGGGAACCCGAGCCCGGTGCCGCGCAGCCACGGGCCCCACGAGCGCCGCCAGTCGTCGCGGCCCAGGAACGGCCGGCCCACGGGGATGACATCGACCGGTTTCCGGCGCAGGTGGGCGGCGACCCACAGCGCCTCGCCCACAGCGAACACTCCGACCGCCACCACCACGATGCTGACGCCGTCGGCGAGCTCGAGCAGTCCGAAGGTCAGCCTGGCCTGCGCGGTCGACAGGTCGAGTCCGATCAGTCCGATGGTCAGGCCCATGAACAGACCGATGAAGCCGCGAATCTTCGACTCGCCCAGCACGCTGGTGACCAGCACCAGGGAGAGCAGCATGATCGCGAAGAACGACGGTGCGCCGATCTTGACCGCCTGGGTCGCAAGAGCGGGAGTGAAGAAGGCGACGAGCAAGGTGCCGATGGTGCCCGCGATGAAGGACCCGATCGCGGCCGTGGCGAGCGCCTGCGCAGCCCTGCCGCGCTTGGCCATCTTGTTGCCCTCGATCGCCGTCATCACCGAGGCCGACTCCCCGGGGGTGTTCAGCAGGATCGACGTCGTCGACCCGCCGTACATGCCGCCGTAGTAGATGCCCGCGAACATCACCATCGACTCGGTGACGTCGAGGCCATAGGTGATGGGCAGGAGCAGCGCGACGGCCATCGCCGGACCGATGCCGGGCAGCACGCCGACGAACGTACCGAGGAGCACGCCGATCGCGGCGTACAGCAACAGCTGCGGGCTGAACGCCTCGGCGAAGCCGCCCGCCAGGAGGTCCAGAGTCTCCATCAGAGGATTCCATCCAGCAGGCCGGCCGGCAGCGGTACGCCGAGGAACCAGAAGAAGTACCAGCTCGCCACGGACAGCACGGCACCGACGATCAGGTCACCGAGGAACGACTTGCTGCCCAGGGTCCAGGCCGCGCCGGCGAACAGCAGCGCCCCGGTGATGGCCCAGCCCACCAGGTTCACCAGCAGGAGGTTGAGCACCAGAATCCCGACCAGCTTGCCGACGGTCACCCAGTCAGCCGGCGACGTGAGGTCGACATCCTCGCCCGCCTCGCCCTCCGCGACGTCGCCGCGCGCCGTCGCGAAGGCGAGCAGCACGGAGAGCACGATCATCCCGGCGCCGATGACGTAGGGGAACAATCGCGGCCCGATCGGGTCTCCGAAGCCGACCTCGAGCCCGCGGGCATCGACGATCGTCAGGACGCCGACAACCAGGAGTGCCAGGGCTAGGCCGTACTGCGCCTTGTCGATCCGCTTCGGCTCGGCCGCCGGCGGCGAGCTCTCGAAGCGCTCGTTCATATCAGCCCCAGCTCATTCAGGGTCCCGGAGACCCGTTGGTCCTGTTCCTCGATGAACTGCGCGAAGTCGTCGCCGGTCTTGAAGTCGTCGGTCCAGCCGTTCTCCTCCAGCTGCGCCCTCCACCCTGGGGTGTCGTGCATGGTCTCGAGGTAGCCGATCAGCTCCTCGGTCCGCTCCTCGCTGATGTCTGGCGGGGCCAGCACGCCCCGCCAGTTGAGGAAGACCAGGTCGATATCCGACTCGGTGAGCGTCGGCACCTCCGCGAAGGTCCCCTCCGGGTAGCGCTCCTCACCGGACACCGCCAGCACCCGGAGCTCGCCGGACTCGACGTAGCCGGCGAACTCGGCCAGGCCGGAGAAGCCGACCTGGATCTTGTCGCCGAGCAGCGCGCTGGTGAGCGGACCCCCGCCGTCGTAGGTCACGTAGTTGACCTCGTTCGGGTCGATTCCGACCTCCGCCGCGAGCTGCATGGGGAACAGGTGGTCGGGACCGCCGGGCGAGGAGCCGCCTCCGACCGCCAGTGCCCCCGGGTCCTCCGTCCAGGCGGCCACGAGGTCGTCGACCGTCCGGTACGGCGAGTCGGCCGCGACCAGGATCCCCTCCGGCTCGCTCATCAGCTGCGCGAGCGGCGTCGCGTCGCCGACGTCGTATGTGGTCGCGAAGGAGTACGTCGAGCCGACCACCCCCAGACCGACGGTCATGATCGTGTGCTCATCACCGGAGCGTCCCATGAGCGAGGTCATCGCCCCCGCGCCGCCAGCGCCGACGATGTTGTCGACCGTGAACGAGCCGCCGGTGATGTCGTCCTCCTCCATCACGGCCACCGCGGCCCGGCCTGTCTGGTCGTAGCCGCCGCCCGGACTGTTCGGGATGATCATCAGCAGGTCGCGGCTGTCGTCCCCCCGCGTGACCCCGCAGCCGGCGAGGGCCGCTGCCATGAGCAGCGCCACCAGCACCCGCGCCACCGATACCCGCGTCGCCATCCTCGGCCGTCCGGTTCCCGAGTCGACGTCCATCCGGCCATCGTGCCGTGGCCATAACTCGGTGTCGAGGGCTTGCCCGACCGCCTAGTGTCGGACTCCGTGACCGACCGACACGTGGACCAGATCGCCGAACGCTACGCCGAGGAGTACGCCGCCCTCGACCCGATCGCCGCGGCGTACATGGGAGTCGCCGGACACGAGGACCGCCTCACCGACTACTCGCCCGAGGGATTCGACGCACGCGAGGCGCTGACCCGCCGGGCCCTCGCGGACGCGACCGCAGCCGAGCCGGTCGATGAGCGAGAGGAAGTGGCCCGCGACGCCTTCCTGGAGCGGCTCGGGCTCGAGGTCGAGCTGGACGACGCCGGCATCAGCCGCTCCCGGGTCTCGGTCATCGGCAGCGGGCTGCACGCGATGCGCGAGGTCTTCGACCTGATGTCGACCGAGACCGAGCAGGACTGGGCCGACGTCGACGCCCGGCTCGCCGCGGTGCCCGAGGCGCTGAAGGGATACCGCCGGACGCTGACCGAGGAGGCCGCGGCCGGACGCGTCTCCGCCGCGCGGCAGTACCGCGAGGTGGTCGCGCAGGTCGGCGGCTGGACCGGCCGCACCGGTGCCGGCGACGACCTGCTGGGTCAGCTGGTCGCGCGGTGCGACGTACCAGCGCTCACGTCACAGCTCGAGCGCCACGCAGCCGCGGCCAACGAGGCCCTGGACGAGTTCGCGGCGTTCATGTCCGAGGAGCTGGTGCCGCAGGGCCGGACCACGGACGGCGTCGGTCGCGAGGAGTACCAGCTCGCGTCGCGGTTCTTCCTCGGCGCCGAGATCGACCTGGACGAGACCTACGCGTGGGGCTGGGAGGAGCTCAAGCGGCTCGAGGACGACATGGACGCGACGGCGAACCGGATCCTCGCCGGTGCCGATCGCGCCGCAGCAGTCGCCCATCTCGACCAGGACCCGACCCGACGGATCAGCGGGCGCGAGGCGTTCCGCGACTGGATGCAGGAGCTCGCCGACCGCACCATCGGCGAGCTCGCCGACACCCACTTCGACATCCCGGAGCCGATCCGGCGGATCGAGTGCATGCTCGCCCCCACCAACGACGGCGGCATCTACTACACCGGACCGTCCGAGGACTTCGCCCGCCCGGGCCGCATGTGGTGGTCGGTGCCCGACGGGATCGACGACTTCTACCCGTGGCGCGAGGTGACCACGGTCTACCACGAGGGCGTCCCGGGTCATCACCTCCAGGTGGGCCAGACCGCGCTGCGCGCCGACGTCCTCAACCGGTGGCAGCGCGTCATGTGCTGGGTGAGCGGCCACGGGGAGGGCTGGGCGCTGTACGCCGAGCGGCTGATGGACGAGCTCGGGTACCTCGACGACCCGGCCGACCGGCTCGGGATGCTCGACGCGCAGGCGTTCCGCGCCGCGCGGGTGGTCGTCGACATCGGGATGCACCTCGAGCTCGAGATCCCGGCCGACAACCCGTTCGGGTTCCACCCCGGCGAGACGTGGACACCCGACCTCGGCTACGAGTTCATGCGCCAGCACTGTGCGATGGAGGACTCCTTCGTCCGGTTCGAGGTGAACCGGTACCTCGGCTGGCCCGGCCAGGCGCCGTCGTACAAGGTCGGTGAGCGGATCTGGCTGGAGGCCCGGGAGCAGGCCCGAGCGCGGGCCGGTGCCGACTTCGACCTCGCGACGTTCCACCGCCAGGCGCTCGACCTCGGTGCGCTCGGCCTCGAGCCGCTCCAGCAGGCGCTCGCGAAGATCGGTGGTTGAGGTGCGAGGTTTCGAGACAGGCGCTGCGCGCCTTCCTCAACCAACGGCTCCGCGAGCCTCGAAACCGTGAGCCCGGCTCGGACCGCGCTGGTCCTCGCCTCCGCCTCCCCCGCCCGACTGGCGACGCTGCGCTCCGCCGGGGTGGAGCCGGTCGTCATGGTGTCGGGGGTGGACGAGTCGCAGGTGGCGGATCTGCCGCCCGCTGAGCTGGCGCTGCAGCTGGCCGAGCTCAAGTGCGCAGCCGTCGCCGACCGGGACGACCTCCCGGTGGGCGCGCTGGTGCTCGGGTGCGACTCGGTGCTGGAGCTCGACGGCGAGCCGCTGGGGAAGCCGGCGGACGCGGCGGAAGCCACCCGCCGGTGGGAGGCGATGCGTGGTCGGGCCGGGGTGCTGCACTCAGGCCACTGCCTGCGCGACACCGCCACGGGGCACGTCGCCGCAGCGACGGCGTCCACGACCGTCCACTTCGCCGACGTCACGGACGACGAGATCGCGGCGTACGTCGCGTCAGGCGAGCCGTTGCAGGTCGCGGGCGCCTTCACCGTCGACGGTCTGGGCGGTGCCTTCGTGTCGCGTCTGGAAGGCGACCACCACACCGTGGTCGGAGTGAGCTTGCCGTTGTTGCGCGAGCTCGTCGCGGAGCTCGGACACTCATGGACGGACCTGTGGACGGCAGCCGCGGGAAGGACCTGACTCTCGCTGCTCGCTCCGGACCAGGCTCAGTCGAACGCCGGCCGCTGTTCGGCCGCCACGGGGGTCATCTCGGGCACGTGCGGGAAGACCCACGCGCGCCAGGCGAAGAACCGCGCGACGAACCCGAGGAACAGGCCGACCACGTTCGCGGCGATGTTGTCGGCGAGTGCGCTGTCGTGGTGCAGCAGGTTGCGGCTCACCCACAGGCAGGTGACCGGGATCAGCATGCTGGCGTAGCTGATAAGGAAGAACGACAGGAGGCCACCGGCGAAGCCGACCGGCGCGCGGTGCCGGAACGCCCAGCCCCGGCTGAGCTGGTAGGTCAGCAGCGTCGAGACCACGTTGGCGATCACGAAACCGGTGATCGGCCAGCCCTCCAGGACAGCGTGGTCGTAGCCGGGATCCCAGTGGACCAGCAGGTTGAAGAGCACGAACGCGACGAGCGACGCGATCGTCCCGGCCACGGCGGATCGGCCGAACTCCCCCGCGAGTCGCTGCCAGCGCTCTCCCATACTGAAAGGCTACTGGCACGCCCCGCGGTTCCTGACATGGATTACTGGTTAGCGCGTCAGTCGTCGAAGGAGACGACGAGCTGCTCGACCAGGTCACCGTCCCAGGTCAGGCACATAGTTCCGGTGCCGCCGGCGCTCCACCGGAACCGGACCGTGTCGCGCGCGCCGTCGGTCTTCACGTCCGTGACCGTCATGGTGTCCGTCGGCGGCTGGGCGACGTACGCCGCCGAGATCGCCGACCTCCCGCTGAACGGGCCGACCGGCACGCCCTCGAACGCCAGGGTGGCGTCGTCGGTGAAGCGCTCGGAGAACTCGCCCCACGCCCCGGACCCGACGGTGTCGTTGAAGGCCTGCACGTGGGCGGTGACACGACCGCTCATCGCCGGGTCACTCGACCGGCAGGCCGAGGCCGCGAGCGATCAGCATCCGCTGCACCTCGCTGGTGCCCTCGCCGATCTCGAGCACCTTGGCGTCGCGGTAGAAGCGCGCGACCGGGTACTCCTCCATGAAGCCGTAACCGCCGAACACCTGGGTGGCGATGCGGGTCGCGGTGACGGCCGACTCGGTGGCGTAGAGCTTCGCGACCGACGCCGCCTGCTTGAAGTCCTTCGTCGTCACGCCGCGTCCCGCGTCCATCGCGTCCTTCATGGCAGCGGCGCGGTAGGTCAGGAGCCGCGCGGCGTCGAGCATCACCCGCAGGTCGGCGATCTGGAACGCGAGTCCCTGCTTGCGGCCGATCGGGACCCCGAACGACTGCCGCTCCCCGGCGTACTGCAGCGAGAGGTCGAGGCAGGCCTGGATGCAGCCGACGGCGAGGGCCGCGATCGCCACCCGGCCGTCGTCGAGGATGGCGAGGAACTGGGCGTAGCCGCGACCACGCTCGCCGAGCAGGTTGCCCGCCGGCACACGGCAGTTCTCGAACGTCAGGGGGTGGGTGTCGGAGGAGCGCCAACCGAGCTTGTCGTACGCCTTCTCCGCGGCGAACCCGGGCGCGTCGGCCGGCACGATGATCGCTGAGATCTCGGGCTTCTCCTCCCCGGTGGACGAGCTGGTCGTGACACCGGTCCTCGCGGTGACCGTGACGCACGACGTGATCTCCGAACCCGCGTTGGTGATGAACTGCTTGGCGCCGTTGACGACCCACTCGCCGTCCTCGAGCACCGCCTTGGTCCGGGTGGCCCCGGCGTCGGAGCCGGCCCCGGGCTCGGTCAGGCCGAAGCCTGCGAGCCTCTGGCCGGAGACCAGGTCGGGCAGCCAGGCCTGCTTCTGCTCGTCGCTGCCGAAGGCGAGGATCGGGTTGATGCCGAGCCCGACCGCCGCCTCGAGAGTGATGCCCATCCCCTGGTCGACCCGGCCGATCTCCTCGATCGCGAGGCAGAGGCTGGTGAAGCCGCCGTCCTCGCCGACCATCCCGGCACCGCCGTACTCCTCCGGCGCGGTGAGCCCCATCAGGCCGAGCTGGCCCATCTTCTGCACGACGTCGACTGGGAAGTGGTGCTCGCGGTCCCACTGTGCGGCGTGCGGCGCGATCTCCTTCTCGGCGAAGTCGCGGACCGTACGCCGGAACTGCTCGTGCTCGGCAGACAACTCGAAGCTCATGGGGCGGATGCTACCCGCTCAGGTTAGCGTTTGTTAACCTCAGCCGCTTCGAGCGCCTTGCCGGCCTTCGCACCTCAACCACCGGTGACGGGCACTGCTTCCCAGCCCGGCTACCGACGGCGGTAAGGTTAGGCAGTCCTAATCAGTTGGAAGGGATTGCCTGTGTCGAAGCGCGTCTGCCTGCTCGGCGCCAGCCTGCTGCTCGCCGCTCCCCTGCTCGGAGGCTGCGGCCTGCTGGGCGAACCGGATCTCGTGATCTACAACGCCCAGCACGAGGAGCTCATGACGGAGATCGTGCCGCTCTTCGAGGAGGAGACCGGGCTGGACGTCGAGCTGCGCAACGGCAAGGACCTCGAGCTGGCCAACCAGCTGGTGGCCGAGGGAGCGGACTCGCCTGCCGACGTCTTCCTGACCGAGAACTCGCCGGCCATGACCATCGTCGACAACGCCGGCCTGTTCGCCCCGGTCTCGGAGGAGGCGATCGCACCGATCCCTGACGAGTACGTGCCGAGCTCCGGCAGCTGGACCGGCATCCTGGCCCGCTCCACGGTCGCCATGTACAACACCGAGGCGCTCACCGAGGCCGATCTTCCGGAGTCGATCCTCGACTTCGCCGAGCCCGAGTGGGAGGGGCGAGTCGGGTTCTCGCCGACCGGGGCCGACTTCCAGGCGATCGTGAGCGCCGTCCTGGCCGCGGAGGGCGAGGAAGCCACCGCCGAGTGGCTCGCCGGCCTGAAGACCAACGGAGTGATCCTCGACAACAACCTGGTCGTGATGCAGAGCGTCAACGCCGGCGACGTCGACGCCGGCATCGCCTACCACTACTACTGGTACCGCGACCAGAAGGAGTCGGGCGAGAACTCCGACTCGACCGCCCTCCACTTCTTCGGCGACCAGGACCCTGGTGCCTTCGTCAGCATCTCCGGCGCCGGCGTCCTCGCCAGCTCGGAGCACCAGGAGAACGCGCAGCGGTTCGTCGAGTTCCTCACCAGCACCGAGGGCCAGCAGGCGATGGCCGACTCCTACGCCCTGGAGTACCCGCTCAACCCCGAGGCCACGCTGGACCCCGAGGTGAAGCCGTTCGACGAGCTCGAGCCGCCTGAGATCGACCCGTTCACGCTCAACGGTCCGCAGGTCACCGAGCTCATGACCGAGGCCGGCCTGCTCTGACTCTCCTCGCCCCACTCGAGCACCCAGGCGGCCGCACCGACAGCTCGGCCCGACCGGCGCCGCGCCCGTTGCTGTTCGCCGGGGCTGCAGTGGCGCTGCTGGCGCTCGTGCCGCTCGGCTTCGTCGCGACGTACACCGTGCTGATCGGGCCGGCCGAGGCCTGGGACCTGGTCGTCCGACCGCGGGTCGGGATGTTGCTGTGGAACACCGTGCGGCTGGCCGTCGGGAGCATGGTCACGTGCGCCGTGCTGGGAGTGGCCCTGGCGTTCCTCGTCGAGCGGACCGACATCCGGTTCAAGAACCTGTGGCACGGCCTGCTCGTGGCGCCGCTCGCGGTGCCGGCGTTCGTCAACAGCTACGCCTGGGTCTCCCTCGAGCGGAGCGTGGCGGGGTTCGGCGGGGCGCTGCTGGTCATCACGCTCTCCTACTACCCCCTCGTCTACCTGCCGGTCGTGGCGATGCTGCGCGGTCTCGACCCGGCGATGGAGGAGGCTGCGTGGTCGCTCGGCCAGAGCCGGTGGCGCTCGTTCCGGACCGTGGTGCTGCCGCAGCTGCGGCCTGGTCTGCTCGGGGGTTGCCTGCTGGTGGGCCTGCACCTGCTCGCCGAGTTCGGTGCCTTGCAGCTGCTGCGGTTCCCGACCTTCACCACCGCGATCTACGACCTGTACGGGTCGACCTTCAACGGCGCCGCGGCCAACATGATCGCCGGGGTGCTCGTGCTGTGCTGCCTGCTGCTGCTGCTCGGCGAGCTGCGGCTGCGCGGCCGCCGGCGGTTCGCGCGGCTCGGGCACGGAGCCGCGCGCACGCTCGAGCCGGTCCGGCTCGGCTGTGCCCGCTGGCCGGTGACCGCGCTGGTGACCGGGTTCGTCGGGCTCTCGGTCGGCGTCCCGACGTACGCGCTGGTGCACTGGCTCCGGGTCGGCACGTCCACCGAGTTCCCGATCGGCGAGCTCGCCGAGGCCACTGTCAGCACGATGGGCCTGGCCGCCGCGGGCGCCGTCGTCACCAGCGTGCTCGCGCTCCCCGTGGCGTGGCTGGCGGTGCGCTACCGGGGTGCGGCCACCACGCTGATCGAGCGCAGCACGTACGTCGCCAACGCGCTCCCGGGCATCGTGGTGGCCCTCGCGTTCGTCACGGTCAGCCTCCGCGTCATCCCGGTCGTCTACCAGACGTCGCTGCTGCTCGTGGCGGCGTACGCCGTGCTGTTCCTGCCGCGCGCCGTCGTGACCCTCCGCGCGGGTCTCGAGCAGGCGCCGGTGGTCCTCGACGACGTCGCCCACAGCCTCGGCAGCGGTCCGCTCGAGACTGCGCGTCGGGTGACGCTCCCGGTGATCGCCCCCAGCATCGGCGCCGGCGCGGCGCTGGTGTTCCTCGCGATCTCGACCGAGCTGACCGCGACCCTGATGCTGTCGCCGATCGGCACCGACACCCTCGCCACCAGCTTCTGGTCCGCCTCGACCGACCTGCGCTACGGCGCCGCGGCACCGTACGCCCTGCTGCTCGTGCTGATCTCGATCCCGGCGACCCTCCTGCTGATGCGGCAGGCGGACCGGCGCGAGAGGATCGCGGCATGAGCCGGGTCGAGCTGCGCGGGGTGACGTACGCCTTCGGCGAGCTCCGCGCCGTCGACCGCGTCGACCTGCTCGTGCCGCAGGGCTCGCTGACGGCCGTGCTCGGTCCCTCCGGGTGCGGCAAGACGACGCTGCTCCGGCTGGTGGCCGGGTTCCTCTCGCCGCAGGCAGGGACGATCTCCTTCGACGACCGCGTCGTCGCCGGGCCCGGCACGTCGACGCCGCCCCAGCAGCGCCGCGTCGGCTACGTGCCGCAGGAGGGCGCGTTGTTCCCGCATCTCGACGTCGCCGCCAACATCGGCTTCGGCCTGCCGAAGGCGCAACGTGGCTCCGACCGGGTCGCGGAGATGCTCGACCTCGTCGAGCTGCCCCGCTCGTACGCCGACCGGGCACCCCACGAGCTCTCCGGCGGTCAGCAGCAGCGGGTGGCGCTGGCCCGGGCCCTGGCGCCGGCTCCGACGGTCGTGCTGCTCGACGAGCCCTTCTCCTCGCTTGATGCGTCGCTGCGCGTGAGCACGGGCCGCGCGGTGACGCACGCGCTGCGCGCCACCGGCACGACAGCGGTGCTGGTGACCCACGACCAGGACGAGGCGCTCTCGCTCGCCGACCAGGTCGCGGTGATGCGGCGCGGCCTGCTGGTGCAGGCGGACCGGCCGCGCGACCTGTACCGCACGCCGGCGGACGCCGAGGTAGCCCAGTTCGTCGGTGGCGCGGCGATCCTGCACGCGACCGTCAAGGCCGGTGTTGCCCACTGCGCCCTGGGCGACGCGCCGGTGCACGGGACCGTGGCCGACGGCGAGGTCGACGTGGTCATCCGCCCCGAGCAGGTCACGATCACGCCGGGCCGGACCGGGGCGCGGGTCGGCGACGTGTCCTTCTACGGGCACGACGCGGCCGTGCGGCTCGACCTGCTCCCGCACGGGCCCTCGCTGGTCGCGCGAGTACCCGGGCTGGCAGCACCCGAGCCGGGCACCGAGGTCGGCGTCGGCGTCGCCGGTTCCGTGTTCGTGCTGAGGGCCTGACCAGGCATTCCGGACGGGCCACCGTTGTTGAGGTAAGGCTAACCTCATACACTCCGAGGGTGGCGTCGCTGCTCACCTCCCCCGAGGTCCTCGTACAACCGCGTGTCCTCGACCTCCGCGCGCACGGTGACCACACCGCGATCCACACCGCGTCCGACCGGCTCACCTATGCGGAGCTCGCGGACCGGGTCGACGAGACCGCCTCCCTGCTCGGTGCCACTCGGCGGCTGGTCCTGGTCGAAGGTCGCAACACGGTCGAGTCGCTCACGACGTACCTCGCCGCCCTCACCCACGGCCACGTCGTGATGCTGGCCCCCCCGGGTGATCCCGCGCGAAGGCTCGCGGACGCCTGGGACCCGGACGTCGTGGCCGGCGAGGCGGGCCTGCGCGAGCGGCGTGAGGGAACGGCGCACGACCTCCACCCCGATCTCGCGCTTCTGCTCAGCACCTCCGGGTCGACCGGCTCCCCCAAGCTGGTCCGGCTCTCGCACGACAATCTCCGCGCCAACGCCGCGAGCATCGCCGAGTACCTCGGACTCACGCCCGCCGACCGCGCACTCACCTCGTTGCCGATGCACTACTGCTACGGCCTCTCGGTCGTGCACAGCCACCTGCTGGTCGGCGCCGGCCTCGTCCTCACCGACCTGTCGGTCGTCGACGAGTGCTTCTGGCGACTGGCCGAGAGCCGTGAGGCCACGTCGTTCGCGGGCGTCCCGTACACCTTCGAGCAGCTCGAGTGCTCGGGGTTCGCCGACCGGGCGCTTCCCTCGCTGCGGTACATCACCCAGGCCGGTGGCCGGATGCCGCCCGAGCGGGTCGCGCGCTGGCGCGACGTCGGTCGGCGCGCCGGCTGGGACCTGGTCGTCATGTACGGCCAGACCGAGGCGACCGCCCGGATGGCCTGGCTCCCGCCCGACCTGGCCGACGCGCACCCGGACGCGGTGGGGATACCGATCCCGGGCGGCTCGTTCCGGATCGAACCGGTCGCCGACATATCCGAGCCGGGAGTCGGCGAGCTCGTGTACGAGGGTCCGAACGTGATGCAGGGGTACGCCGACCGCCCGGCGGACCTCGCTCGCGGAGCCGAGCTCGTCGAGCTCCGTACCGGCGACCTGGCCCGCGAGGTGGACGGTCTGGTGCGGATCGTCGGCCGCCGCGGCCGTCACTCGAAGCTGTTCGGACTGCGGATCGACCTCGACCACCTCGAGGCGCAGGTCGATGCCGAGGTCCACTGCGTGGTCGTGGACGACGCCCTGCACGCGTTCACCGACCGCCCCCGGACCACCGAGCGACTGGCGCGCGCGCTCGCCGCAGCCTCCGGCCTGCCGCCCAGCGCGATCCGGGTGACGGCGCTGTCGACGCTTCCCCGCACGACCACCGGCAAGCCCGATCGCGGGGCCCTCGCCGCCCACGCCCGGCTGCTCGACCGCGCCGGCGGGTCCGACGACGGTCCGCCCACGCCCGAGCTGCTGCGTGAGGAGTACGCCGTCGTGCTGGGTCGCCCCGACGCGGCGACCACCGACTCCTTCGTGGATCTCGGCGGCGACTCCTTGTCCTACGTCGAGTTCGCGACCCGGCTCACCGAGCGGCTCGGCGACCTCCCGACCGACTGGCACACCCGGCCGATCGCCGACCTGGCGACCGCCGCCCAGACCACGCGCACCGGCTCGCGGCTCGACACCAGTGTGGTGCTGCGAGCCGCGGCGATCGTCCTGATCGTCGGGAGTCACGCGAACCTCTGGATGGTCATGGGCGGCGCTCACCTGCTGCTCGCCGTCGCCGGCTGGAACTTCGCCCGCTTCCAGCTCTCCGCGGAGACGCGCGTGGGTAGGCTCCGGCACGGCCTGACGTCGCTCGGCCAGCTGGTCGTTCCCACGAGCCTCTGGCTGGGGCTGGTCGGCATCATGGGCGGCTACTACGCGCCCGCCACCGTCGGGTTCCTCAACCAGGCCCTGGGTCCGGACGACTGGAGCCGGCAGTGGCAGTTCTGGTTCCTGGAGGCGATGGTCTGGACCTCACTGCTCGTGCTCGTGCTGCTGGCGGTTCCGGCAGTCGACCGGCTGGAGCGGCGGGCGCCGTACGGGTTCGCTCTCGTCGCCGTGCTGACCGGCCTCGCCGTCCGTTTCACGTGGGTGGGCCTGGAGGCCTCCGGCGGGACCTCTCGCTACACGATCGGCGTCGTCGCCTGGTGGTTCCTCGTGGGCTGGCTCGCGGTCCGGGCCGACACCTCACTGCGCCGGTGGACGGTCGTGGTGCTCACCGCCGTCGGCACGCTGGGCTACTTCGGCGACCTCTCCCGCGAGGTGCTCGTCATCGGCGGGATCGCGCTGCTCGTTCATGTCCCGGTGCTTCGAGTGCCGCGTCGCCTGGTGGCGCCGATCTCCACCCTCGCGTCGGCGTCGTTGTTCATCTACATCACGCACTGGGTCGTCTACCCGCCGCTCGAGGACAGCGTCCCGGCGCTCGCGACGCTGCTGTCGCTCGCGGTCGGCATCGGCTACTGGCGCCTGATGCGCCCGCTGCAGCGTCATCTGGGGCGACTCGCGCACCAGGCGTGACCCCGACCGCCCAGCCGAACGCCCAGCTGGGTGTCCGGCCGCGTTCCAGGAGTCGCCGAGGCCCGTCCCGACCGGGGCGATACGCTGCCGAGCGTGGCTGAGACGACTCCTGTCGAGAAGGTGCTCATCGCCAACCGCGGCGAGATCGCGGTGCGGGTGATCCGGGCCTGCAAGGACTCCGGGATCGGATCGGTCGCGGTGTACGCCGACCCCGACCGGGACGCGCTCTTCACCCGGCTCGCCGACGAGGCCTACAGCCTCGAGGGCGCCACGCCGGCCGACTCCTACCTCGACATCGAGAAGATCCTCGCGGTCGCGAAGCGGTCCGGGGCGGACTCCGTGCACCCCGGCTACGGCTTCCTCGCGGAGAACGCCGACTTCGCCCAGGCCGTGCTCGACGCGGGCCTGGTGTGGATCGGACCCCCGCCGAGCGCGATCGAGAACCTCGGCGACAAGGTCAGGGCCCGCCACATCGCGGAGAAGGTCGGGGCGCCGCTCGCGCCGGGCACGAAGGACCCGCTGGAGAACGCCGACGAGGCCGTGAAGTTCGCCGAGGAGCACGGGCTTCCGATCGCGATCAAGGCGGCCTTCGGCGGCGGTGGGCGGGGGCTCAAGGTCGCCCGCGAGATGAAGGACGTGGCGGACGCCTTCGACTCGGCGGTCCGGGAGGCCGTGACCGCGTTCGGCCGTGGCGAGTGCTTCGTCGAGAAGTTCCTCGACCAGCCGCGCCACGTCGAGACCCAGTGCCTCGCCGACCAGCACGGCAACGTGGTGGTCGTGTCCACCCGCGACTGCTCGCTGCAGCGCCGTCACCAGAAGCTGGTGGAGGAGGCGCCGGCGCCGTTCCTCACCGAGGACCAGGTCGCGCGGCTGTACGACTCCTCCAAGGCGATCCTGCGCGAGGCCGGCTACGTCGGTGCCGGCACCTGTGAGTTCCTGGTCGCCAAGGACGGCACCATCTCCTTCCTCGAGGTCAACACCCGGCTCCAGGTCGAGCACTGCGTGTCCGAGGAGGTCACCGGGATCGACCTGGTGCGTGAGATGTTCCGGATCGCGGCGGGCGAGGAGCTCGGGTACGACGACCCGGAGGTCCGCGGCCATGCGATCGAGTACCGCATCAACGCCGAGGACGGCGGCCGCAACTTCATGCCCGCCCCCGGCACCCTCACCCGCTGGCACGCACCGTCCGGTCCGGGCGTGCGCCTCGACGGCGGGTACGACCAGGGCGAGACGATCCCCGGCTCGTTTGACTCACTCATCGCGAAGCTGATCGTCAGCGGCCGCGACCGCACCCAGGCGCTCGAACGCTCGCGCCGGGCGCTGGACGAGTTCGTGGTCGAGGGGATGCCGACCGTGATCCCCTTCCACCGCGCGGTCCGCGACGATCCCGCCTTCGTCGGCGCCTCCCAGCCGGGCGGCACCGGCGACTTCACCGTCTACACCACCTGGATCGAGACCGACTTCGACAACACGATCGAGCCCTACGCCGGCGATGCCGTCGACGCGGACGAGCCAGCCGAACGGCAACGGGTCACCGTCGAGGTCGGCGGCAAGCGGATCGAGGTCGTGCTGCCCGGTGGGCTGGGCGGCCTGGCTGGCGGCGGGGCCGCTGGTGGGTCAAAGAAGCCGCGGCGGGCGGCCGGCAAGAGGGCCGGCGCGGCGGCGTCCGGCGACGCGGTCACCAGCCCGATGCAAGGCACCATCGTCAAGGTCGTCGTCGAGGAGGGCCAGGAGGTCGCCGAGGGTGACACGGTCGTGGTGCTCGAGGCGATGAAGATGGAGCAGCCGCTGAAGGCCCACAAGTCCGGCACCGTCACCGACCTGCAGGCCGAGATCGGAGCCACGGTCAGCAGCGGTGCGGTGATCTGCGAGCTCAAGGACTGAGCAGCGCCCCGGGGGTTCGAAACCCCCGGTGCGACCGAGCCCCTCAGCTCTGACCAGCCACGACCACCTCGACGTCCCGGGCCGCCAACCCGGCGGCCGTGTCGTCGTCTGGTGAGGCGTCGGTGAGCAACACGTCGACCTGCTCGGCGTCGCAGATCCGCGCGAAGGCCGACTTGCCGAGCTTGGAGTGGTCCGCGACCACGACGACCCGGCCGGCGCTCTCGGCGAGCTTCCGGTTGATGCTGGCCTCGCCCTCGTGAGCGGCGGTCGCCCCGTGCTCGAGGTCGAACGCGTCGACCCCGAGGAAGAGCAGGTCGACGTTCACCTGGGCGAGGGACGCGTCCGCGATCGGCCCGACCAGCTCGTAGGACTGCGGTCGGGCGACTCCGCCGAGGGCCACGATCTTGATGTGCCGGCGCACCGCGAGCTCAGTGGCGATGTTGAGCGCGTTGGTGACCACGACCAGCCCGGCATGACCGCTGTCGTCGGCCAGCTCGACCCGCCGCGCGAGCGCCCGGGCCACCTCGGTGGTCGTCGTACCCCCGTTGAAGCCGACGACCTGGCCGGCGCGCACCATCGCCGCCGCCGCCTCGGCGATCCGCAGCTTGGCATCGGCGAACCGGGTCGCCTTGTAGCGCAGCGGCAGGTCGTACGACGCCGCCGTCGGCACGGCGCCGCCGTGGGTCCGCGTCAGAAGCTGCTGGTCGGCGAGTCGGTCGAGGTCCCGTCGCACCGTCGCGGCCGAGACGTCCAGCGCCTGCACCAGCTCCTCGACGTCCAGCTTCCCGCGCTGGGACAGCAGCTCCAGGATCGCATCGAGTCGAGAGTGGCGGGACAACGCAGGCTCCTCGGGGGGACGGTGGTCGGGACATTCTGGCGGAGGACGCCGGGTTGTGGGGCCTACTTCATGGTGCCGGCCGTGAGGCCCGCCTGGATCTGGCGGTAGAAGACGAGGTAGACGATGACGACCGGGACCATGGCGATGGTCAGTGCGGCGAACAGCGTCCCCCAGTCGCCCTCGTAGCGCTGCTGGGCGAGCAGGCTCGCGATCCCCTGCGCCAGCACCGGCTTCTCCGGCGAGAGGAACTGCGGGAGCACGAACTGGTTCCACTGCCCGAGGACGTTGAAGATCCCGATGCTGAGCAGGCCGGGCTTGGCCATCGGCAGCATGACCCGGAAGAACACCCCGGTGTGCGAGCAGCCGTCGACGACCGCGGCCTCGGCGATCTCGGTAGGCAGCGTCCGGAAGAACGCGTGCATGAAGAACACCGTGAACGGCAGCGAGTACGCGACGTAGACCAGGATCAGACCGTGGTAGGTCGAGAGCATCCCGAGGCCCTGCACCACGAAGAACAGCGGTACCAGCGCCAGGAACACCGGAAACATCATCCCGGCCGCAAACACGTAGTAGATCAGTCGGTTGAAGCGGAACTCGTAGCGCGCCAGCACGTAGGCGACCATCGAGCCGAAGAGCATGGTCAGCAGCACGCCGCCGGTCACCACGATCACGCTGTTCAGCAGGTACTCGCCGACCCGGCCGCGCTCCCAGGCGTCGGAGAAGTTGGACCAGTGCCACTCGGTCGGGAGCCGCCACGGCGACCCGAAGATCTCCCGGGAGTCCTTGACCGAGGCCAGCAGCGCCCAGAGGAACGGGACGATCACGACCAGCGCCCACAGCGCCAGCACGGCGTGGGACAGTGCGGTCGCTGCGCTGTCGGCCCGCCGTCGTTCCCAGGAGGGGACCTCGCCGGCCGGTGGCGACGCCTCCTCGGGCCCCAGCTTGGGCAGGGCGGTGGTGGTCATGGTCGGGTCTCCTGCTCAGAACTCGATGCGGTCACGTCGGGAGATCCGCAGCATGATCACGGCGATCACCATCGTCAGGAAGAACAGGACCACGCCCATGGCGGAGGCGTAGCCGGCGCGCCCGAAGTTGAAGCCGTTCTGGGCGATCTGCAGCGACATCACCTGCGTCGCGTTGTCGGGGCCGCCCGGACCCGCCGTCATGACCGCGACCAACGCGTAGATGTCGAGGGCGAGGATGGCCAGGTAGACCCACGACGTCTGCACGGTGTCCCACAGCAGCGGCAGGGTCACCTTGCGGAACGTGGCAGCGCGCCCGGCGCCGTCGATCACGGCGGCCTCGAAGATCTCGCGCGGAACCGAGCTGATCGCGGCGTTGAACAGCACCAGGTAGAAGCCGACGCTGCCCCAGACCAGCACCCACATCACGCACCACAGCGCGAGAGCCGGGTCGGAGAGGAACCCCAGCGGGCCGATCCCCACCTGCCCCAGTGCCGAGTTGACGAGTCCGCGGGACGTCGGCTCGAAGATCACCGACCAGATGACCGCGATCACGGGGATCGCAAGCACCTGTGGCATGAAGAACACCAGCTTGTAGAAGCCACTGCCGCGGATCCCCTTGACGCCCGCGCTCGTCGCGCCGCCCCCGACGTTGAGGAGGAAGGCGAACAACAGCGCGAGGAACACGGTGACGGCAGGTACGAACACCAGGACCATGGCGTTGTTGCGCAACGCCCTCAGGAAGATCGAGTCGTTCAGGAGCTGCTCGAAGTTCTGCAGCCCGACGTACTCGAACTCGGGCGTGATCCCGGTCCAGTCGGTCAGCGAGTAGTGGAACGCCTGGGCGAACGGGGAGAGGACGAAGAGGACGTAGAGGATCAGTCCCGGGGCCAGGAAGCCCACGACGAACGGGTACCGGCCGTACTTCATGCTTCGCCCTCTCCAGCCGGGTGGGAATCAGGCCGAGCGCGTCCGCTTGACGGTGTTCGGGTCCTCCGCGGCCTCGTCGGCGGCCTTCTGGGCCCGGCTGACGAACTCGTCGGCGTCGATCCGGCCCGCGGCCAGCTCGGCGACCGCCGACCCGATCTTGGGCTCCATCGGGGTGTACCACTTGTTGTAGTAGTAGTTCCAGTTGTTGTCACCGCCGCTGTCGATGATCGCGATCGCGGAGGTCGCACCGGGTGTGAGCTCGAGGCCCTCGGTGGCGCCGTCCACCACGGTCGGAGCCGCCGTCAGCTTGGTGAACTCGGCCGCGCCCTCCTTGGAGAGCATCTGCCGCATGTACTCGAGACCACCGGGAACGTTCTGGGCCTTGGCCGGCACGATGAACGCCTCCGCGGCCTCGACCCGCCCGCAGTCGAAGGGAAGCGTGGCGCCGTCGAGCAGCGGGGTCGGGGACACCGTTGTCTCGAACCCCTCCGGCGCCACCTCCTTCTGCTCGTTCTCGAGCCACGACCCACAGGTGATGAAGGCGGCCTTGTGCTCGTTCCACGCGGTCTGCGACTGGATGTGGTCCAGACCTTCGGTGCCCTCGAGCATGTAGCCCTTGGACTTGAGCTCGGCGATCGCCTCCGCTGCCAGCTTCATGGACTCGTGCTCCCACGCGCCGGGCTCGAGGGAGTCGATCGCGTAGGCGACCTCGGGCCCGCCGTGCTTGACCGCGAGGTCCCACAGCAGCTGCTCGATGTAGTAGGGGTACTTGCCCTGGTGGGCGAGCGGGGCCATGCCCGTTCCCTTGATCTCCTCGCACAGCGCGAGGAAGTCGTCCCACGTCTCTGCCGGCTCCCAGCCGTTCTCGTCGAACAGCGCCCGGTCGTACCACAGCCCGTAGACCTGCAGCGCGTAGTTGAGGACCAGCGGCTTGCCGTCGTACTCACCGGACTCGATGGCGACCGGGTTGAGGGTCTCCTCGACGGTCATGCCGTCGAAGCCGAGCGCGTCGGCGGCGAAGAGCTCGCTCAGGTCGGCCAGCTGACCGGTGTCGGCGAGGGTCGAGATCGGCATCGCCTCCGCACCCGCGTTGTCGAGGACGTCGGGCGGGTTGCCCGCGTTGAAGAGCGGCTGCATCTGCTGCCGGATGTCGGTGATCGCCTTGTGCGAGATCTCCGAGTCCGGGAACACCTCGTTGTAGAGACCCTGGTGGAACTTGGCGTACTCGTCGCCGTAGCCGCCGTCGAAGATCACCACCGACAGCGGGGCCGTCGCCTCGACGCCGAACGGGTTCTCGTCGGTTCGCTCGCCTCGGTTGTCGTCGGTGTTGCCACCTCCCGACGACGCGCACGCGTTCAGGAACGTGGAGCCGCCGGCCACCGCGACGGCGGCGACGCCGGCTCGCTGCAGGAAGATCCGGCGGGACTGAGGGACGGGATGGGGCATCAGTTTCTCCTTGGGGGTGACCGTGGGCTATGCCCGGTGGGTCGACCCTAGAATGTGTGGACTTGATAGATCAAGACCCAATTCGATCACGTTCGATCATCACGTCGTCGTCACGGGGACATCCGGAAGTCGAGCCGCTCCGGCACCGTCGATCCGGGGTGGAGGTCTCGCCACAGGTCGCCGATCGACCGGTCGCCTTCCGCGAGGTCCTCGACCTCCAGATCTACCAGCAGCGCCGCCGCCGCGTCACGCGACCCCGCCGCCGCCAGCGCCCGGGCCTGCTGCAGGCGAGTCCGACCGTGGTCACGAACCGAGCGCGGTGACGTCTCGATCACGGCGAGACAGGCCTCGGGACGCCCGGCCGCGAGCAGCAGGTCGAGCTGCTCGGTGACCAGCGGCCGACACGTGGGGTCGAGGGAACGCGCCCACTCGAAGTGCTCGGCCGCGCTCTCCGGATCGCCTCGGTCGGCCGCCAGCAGCGCGAGCCCGCGGATCGCAGGCACGGTCGGGCGTGCCTCGACGCTGCGGCTGTACGCCGCCTCCGCCGCCTCGCGGTCCCCGCTGCTGTGGTGGCGGACCGCCCGGGCGTGGTCGAGCCACCAGTGGGGCCCGAGCTGCGCGCCGGCAGCGGTCAGTACCGCGGCCCACCGGTCGGAGACGGGCGGCACCGGAAGCCGGTCCGCCGTCTGCTCGAACCGGTCCCAGTCGCCTACGACGAGCGCGGCCGCCGGCACGCTGTCGTCGTCCACCTCCGGGAACGGCAGGGCCGACGACGGCTCGATGCCCCGGAGCAGCTGCTCCACGCGACCCCAGCCCGACCCGACCGCGAGCACCTCGTCGACTGGGTCGTCGGCGAGGTCGACCCGCCAGGCCGCGTGCCGCGCCTCGAGCTGCTCGGGCGGCACCGCAGCGTGCACCTCGCGGCGTGCGTGGGTCGCCGCCTCGGCGTACGGGCCGGTGACCAGGGCGGGATCGAGGTCGACCGCGCCGAACGCCTCGGTCCACGCGACCTCGCCATGACCCGGAATCACGTCGTGCTCGAGCTGGGTCGGGCAGTAGCCGGCCTGGATCTCGGCGTAGGTCGCACCCGGACCGCAGAGCCACTCCTGCCACCGATGCCCACCCGGGCCGTGGCCCCAGAGGAACAGCTTGCGGCCCCGCAACGCGGCGGTGCTGGACTGCGCGACTCCGTGGCCGTCCGGCTCCACCGCCACGATGTGGCGGCCCTCCCGGCCGACGACGTCGAAGAAGTAGTCGGCCGCGAGCCAGGACGCGGCCGGTCGACTCACGTCGAGATCCGGGGCGTCGGGGTGCGGGAAGCTGACCTCGCCGAGCTGTCCCTCGTAGTCGGTGCGCCAGGCGGACTCGGCCTCCACCAGCACCCGGGTGCCCTCCGTCTGGGGAACCGCGATGTTGGTCCACGAGTAGAGCGGCTTGTCCTCGGGGTCCGGGTTGAGGACCCGGGTCGAGGCGAGCAACCGGTCGCCGCCGGCAGGGATCGAGAGGTCGACCTGGAGCACCAGGTCCCGCGTGCGCTCCCACTCCCAGAGCCGCACCACATCGCCGTCCGGCCGGTGCAGCACCCCGACGTGCACCGGGCGGCAGCTGGTGGGGGCGTGGCCGGTGCTGCCGAGGTTCCACTCGATGCCGCCGGCGAACCAGGCACCGGTCAGGCCGAAGCTCGCGGGCTGGAGGACGGGGTTGACGAACAGCAGCTCACGGCCACGCGCGAGGTCGGTGAGCGACCAGACCCGGCCGCCCAGGCTAGGCAGCACCACGGCACGCAGCAGCCCGTTGTCCAGCGCCACGGCCGGTAGCCGTGCCGGGACGGCCACGCGGTCGTAGCCGTCCTGCACCGGGTACGGCAGCGGGGACCCCAGCCGCCCGTACGCCGCCCGCCGGCGGATCTCGGCCGGCACGCCCTGCCCGGGCTCGGTGTCGGGCAGCACCCGCAGCGGTGTGAGCGCCGGCAGCGGGCTGGGCGAGCCGAAGCCGGCCGCCGACACCTCTAAGGCGGTCCGACCGGCGCGTGCAGGGTGCCCGGACATGACCTTACGGTTGCGTGTTTCTGATCGTTGAGTCAACAGTCTTGCCACTTTCGATCATCCGCGCCTACACTCCCCGCGTGAACTCGACCGATCTGCTGCCCGGGGCCGGAGCCCATCTAGCGGCCGAGCTGGCCACCCAGCCGGACGACTGGGTGACGGCGCGCGAGGTCGCCCAGACCCACGCGGGGCTGCTCCCCCAGCCCGGCGAGCGGGTCGCGATCATCGGCTGCGGGAGCTCGCTGTACGTCGGCCACGCCGTGGCCGCCAAGCGTGAGGCTGCCGGGCTCGGCGAGACCGACGCCTGGCCGGCGGGTGACTCGGTCCCCGATCGTCCCTACGACCGGGTCATCGCGATCACCCGCTCCGGGACCACGACGGAGATCCTGCAGGCCCTCGACCGGCTCGACGGCCGAGTGCCGGTCACCGTCATCACCGCCGACCCCTCCTCACCGGTGGCCGAGCGGGGCGACGTCATCTCGCTGGGCTACGTCGACGAGCAGTCGGTCGTGCAGTCGCGCACCATGACGACCGCGGTGGCCATGTTCCGATGGCACCTCGGCGAGGACCTGACCGCGGCCGTCGACGAAGCCCGCGAGGTGCTCACGCTCGACGACGACTGGTTCGACGAGGTCCGGGCCGTCGAGCAGATCAGCTTCGTCGGCGCCGGCTGGACCTACGGCCTCGCCGAGGAGGCCGCACTCAAGCTCAAGGAGTCCACGCAGGCCTGGACGGAGTCCTGGCACCAGTCGGAGTACCGGCACGGCCCGATCTCGATCGCCGAGCCCGGCCGGGCGGTGTGGGTGTTCGGACCGACGATCGCGAACTTCGAGCGTGACGTGCGCGCGACCGGCGCCACGCTGCTCCACTCCGACCTCGACCCACTGGCGGAGTTGTTGAAGGTCCACCGGCTGTGCCTGCTGCGCGCAGCCGACCGCGGCTTGGACGCCGACCAGCCACGGCACCTGACGCGATCCATCATCCTGGACTCATGACCCTCGCGCTCGCCCTCGCCATCGACGTGGGCGGCACCACCCTCAAGGGCGAGCTCGTCGACCCCGAGGGAGCGGTGCTCGCGGCCCGCACCGCGCCGACGCCTCGGGGCAACGAGGCTCGCGACGCCATCGCGGCGCTCGGGAACGGCCTGCTGTCGGAGACCCGTGCCGGCGCTGTCGTCGGCGCGGGTGTCGTCGTGCCGGGGGTGGTCGACCCCGCGGCCGGTGTCGCGACGTACAGCGCGAACATCGGGTGGCGCGACCTCGAGCTGGTGGAGTCGCTCGGCGCGGCCTGGTCGCTGCCGGTCCGGATCGGCAACGACGTCGCGGCCGGCGGCGTCGCCGAGCACCGCACCGGCGCCGGGCGCACGGTCACGGACCAGGTGTTCGTGCCGATCGGCACCGGGATCGCCGCGGCCCTGCTCTCCGGTGGCCGGCTGGTGTCCGGCGACGGCGGCGCGACCGCAGAGCTCGGTCACGTGGTGGTCCGACCCGGCGTCCGGTGCCGCTGCGGCGCCGACGGCTGCGTCGAGGCCTGGGCGTCCGCAGCGGCCATCGCGCGCCGGTACGCCGAGCTGGCGGGCCGGCCGGTCGCGGGGTCGAAGGACGTGGCCGACCGGCTCGACGGGGACCCGGTGGCCAGGCAGGTGTGGGCCGACGCGGTCGAGGCGCTCGCCGACGGCCTGTCCACGGTGGCCCTGCTGTTCGGGCCGGCTCTGGTGGTGATCGGCGGCGGGCTCGGCCACGCCGGCGAGCGGCTGCTCGCTCCCCTCCGCGACGCCGTGGCCGAGCGTGCTCGCGTGGTTCCCGCACCGCCGCTCGCCATCGCGGAGCACGGCTCCCGGGCGGGCGTCGTCGGTGCTGCCATGCTGGCGCTCGACGGCTGGAAGGCGGAGACGTGAGCGGGGTTGCATGACCACCGTGCTGTCCGGGACCGTCGTCACCCCGGCCGAGGTCATCGCCGACGGAGTGGTCGAGGTTCGCGGCGACCGGCTCGGCTACGTCGGCCCGCGCCCCGGCTGGAAGGGACAGCCGCCCGACGCCGTCGGGCTGCTCGTGCCCGGCTTCGTGGACATCCACTGCCATGGCGGCGGCGGGCACGCCGTCACCTCGACCGACCCCGCGGCGATCGCGGCCGTCGCCGCCCATCACCTCGAGCGCGGGACGACCAGCATGCTGGCCAGCCTGGTCAGCGCGCCGCCTGACACGATCACCGCACAGGTCGCAGCGATCGCCGACGTGGTCGAGGCGGGCGGTACCCCGATCGTCGGCAGCCACCTCGAGGGGCCGTGGCTCAGCCCGGCGCGGTGCGGCGCCCACGACCCGGCGGCACTGGCCGAGCCGGACGCCGACGCCGCACGGACGTGGCTCACCGCGGGCCGCGGCACGGTCCGGATGGTGACGATCGCCCCCGAGCTGCCCGGGACCGCCGCGGTCTCGGCCCTGCTCGAGGCCGAGGGGGTCATCGCAGCCCACGGCCACAGCGACGCCGACGCCGCCACGTTCGCGGCCGCGTTGCGGGCCCGGCGCACGCCGCTGGTGACGCACCTCTTCAACGGCATGGCCCCGCTGCACCACCGCGCGCCCGGCGCACCGGGTGCGGCGCTCCGCGAGCTGGCCCGCGGCGCCGCGACGGTCGAGCTGATCGCGGACGGGGTCCACCTCGCCGACGAGACCGTGGGCATGGTCTTCGACGTCGCCCCGCGAGGCCACGTCTTGCTGGTCAGCGACGCGATGGCCGCGGCCGGGCTGCCCGACGGCGACTTCGAGCTCGGTTCGCTGGCGGTTCGCGTGACCGACGGGGTGGCGCGGATCGCCAACGGCTCGATCGCCGGCGGCACGTCCCACCTCGCCGATCTGGTGCACCGGTGCGTGACGGTGACCGGGCTGGACCCGGTGCCCGTGATCGCTGCCGCCAGCACCACCCCGGCGTCCCTGCTCGGACTGACCGACCGAGGTGCTCTCGCGACCGGGCTGCGCGCCGACCTGGTCACACTGGACGACCACTGGCATGTCACGCGGGTCATGCGGGGCGGCGCGTGGGTCGACTGATCCTCACGGTCACGCCCAATCCGGCGTACGACGTGAGCTACACGACCCCGGTCCTCGAGCCGGGCGAGGTCCACCGCGTCTCGACCGTCCACCGACGACCGGGCGGCAAGGGGGTCAACGTGGCGTCGGTACTGGCGGCGATGGGTGAGCCGGTGATGGCGACCGGCTTCGCGACCGAGGAGTTCGCCGGCGATGTGAGGAGGCTCGGTGTCCGAGCGGACTTCGTCGAGGCCCTCCCGCACGTGCGCAGCACGGTCGCTGTGTACGACGGCGACCGCACCACCTCCTTGCTCGAGGCGGGCGTCGCTCCGACCGAGCCCGCCACAGCGGAGTCGGCGCTGCGTGAGCGGGTCCGCGCCCTGCTCCCGGAGGTCGGCTGCGTCGTCGTGTCCGGGAGCCTGCCGCCGGGGGTGACCACGACGTTGCCGGCCGACCTCGCCCGGCTGGCAAACGATCACGGCGTGCCGTGCCTGGTCGACACCTCCGGAGCCGCGCTGGCCGCCGCCGCCGACGTGCCCGGGGTCGCCCTCTCGCCCAACGCCGACGAGCTCGCCGAGCTGTGCGGGTCGGTGACCGACGTCGTCCTGGCCGCGCGGTCGCTGGTCGACCGCGGCGCCGGCATGGTGTTCGCGACCCGTGGCGACGAGGGGATGCTGGTCGCCGCGGCCGACGGGTGCTGGTTCGTGCCCGCGGTCGCCGCCGTGTCCGGCAACCCGACCGGGGCGGGCGACGCCGCCTCGGCCGCGATCGCACGCGGCCTGGCCGCCGGCGAGTCGCCGGCGGAGATCGCCGAGGACGCCACGGCGCTGGCGGCGGCGGCGGTCGTTTCCGCAGTGGCCGGCTCGGTCGACCCCGCGCGCTATGCGGCGTACCGGGTCGGGGTCGTCGCCCGGCCCGTGACCGCCGAGGGCGCGACATGACCGGGGCGAGCATGGCCGACCTCGCCCGCCGCGCGGCCGACGCGGGCGCTGGGATCGGCGCCTTCAACGTGATCCAGCTCGAGCACGCCGAGGGGATCGTGACCGGCGCCGAGCAGGCTGGGCGGCCGGTCGTCCTGCAGGTCTCTGAGAACACCGTGGCCTACCACGGCGCGCTCGCACCGATCGCCAACGCCTGCTTGACGATCGCGCGACAGGCCTCGACCGAGGTCGTGGTCCACCTCGACCATGCCCTGCGGCTCGACCTCGTCCGAGAAGCGATCGACCTCGGCATCCCGTCCGTGATGTACGACGCGTCGGCGATGCCGCACGAGGAGAACATCGCCGCCACGCAGTCGGTCGTCTCGGCCGCCCACGCGGCCGCCGTGTGGGTCGAGGCGGAGCTCGGCGAAGTGGGTGGCAAGGACGGCGTCCACGCGCCGGGCGTACGAACCCGCCCGGGCGAGGCTGCGGCGTACGTCTCCGCCACCGGCGTCGACGCACTGGCCGTGGCGGTCGGGTCCTCCCACGCGATGCTGACCCGTGACGCCGAGCTCGACGACGACCTGATCGCACAGATCGCAGCCGCGGTGCCGGTGCCGCTGGTGCTGCACGGTTCCTCGGGTGTCCCGGACGAGGGCCTGCGCCGGGCGGTCGCGCACGGCATGCGCAAGATCAACGTCGCGACCCAGCTCAACAAGGTCATGGCCGCGGCGGTCCGCGAAGCCTTGGCCGACCCGGCCCTGGTCGACCCACGGAAGTACCTCGGCCCCGGTCGCGCCGCCGTCTCCGCCGAGGTCGCCAGGCTGCTGACCCTGCTGGCGCCTTCACCGTACTGACGACGTGTCCGCACCGTAGGGTCTGAGCGTGACTTCTTCCAGCGCCCCGGGAGCCGCGCGACGGCTGCGGGAACCGGCCGAGCGGGTGAGCCCGCGGGCCCGCCAGATGTGGACGGTCGTGGCGCTGGCGAACAGCGTCTTCACCTACGGCGTGCTGCTCGTGGTGGCGCTGGTCTGGGACGTGGTGCCGGTGACGTGGTGGGCGGCGGTGCTGATCGCCCTGGCCTTCGCGGCGTACTCGTTCCTCATGCCGCGGTGGAGGTACGCCGTGCACCGCTGGGAGGTCACCGAGACGGCCGTGTACACCCAGACCGGGTGGTGGTCGATCGAGCAGCGGATCGCCCCGATGTCGCGGATCCAGACCGTCGACTACGAGGAGGGCGCGATCGCCCGACTGTTCCGGCTCGCATCGGTGACCGTCACGACCGCGTCGGCCGCCGGTGCCCTCCAGATCGTGGGCCTCGACCGCGACCTGGCCCGCAGCCTGGTCGAGCAGCTGACCAAACGTGCCGACGCCGTGCCCGGTGACGCCACGTGAGCGAGCCCTTCCCGGTCGGTCCCCCGCAGGGCCCTCCCCCCGAAGCGCCGCCCGACTCCCCCTGGCAACGGCTCGACCCCCGGATGCTCTTCGTGCACCCGGTGCGGGAGATCGTCAAGTTCCTACCGGTCCTGGTCGGCCTGTTCCTCGCGAGCACCGCGGCCGAGCGAGGCACGTACTTCCAGGCGTTCGTCATCGTCATCCCGATCGCGATCGGGATCGTCCGCTACGCCACGACCCGCTACCGGATCCACGACGAGCGGGTCGAGCTACGGCGTGGCCTGATCAGCACCCGCCTCACCGCGACGCCGCTGGACCGGGTGCGCACGGTCGACCTCACCGCCTCCCCCGTCCACCGGCTGCTGGGGGTCGCCACGCTGCGGATCGGTACCGGCACCGCGAGCAAGGAAGGCGAGGACGCGCTCGACCTCGACGGGCTCGGCGCCCAGCAGGCACGCGAGCTCCGGGCGGTGCTGCTGAACTCGATCGCCCGCGCCGCCCCGACCGACGCCGCAGCCGCTCCGCTGCCTCCGGGCGGTGGCGAGCGGCTGGTGGCCCGGTTCGAGCCGGGCTGGCTGCGGTTCGCCCCGTTCACGTCGGCGGGGTTCGTGCTCGCCGCCGGTGTGATCGGGGTCGGGAGCCAGGTGCTCGACGGACTCGGCTTCTTCTCGGACATCGACGGTGACGAGATCGACTCCGCGCTGGTGAGCGCCGGCGCCCTGCTCGCCATCCCCGCCCTGATGATCACCGTCGCGGTGCTGGTCGCGGTCTTCGCCGTGCTCGGTTACCTGGTGGCCAACGGCAACTTCGCACTGAGCCACACCACGCCCGACGGGTCGTGGCACGTACGCCGTGGCCTCCTGACCACCCGCGAGACGAGCCTCGACGACGACCGGCTGCGCGGCGCCGCCATCGGGGAGCCGTGGGGGCTGCGGCTGGTCCACGGCGGCCGTCTCAACGCGATCGTCACCGGCCTGAACCGCAGCGAGTCCGGCAGCTCCAGCCTGCTGCCGCCGACGCCGCGCGACCTGGTCGACCGGGTGGCAGCCGAGGTCGTGGGGACGGCCGCGCCGGTGCAGGCGGCGCTCCGCGACCACGGTCCGCGCGCCCGCGCCCGTCGCTACGTACGCGCGCTGGTGCCCTCGGCGATCGTCGCAGCCGCGGTGGTCGCCCTCGCCGTCGGCATCGGCGCGGGCTGGCTCTCGGTGCTTGCCGTGATCCCGCTGCTGCTCGGCGCCGGCCTGGCGGTCGACCGGGCCAGGTCGCTCGGTCACGGCCTGGTCGACGACTGGTTCGTCGCCCGCTCCGGCAGCCTCACCCGCAAGCGTGAGCTGCTCGCCGCCGACGCGATCATCGGCTGGAACCTCCAGAGCACCTGGTTCCAGCGCCGCGCCGGTCTCGTCACCCTGACCGCCACCACCGCCGGCGGCAGCCAGTCGGTCACCGCCCTCGACGTACCGGCACGCGACGCCGTCGCCGTCGCCGATACCGCCGTCCCCGGCCTTCTGTCCCAGTTCCTCGACGCCTGAGAGGCCCGGGGCCTCCTCAGCAGACGCCGCGCTCGATGCTCCGACAGACGTCCTGGCCGCCCTCGCCATGACCGGTGTCGGTCCCGGCGCCGCCGTCGAGCAGGTCGGCGTGCTCGGTGCCGGTCAGCTGGTCCGGGCCGTCGCTGCCGCGCGCGACCAGCGGCCCGCCGGTGATCGCCCAGACACGATCGGCCGAGGGGCCGCCGAGGTAGCGCCACCGCACCGGCCCGACCAGCCGGTGCCGCTCGAAGCCACTGATCGAGCCACGCGCCTCCACCGTCCCGGAGACGTACGTCATGCCGGACCGCTGGTCCACCGTGAACCGCGCTGCGGGCTGCTGCCCGGCGAGCAGCCGGCCGTAGAACGCGACCACGTCGTCCCCGACGCCGCCGGTGGCCGCGGCGCCGCGGCCGGGGGCGATCAGCTGGCCGAGGTAGTCGTCGCCCGGCCCGAGCCGGACGACGGTCGGCCGCTCGCTGAACGCCTCCACGAAGTCAGCGCCCTTGCCCGCGTAGATCATGTCGCGCCCCGTGCGGCTGTTGACGAGATCGTTGCCGGGTCCGGCCTCGACGAGGTCGTTGCCCTGCGTGGCGGAGTAGCCGTCGGGGTAGAGCAGGTCCGAGCCGCTACCGGCCCGGATCGTATCGTCTCCGTCGCCACCGTCGATCCGGTCGCGGAACGGCGAACCGGTGATCAGGTCGTCGTGCGGCGACCCGGTCACGCCGTGCGTCAGCGCCAGGACGATCGAGTCGGACCCGGCGCCGGTCGCCCGGCCGGTGCCCGGCGTGTCTCGCCCGGACAGGTCGACCACGACCCGGCGGCTCGAGTCGGCGAACGAGATCGTGTCGGGTCGGCGCCGCGAGTCCGCCTTCCGACGGTCGAACCCGCCGACGAGCAGGTCGTCGCCGGGTCCACCGGTGAGGACGTCGCCGAGCAGGTAGGTCCCACCCGCGCCGTCGACGAGCGCGTCGAGCCCGCCGGAGAGGTCGTCGTTGCCGCGCCCGCCCTTCAACCGGTCAGCGCCGGGTCCTCCGCAGACCAGGTCGTTCCCCCTGAGCCCATCGACCACGTCGTTCCCGCCGCGACCGGCGATGACGTCGGGCTGGCCCGTTCCCGTGATCCGGTCCGGCCCCGAGGTCCCGACGATCGTGGCCGTCCTGCCCTGGCAGGACGGCGCCGCCGCGGTCACTGCGCTGGAGGGCAGCAGCACCAGGAGGCTGGTGAGGAGCAGGGCCGGGGAGACCCACGGCAGGCGACGCATCTGATCTCCAGGGGAAGGGGGCGATCGCCCCCATGATCACCCGAGCCGTCCCGCGATCCGTCCAGCCCGGCTCCCACGGCGAGTCGCTCGATAGCGTGGGCGCATGTTCTCGAAGGTGCTCGTCGCCAACCGCGGCGAGATCGCGATCCGGGCGTTCCGTGCCGCCTACGAGCTCGGCGCGCAGACGGTCGCGGTGTTCCCCCACGAGGACCGCGGCTCCGAGCACCGGCTCAAGGCAGACGAGGGCTACGCGATCGGTGAGCGCGGCCACCCCGTCCGGGCCTACCTCGACCCGCAGGGGATCGTCGACGTCGCCGTACGCGCGGGCGCGGACGCCGTCTACCCCGGCTACGGCTTCCTGTCGGAGAACCCGGCGCTCGCGGAGGCCTGCGCCGACGCCGGCATCACGTTCGTCGGCCCGACCGCCGAGGTGCTGACACTCACCGGCAACAAGGCGCGCGCGATCGCGGCCGCCCGGGCCGCGGGCGTACCCACCCTCAGGTCGGTCGAACCGGGCACAGACGTCGACGCGCTCGTTGCCGCCGCGGACGCCCTGCTCGACGAGGTCGGCCCGACCCCGCTGTTCGTGAAGGCGGTCGCGGGTGGTGGCGGGCGCGGGATGCGGCGGGTCGACGACCCGTCCACCCTGCGCGAGGCCGTCGAGACCTGCATGCGCGAGGCGGAGGGCGCATTCGGCGACCCGACCGTCTTCATCGAGCAGGCTGTCGTCGACCCGCGCCACATCGAGGTGCAGGTACTGGCGGATGCCGAGGGCGACGTGATCCACCTCTTCGAGCGCGACTGCTCGGTGCAGCGCCGCCACCAGAAGGTCATCGAGATCGCGCCCGCTCCGAACCTGGACCCGGAGCTGCGCGAGCGGATGTGCGCCGACGCGGTGCGGTTCGCGCGCGAGATCGGCTACCGCAACGCGGGCACAGTCGAGTTCCTGCTCGACCCGGACGGCCGCTACGTCTTCATCGAGATGAACCCACGGATCCAGGTGGAGCACACCGTGACCGAGGAGGTCACCGACGTCGACCTCGTGCAGGCGCAGCTGCGGATCGCGTCGGGTGAGACGCTGGCCGATCTCGAGCTGTCACAGGACACGGTCCAGCTCCGCGGGGCCGCGCTGCAGTGCCGGATCACGACGGAGGACCCGGCGAACAACTTCCGACCGGACACGGGCCGGATCACGACGTACCGCTCGCCCGGCGGCGCCGGGGTCAGGATCGACGGCGGTACGACGTACACGGGCGCCGACGTGTCCGCGCACTTCGACTCGATGCTCGCCAAGCTCACCTGCCGCGGTCGTTCGTTCGACGTGGCCGTGTCGCGAGCACGCCGGGCGGTGGCCGAGTTCCGGATCCGCGGCGTCTCCACGAACATCCCGTTCCTGCAGGCCGTGCTCGACGACCCCGACTTCGCAGCCGGCCGCGTCACGACGTCGTTCATCGAGACCCACCCGCAGCTGCTGATCGCACGCGGCGCGGGTGACCGCGGCACCAAGCTACTGCGGTACCTCGCCGAGGTGACCGTGAACCAGCCGCACGGCGAGGCGCCGGTCGACCTCGACCCGGTGACCAAGCTGCCACCGCTCGACCTGCGGGTCCCAGCGCCGGACGGAACCCGGCAGCTGTTGCTGGACCTGGGGCCCGAGGAGTTCGCGCGCCGGCTGCGCGCACAGGACCGGGTGGCCGTCACTGACACCACGTTCCGCGACGCTCACCAGTCCCTGCTCGCCACCCGGATCCGCACCCGCGACCTCACGGCGGTCGCCGGCCACGTCGCGCGGCTGACGCCGCAGCTGTGGTCGCTGGAGACCTGGGGCGGCGCGACGTACGACGTGGCGCTGCGGTTCCTCTCAGAGGATCCGTGGGAGCGGCTCGCCGCGATGCGGCAGGCGGCGCCGAACCTGTGCCTCCAGATGCTGCTCCGCGGCCGCAACACGGTCGGCTACACGCCGTACCCGACCGAGGTCACGCGGGCCTTCGTCGAGGAGGCGGCCGGGACCGGGATCGACGTCTTCCGGATCTTCGACGCGCTGAACGACGTGGAGCAGATGCGGCCCGCGATCGAGGCAGTGCGCGCGACCGGCACCGCCGTGGCCGAGGTCGCGCTCTGCTACACCGGTGACCTCTCCGATCCGCGCGAGTCGCTCTACACGCTGGACTACTACCTCCGGCTGGCGGAGCGGATCGTCGGGGCCGGCGCGCACGTGCTCGCGATCAAGGACATGGCCGGCCTGCTGCGCGCACCCGCCGCGCGGACGCTGGTCACCGCGCTGCGCGCTCGGTTCGACCTCCCGGTGCACCTGCACACACACGACACCCCCGGCGGCCAGCTCGCCACCCTGCTCGCGGCGATCGGCGCCGGGGTGGACGCGGTGGACGCCGCCAGCGCGCCGCTGGCCGGGACCACGTCGCAGCCCTCGCTGTCAGCCCTGGTCGCGGCGACCGACCACTCCGAGCGCGACACGGGCCTGCCCCTGGAGGCGCTCTTCGAGCTCGAGCCGTACTGGGAAGCGGTCCGCCGGGTGTACGCCCCGTTCGAGTCGGGCCTGCCCTCACCGACCGGCCGCGTCTACACGCACGAGATCCCGGGCGGCCAGCTCTCCAACCTGCGGCAGCAGGCGATCGCTCTCGGGCTGGGCGAGAAGTTCGAGCAGATCGAGGACATGTACGCCGCCGCCAACGACATCCTCGGCAACATCGTCAAGGTGACCCCGTCCTCCAAGGTGGTGGGCGACCTCGCCCTGCACCTGGTCGCGGTCGGCGCCGACCCGGCAGAGTTCGCCGACCAGCCCGGCAAGTTCGACATCCCCGACTCGGTCATCGGCTTCCTCAACGGCGAGCTCGGCGACCCGCCCGGCGGCTGGCCCGAGCCGTTCCGCACCAGGGCACTGGAGGGCCGCACCTGGAGCCCGCCCGCCGAGGAGCTCTCCGAGGACGAGCGCGCCGGCCTCGCCGGCGGGCCGACCTCCCGCCGCCGTACCCTCAACCGGCTGCTCTTCCCCGGCCCCGCCCAGGAGTTCGAGGAAGCCCGCGCGACGTACGGCGACGTCTCGGCTCTCCCCACCCTCGACTACCTCTACGGCCTGCGCCACGGCGAGGAGCACCAGGTCGACATCTCCGAGGGCAAGACCGTCCTCTTCGGCCTCGAGGCGATCGGCGAGCCCGACGAGCGTGGCTACCGCACCGTGATGGCCACCATCAACGGCCAGCTCCGGCCGCTCTCCGTCCGTGACAAGAACGTCGCCTCCGAGGTCGCCGCCGCCGAGAAGGCCGACCCGGGCAAGCCGGGCCAGGTCGCCGCCCCCTTCCAGGGCGCCGTCACCGTGCTCGTCTCCGAGGGGGACACGGTCGCCGCCGGCGACACCGTCGCCACGATCGAGGCCATGAAGATGGAAGCCGCGATCACCGCGCCGACGGGCGGCACGATCGAGCGGCTCGCCATCGCCGGGACCCAACAGGTCGACGGCGGCGACCTCCTCCTGGTTATCGCCTGAGGGCGCTGTCCGCCGGTCGGATCTCGATCGCGGTCGGCATCGTGCCGACCTGCACCGTCCAGCTCCGACGTGGGCGCACGACTCGAGCCGTGACCGCGCCCGGAGTCAGTCTCCGCTCGTTCTTCGTGTCCCACACCAAGGCGTGCCGCCACAACCACAAGGTCGTCGACCCGTCCCGCTTCTGGGTCACGCAGTAGCGCACGTCCTCGGGTGCGTCCACCCGCAGACGACGCGACGTCGTCTTGTACGGCTTGCCGGGGTCACGCAGCGCCTTCAACATCGTCGCGAGCGGCTTCACCGACGGCTTGGGCTTCCATGTCCGGTCCGGGTCGCCGGACACCGACTGCACCTCCCACAGCCCGTAGTTGGACTCCGTCACCCGGTTGCTCGGGTCGGGATCGTCCAGGAACTCGTAGCGCATCAGCTGCCACCCGTGGTTGGCGAAGTCCAGCACCGCCTGGCAGTCGTACGACGCTGCCGCGTCAACAGCGATCGGCCGCGCGCCGCCCACGCGAGTCCGGCGGGTCCCGCCGAGGCTGTTCGTGTAGCCCCACTCGGAGAACGTGATGGGGTAGCCGTCGCCGAATGCGTCGTACACCCACTGCACCCGCTCCGCGCGCTTGGTGTCGGGGAAGGAGGGGGCCGGGTTGTGGTGCACGGCACACCCGTCCATGTACTTGCCGTTGCCGGCATCGGCGAGCTGACGCCAGTGGATGCCCCCGGCAGCAGCCATCCGGACGTCGTGCATGGACGGGCCGAGGACCTTCACGTGGTCCA
>NZ_DASUTK010000181.1:0-2309 GCF_036374615.1 Nocardioides sp.
TCGGGGTCGACCATGTCGTGCAGCGCGTCGTAGAGCGGGCGCAGGTAGGGGTCGATCTTCTCGCTCAGCGTGCCGGGCAGGAACCCGAGCCGCTCGCCCGCCTCGACGGCCGGGCGGCTGAGGATGATCCGGTTGACCTCCTTGGCCTGCAGCGCCTGCACGGCCTTGGCCATCGCGAGATAGGTCTTGCCGGTGCCGGCCGGGCCGATGCCGAAGGTGATCGTGCTCTTGTCGATCGACTCGACGTAGCGCTTCTGGTTGACCGTCTTGGGCCGGATCGTGCGACCGCGGTTGGACAGGATGTTGAGGCTCAGCACGTCGGCCGGGCGCTCCTGCGTCTCGGTGCGCAGCATCTGGATGATCCGCTCGACCGTCTCGCCGGTGACGCCCTGGCCGGTGCGGACGAGCGTCACGATCTCGTCGAGGAGGCGCTCGGCGGTGGCGACCTCGGCCGACTCGCCGGCGAGCGTGATGCGGTTGCCACGGACGTGGACGCTGGCGTCGAAGGCCCGCTCGATCAGCCGGAGGTGCTCGTCTCCCGGGCCCAGGACCGACACCATGTCGATGCTGTTGGGGACGACCACGGTGTGGGTCGGTCGCTCCTGGGAGGAGCCTGGCTGGTTCGTCGCAGTCATGGATGCCCGTGCGGGCGGCCTTCCGGGTCGGTGGTAGAGCCCCACCATGCTACCGAGCCGGCCACGCGCGGCCCACCTGACGTGGAGTGGCCCCTGTCAGGGGCGGGTGACCTGCAGCATCCCGAGGCACATCTCGTCGGTCGTGCCCTCGCCCCACACCACGTAGCGGTCGGGCTGGCCCTCGAAGGACGGCAGCTTGTCGCGCAGCCACTGGACGTGGCGGCAGGTCACCTTGACCTGCTGGAAGGGCTCGAGCCGGATCGGGTCGATCGGGCGGCTGCCCTGGTCGTCGAAGTCCCAGACGGGGATGTCGAGGATGGTCCGCGCCTGCGGGGTGCCCGGGTTGACCTCGATCTCCAGGGAGCGGCCCAGGAGGTGCATGTGCCCGGCCACGCCGTGGATGGTGATCGGCTCACCGAGGGTGCGCACGCACGACTGGACCTCGCCGGCGCGCGGCTCGCCACCGCACAGGAGGTGGAGGAGGTCGGCGGTGTTGCCCTCCGAGCCGAAGCGCTCCTTGACGTCGGCGAGCGACGCGGCGCGGTCGCACAGCTCTCCGTCGGAGTGCTTCGGCCGGCACGGCAGCTCGACGGGCGCGGGCAGCAGCATGGTGCTGAGCGCCTCGTAGTCCCGCTTGCCCGGCGCGAGGCGCAGCTGGGCGGCTGAGGTGTCGGGCTGCTGCCCGGCGAGCAGGTTGTAGTGGACCTGCATCACGATCCGGCTGCCCTTGCGCAGGCGTACGCCGTAGCCGGGCTTGGTGACCGACTCGTGGCCGCCCGGTGCCCACGCGCCGATCCACGAGGACCGGTCGACGTTCTGGAAGCGATCGAGCCCGGTGCCGCCGAAGCAGGTCCAGCCCTCGTCCTCCTCGGCGGCGTCCTTGGCCTCGGCGGCGGCGACCTGCCGGGGCGGGACCTGGAACAGGATGACGTGGTGCACGACGTCGGGGTTGCCGGGCAGCACCTGCGTGCCGGTGAGCCAGGTGTCCTCGTCGAGCTCGGGGTCGAGCAGGAAGCACCGGTAGTCGTCGGTGCCGGTGCCGTAGGGCGCGGACGGCGTGTAGGCGCCCGGCATCGCGATCGTCGTACGCGTCTCGCCTGCGCGCAGGCGTCGCGACTTCGCCGGCTCGGCGTAGTGGCCGCTGTGTCCGGCCTGCCCGGTCTGCCCGGACTGCCCGGCCTCCTCGGCGTCCGCCGTGGCCGGGCTGGTCGGGGAGTCCGCGGGCTGGGTGGCCGTCTGGTCGGCGTCGCCGGCGCCGTCAGCGCCGCTGCAGGCGGACAGGGCGAGGAGGCCGGCGGCGAGCAGGGCGGCGAGGGCGGGACGGGTGCGGGTCACGGGGTGGGACATGGGGCCTCAGACCAGCGACTCGGACATGCGCGACGAGCCGCCGAGCACGTGGAGATGCGTGTGGAACACCGTCTGGCCGGCGCCCGGGCCGGTGTTGGCGATGAGCCGGTAGTCGGTGTTGCCGGACTCGCGGGCGACCTCGTCGGCCAGCGCGACCAGGTGGCCGATGCTGGCCGGGTCGGCGGCCGCCGAGGCAGCGGCGTTGTCGTGGTGGTCCGCCGTGATCACGAGCGCGTGGAACGGCGCCTGCGGGTTGAGGTCCTTGATCGAGACGGCGTGGTCGTTGCGGCCGAGCACGTCGGCCGGGACCTCGCCGGCGACGATCTT
>NZ_DASUTK010000182.1:0-11286 GCF_036374615.1 Nocardioides sp.
CCTGATGCTGACCTATCCCGTGCACCAGGCGGCCGACATCCTGTTCTGCAAGGCCAACGTGGTCCCGGTGGGCAAGGACCAGCTGCCCCACCTCGAGCAGACCCGGGTCGTGGCGCGTCGCTTCAACGACCGGTACGGCGCCACCTTCCCCGAGCCGGACGCGCTGCTGTCGACCGCGACGCTGGTGCTCGGCACCGACGGCACCAAGATGAGCAAGTCGAAGGGCAACGTCATCGAGCTGCGGATGTCCGCCGACGAGACGGCCAAGAAGCTCAAGGGCGCCAAGACCGACTCCGACCGCCACATCACCTACGACCCCGTGAACCGCCCCGAGGTCGCCAACCTGTTGTTGATCGCGTCGCTCTGCGAAGGGGTCGACCCCGCCTCGATCGCCGAGGAGATCGGCGACGGCGGCGGCGGCGGGCTGAAGAAGCGGGTCACCGACTCGCTGAACGAGGTGCTGGCGCCGGTGAGATCCCGGCGCGCGGAGCTCGAGGCCGACGCGGGTTACGTCGCGGACGTGCTCGACCGCGGCAACGCGATCGCGAACGAGGTCGCCGAGGCCACGCTCGACGAGGTGCGCGAGCGGATGGGGATGAGCTACCGCTAGGAGCGCACCGGCTGCTCGCGACGCGCGAGCATCGCGGCGGCCACCAGCACCAGCAGTCCGCCGACCGCCAGGGCCGCGCCGACGACGCCGGGGGCCCGGTAGCCCCAGCCCGCCGCGATCACGAGCCCACCGAGCCAGGCACCCAGCGCGTTGGCGACGTTGAGCGAGGCGTGGTTCATGGCGGCGCCCATGGTCTGTGCCTCGGCGGCGACGTCCATCAGCCGCAGCTGCAGGCTGACCACCAGCACCGACCCGGTCGCGGTGATGCCGAACACGACCGGCAAGGTCCCCCAGCCGGTGGGTGCCAGCGCGCTGAACGCCAGCAGCAGGACACCCTGGCCAGCGCCGCCGATGAACATCGACCTCATGACCGACCAGTCGGCCAGCCGGCCGGCGAGCCAGGTGCCGGCGACCATGCCGAGCCCGAAAGCGAGCAGGAAGACCGGAGCCACCGACTCCGGAAGCCCGCCCACCTCGGTGACGGTCGGCACGACGTAGGTGTAGACGGCGAACATGCCCCCGAAGCCGATCGCGCCGGCGAGCAGCGTCAGCACCACCTGCGGCCGCCGCAGCGCAGTGAGCTCGCGGCGCCAGGTGGCGCTTCGATCGCCCGGGCAGCTCGGCACGAACGACAGCACGAGCGCCACGGTGAGCAGCCCGAGCAGCGCCACCAGCCAGTACGCCGTGCGCCAGCCGAGGTTCTGGCCGAGCCACGTGGCGGCCGGGACCCCGATCACGTTCGCGACCGAGAGCCCGAGCATCACCGACGCCACGGCCCGTCCCTTACGGTCGGCCGGCACCATGCTGGCGGCGACCAGCGATGCCACGCCGAAGTACGCGCCGTGCGGCAGCCCGGAGGCGAAGCGGGCGACCAGCAGCCCGTCGTACGACTGGGCGAGGGCGGAGGCGGCATTGCCGACGGCGAAGGCCACCATCAGCCCGACCAGCAGCGAGCGACGCGGCAGCCGGGCCGCGAGGAACGCCACGGCCGGCGCACCGACCACGACCCCGAGCGCGTACGCCGAGATGGCGTGCCCGGCCGACGGGATGCTCACCTCGACACCGCGCGCCAGCTGCGGGAGCAGGCCCATCGACACGAACTCGGTGGTGCCGATCGCGAAGCCGCCGGTCGCGAGCGCGAGCACGGCCAGCGTCAGGTGTCGGGCAGTGCTCGGGGACGCGGGCGCGGCCTCGACAGCGCTGTCGATCGGGGTCGTCGTCACACCGGGCGGCAACAGCGGTCGGCCGCCGGTCATTCCGGGGCGGTCATGTGACGTGCACGTCGGTCGGAGCCCCGGCGGGCCGACCGGCGGCGGTGAGCGCGTCGCCCAGGGCGGTGCGCCAGTAGAGCACCTCGCGGCCCGACCGGCGACGCTGCACCAGCCCGGAGTCGAGCAGAACCCGGAGGTGCCCGCCGACCGACCCCAGGCTGAGCCCGGTGAGCGCGACCAGTCCGGACGTGCTCGCCGGCGTGTCGAGCGCGGCCAGCAACCGGGCCCGGTTGTCGCCGATCAGCCGACCGGTTGCAGCGGCGTGGCCGGTGTCGCCCTCGGCCAGCACGCCGGTGACCGAGTAGTAGACGGCGTACCGCGTGGGGAGGTGCCATCCGACGGAGCTGCCGGTGCCGTGGCGCGGGATGAAGTACAGCTCGCTGGCAGCGTCGAGATCGCGCGTCGGGTGGTCCGCCACGTTGATCCGCAGCTCGCCGCCACCGAGCCAGGCGCGGTCGTGGCCGAGGTCGGACAACACGGCCTCCCAGCCGTGCGTGGCCAGCTTGGAGGTCCGCGAGACGATGTCGGCACGCAGGACCCGGTCACGACGCGGCCAGTCGCTGGCGACGACGTGGGTCCAGACCCAGTCGAGCAACCCCGTGGCGTGGCGCGTGACTCCCGGCCGCCGCAGCACCGCGGGCAGCGGCCCGCGGAGCGTCTCGGCGAGGTCCGCCCTGATCCGGCGATCGCCCAGCTGCTCGATCAGCGCGAGCTCCTCGGCGAAGGACATCGGCCCTCCGAGCGGCGGGAGGCAGAGGAAGTCGGCGACCCAACCGGGCCGGGCGCGGCTGCGGAGCACGGCAGCTCGCCCCGGATGCTCGGCGAGCATCCCGGCGAACGCGTCGCCGTGCAGCGCGACCAACGTCCGGTCGGTGGGGCCGCGCGGCTCAGCCAGTGCGCCCAACGCTCCCACGACATCCGCCATCGGCGAGACCACGAACCGGGCGCGGGCCAACAGGTCCGCCGAGAGTCGCCAAGTGCCCACGTTTCGCCTCCACGCGAAAGATTAGCGTGGGGGCGACGACCCGTCTCACGATGACGCCGTGAAGACCTATCGGGAGCTGTTCGCGGTCGCGGAGTTCCGCACCCTGTTCGTCGCGCAGTGCCTGACCATGGCGGCCGGGGCGACGTCCGGCCTGGCGCTGGGCACCATCGTCCACGCCGAGACCGGGTCGGCGGTGCTCACCGGGCTCAGCATGTTCGGCGGACCCTTGGTCGCGCTGCTCGCATCGTCGTTCGTGCTGGCGGCCTCGGACACGATCCGGCCCCGCAAGGCCCTGGTGCTGGTCGGTGTCGTCGTCGCGCTCGCCGACCTGGTGCAGGCTGTCCCCGGCATGCCGTGGCCGGCTCGGTTCGGGCTGCTGGCCGTCGTGTGGCTGGTGCTGTCGACGTCCGCGGGGGCGGGGGTGGCGCTGATGGCGGACCTGCTGCCGAGCGACGCGTTCGTGCTCGGCCGCTCCACGCTCAACATCGCCGTGGGCTCGATGCAGATCGTCGCGTACGGCGTGGGCGGGCTGCTGCTGATCGTGCTACCTCCCACCGGCTTGTTCCTCCTCGCCGCCGCCTGCTCGGCGCTGGCCGCGCTGCTGTTCCGGACCCGGCTCACCGACCGCCCAGCACGGGCGAGCGGCCCGGTCGTCCGACGCACCCGCGAGGTCAACCGGCGGCTGCTCGGGTCCCGCGTGCTGCGACCGCTCTATCTCTCCTCCTGGGTGCCGAACGGCTTGATCGTCGGCTGCGAGGCGCTGTTCATCCCGTTCGCCGGCGAACAGGCGGGGTATCTGCTCGCGGCCACCGCCGCCGGCATGCTCACAGGTGACGTCGTCGTCGGCCGCTTCCTCCCCCACCACGTGCGCGACCGACTCGTGAACCCGCTACGGTTCCTGCTCGCCGTCCCGTTCCTGGCGTTCTGGTTCGACCCGTCGATCTGGGTGGCGATGGCGCTCGGACTGGTCGCTGCGATCGGGTACGCCGACAGCCTGCCGCTGCAGGAGCGGATGGTCGCCCACAGCCCGGAGAACGCGCTGGGCCAGATGCTGGGGTTGCGGGCCGCGGGGCTGCGCGCCGGGCAGGCGGTCGGTGCGTTGATCGCCGGCACCGCAGCCGACCTGCTCGGGGTGGGCCCGGAGGCCGCCGGTCAGGCGATGGCGCTCATGGCCGGCGCCTCGATCCTGGTCAGCCTGATGCTGGTGCCGGGGCTGCGCCGCTCGCGGCTGACCGCGAGCCCGGCCGCTACAGCGACGCCAGTGCGTCGTTGAACGTCGCGGACGGACGCATCACGGCCGTGGCCTTCTCGGAGTCGGGCCGGTAGTAGCCGCCGATGTCGACCGGCTGGCCTTGCACGTCGATCAGCTCGCCGACGATGGTGTCCTCCTGGGCGGCCAGCCGCTCGGCCAGCCCGGCGAACGCCTTGGCCAGATCGGCGTCCTCGGACTGCTGCGCCAGCTCCTGCGCCCAGTACAGCGCGAGGTAGAAGTGCGAGCCGCGGTTGTCGATGCCGCCGAGCTTGCGGGTGGGTGACTTGTCCTCGTTGAGGAACGTGCCGGTGGCCCGGTCGAGGGTGTCGGCCAGCACCTGCGCCCTGGGGTTGCCCTCACGCTCCGCGAGGTGCTCGAACGAAGCGGCCAGCGCGAAGAACTCGCCGAGGCTGTCCCACCGCAAGTAGTTCTCCTTGAGCAGCTGCTGGACGTGCTTCGGGGCCGACCCGCCGGCGCCGGTCTCGAACAGACCACCGCCGTTCATCAGCGGCACGACCGACAGCATCTTGGCGGACGTGCCGAGCTCGAGGATCGGGAAGAGGTCGGTGTTGTAGTCGCGCAGGACGTTGCCGGTGACCGAGATCGTGTCCTCGCCCTTCCGGATCCGCTCCAGCGAGTACGTCGTGGCCTCCGCCGGCGCCATCACCTTGATGGTCAGCCCCGACGTGTCGTGCTCAGGGAGGTACTGGTTCACCTTGGCGATCAGGTTCGCATCGTGCGCACGCGTCTCGTCCAGCCAGAAGACGGCGGGGACGCCGGTGGCCCGAGCCCGGGTCACGGCGAGCTTCACCCAGTCGCGGATCGAGGCGTCCTTGGTCTGGCAGGCGCGCCAGACGTCTCCCGGCTGCACGTCGTGCTCGATGAGCACCTCGCCGTCGGAGGCCACCACGCGGACGGTGCCGGCCGCGGGGATCTCGAAGGTCTTGTCGTGGGAGCCGTACTCCTCGGCCGCCTTCGCCATCAGCCCGACGTTGGGCACCGAACCCATGGTCGAGGGGTCGAGGGCGCCGTGGGTCCGGCAGTCGTCGATCACGGCCTGGTAGACGCCGGCGTAGCAGGAGTCCGGGATCACCGCGAGGGTGTCCGCCTCCTCACCGTCGGGTCCCCACATGTGCCCGCCGTTGCGGATCATGGCGGGCATCGAGGCGTCGATGATCACGTCCGAGGGGACGTGCAGGTTCGTGATGCCGCGGTCGGAGTCGACCATCGCCATCGCCGGGCCGTCGGCCAGCCTGGCCTCCACCGCGGCCTTGATCGCGTCGCCGTCGGGCAGGTCGGCCACGGCGCCGAGCAGGGCACCGAGGCCGTCGTTCGGGGAGATGCCGGCCCTGGCCAACTGCTCGCCGTACTGCTCGAACAGGGTCGGGAAGAACGCCTGCACGGCGTGGCCGAAGAGGATCGGGTCGGAGACCTTCATCATGGTGGCCTTGAGGTGCACCGAGAACAGCACGTTGTCGGCCTTGGCGCGGGCGATCTGCTCGGTGAGGAACCGGCGGAGCGCAGCCACGTTCATGAATGTGCCGTCGACGACCTCGCCGGCGAGCACCGCGACGTCGTCCTTGAGGACGGTGGTGCCGTCGGCCGTCTCGAGCTCGATCCGCAACGTGTCGTCGCGGTCGACGACGACGGACTTCTCGTTGGTGCGGAAGTCGTCGTGACCCATGGTGGCGACCGCGGTCTTGGAATCCGGGGACCAAGCACCCATCCGGTGCGGGTGGTTCTTGGCGTAGTTCTTCACCGAGGCCGGTGCCCGGCGGTCCGAGTTGCCCTCGCGCAGCACCGGGTTGACGGCCGAGCCCTTGACCTTGTCGTAGGTCGCGCGGACCGCCTTCTCCTCGTCGCTCTGCGGATTCTCGGGGTAGTCGGGCAGGTCGTATCCCTGCTCCTGCAGCTCCTTGACCGCCGCCTTCAGCTGCGGGATGGAGGCCGAGATGTTCGGGAGCTTGATGATGTTGGCCTCGGGCCGGGTCGCCAGCTCACCCAGCTCGGCGAGCGCGTCGCCGAGCCGCTGCTCGTCGGTGAGCCGGTCGGGGAACCGGGCGATGATCCGTCCCGCCAGCGAGATGTCACGGGTCTCGACCGTCACGCCGGCCTGGGCGGCGTAGGCCTCGACGACCGGCAGGAACGAGTACGTCGCGAGCAGCGGTGCCTCGTCGGTGTGGGTGTAGATGATGGTCGAGCCAGCGGTGTCCGTCACCCTCCGGACGCTACTAGAGTGACGTGCGCGCCCGAACCACGGCTCCGGCCGTGGCCGACCCAGGGGGAATCTCGGAATGGATGACTCGTCCACACTGCAGAAAGTCGCCGCGGAGGTCATCGGAACCTTCGTCCTCGTGCTCTTCGGCTGCGGGTCGGTGGTGTATTGGAGCGAGACCGCGGGAGAGCCCGCCTTCGTCAGCACCACGACCACGGTCGGACTCGCGTTCGGACTCGCGCTGATGGTGATGATCTACGCGTTCGGGCGGATCTCCGGAGCGCACTTCAACCCCGCGGTCTCGGTGGGAGCGGCGCTGGGCAGGCGCCTGCCTTGGAACCAGGTGCCGACCTACATCGCGGCCCAGCTGGCCGGCGCGATCCTCGGCGCAGCGGTGCTGTTCGGGCTGCTGCACGGGTTCGACGGGTTCAGCGCCGAGGGCAACATGGGGCAGAACGGGTTCGGCGACGCCTCGGTCGGGGGCTACGCGATGTGGGCCGCGCTGCTCCTCGAGCTGGTGCTGACCATGATCTTCGTGTGGGTGATCCTCGCGGTCACCGACGAGCGCAACGAGCACCCCGGCCTGGCTCCGCTCGCGATCGGCTTCGCACTGGTGGCCATCCACTTCGTCGCGATCCCGGCCACCGGCACCTCGGTCAACCCTGCTCGCTCGATCGGTCCGGCGCTGTTCGCGGGCAGCGAGGCCATCGGGCAGGTGTGGGTGTTCGTGGTCGCACCGCTGCTCGGCGGTGCGATCGCCGGGTACACCTACGACCTGTTGTTCGGCGAGACCCGTCCGCGCGCCGCAGCCGGCGCGTTCGCTCCCCCCGGAGCGGTGCCGGGCTACGGCGCGCCCGATCAGTACCAGCAGCAGTGGAACGAGCCGGCCGCCGCCGCGCCCCACCAACAACACCAGTGGGGCCAGCCCCAGTGGACGCCGGAGCAGATCGCCGCGTGGCAGGCCCAGCAGGCCCAGGCGCAGCCGGGCCAGCAGCAGGGCTGGCCCGACGACGAGGGCGACGCCGAGCGCACCCAGATCCGGCCGCCGCGCTGACGGCGACTGCCGCGTGTGCCTGAGAGTGCGCCATGGCGCACTCTCAGGCACACGCCGGCTCACGTCGCTGTGTACGACACCAGCTCGACACGCTCGGTGCCGCCGCTGAGGGTCTCGATCATGACCAGCCCCACGCCCGACGCGTAGTAGTGCTGCTGCACGAGACCGGGCTCCAGCGGACTGGAGACCTCGGTGACCACCAGCTCGGAGAAGGTGCCGGCCTCGACCTGCGCGGTCTCGGTGAGCGACAGCACCTGGGCGCGCTCCTCCACGATGCCGTCGGCGAACCCCGTGCGGTAGCCGTCGCCCACCCGGGGATGCGCCGCCATCGCGAGCCCTGCCTGGGCCCCGTCGCGGCCGGCCTGCCACTCCCCCTGCCGCCCGAACCACCAGACGTTCCCAGCCTCGTCCTGCGCGTACCAGTCGACGGTCTGTGTCCCGTCCTGCTCCGCGACCCGAGCGGTCGTGGCGACACCGATGACCTCCGGTCCGCGCTCGACCGTGACCTTCCTACCGGCCGCCTCACCACTCACGTCGTACTCCCACGTCCGACCGGGTTCGAGCGGAAACCACGGGTTGTCGACGGTGCCGACGAAGTCGCGCGGATCGGGACTCTCGGTGGGGATCTGGAGCTCGTCGACACCGGTCGGTGGGGAGAGCTCCGGGCCGGCTCCGCACCCGGCCAGCAACCAGGCGACGGCCAGCACGAGCACCGCGAGTCGTCGTCCAGGGTGCATGGCCACAGCATGGCGCACCGCTGCTAGCGTCGGACCGGTCCCACCACGATCCAAGGAGTACGACGTGACCTCTCCCCTCAAGGTGGCTGTCACCGGTGCCGCCGGCCAGATCGGCTACAGCCTGCTGTTCCGCCTCGCGAGCGGGTCACTGCTGGGCCCGGACCGGCCGATCGAGCTGCGGCTGCTGGAGATCGAGCCCGCGCTCAAGGCGCTCGAGGGGGTCGTCATGGAGCTCGACGACTGTGCGTTCCCGCAGCTGGCCGGGGTCGAGATCGGTGCCGACCCGAGGCAGATCTTCGACGGCGTCAACCTCGCGCTGCTGGTGGGCGCCCGGCCGCGCGGCCCGGGCATGGAGCGTGGCGACCTGCTCGAGGCGAACGGCGCGATCTTCACCGCACAGGGCAAAGCGCTCAACGAGGTCGCGGCCGACGACGTCCGGATCGGCGTCACCGGCAACCCCGCCAACACCAACGCGCTGATCGCGATGACCAACGCGCCCGACATCCCCGACGAGCGGTTCTCGGCCCTGACCCGGCTCGACCACAACCGCGCGATCTCGCAGCTCGCGGCCAAGACCGGCGCCGCCGTGACCGACATCAAGAAGATGACGATCTGGGGCAACCACTCCGCCACGCAGTACCCCGACCTCTTCAACGCCGAGGTGAACGGTCGCCAGGCTGCCGAGGTGGTCAACGATCAGGGGTGGATCGAGAACGAGTTCATCCCCACGGTCGCCAAGCGCGGCGCGGCGATCATCGAGGCTCGCGGTTCATCCTCGGCCGCCTCGGCCGCGTCAGCCACGATCGACGCCGCCCGTGACTGGCTGCTCGGCTCCGCCGACGGCGACTGGGTGTCGATGGCGGTCCGGTCCGACGGGTCCTACGGCATCCCGGAGGGCCTGATCTACTCCTTCCCCGTGACCACGAGCAACGGCGACTGGGAGATCGTCCAGGGGCTCGAGGTCAACGACTTCTCCCGCGGCAAGATGGACGCGACCGCCGCCGAGCTCGAGGACGAGCGCTCCGCGGTCGCCGATCTGGGCCTCATCTGAGCTGGGCCTGATCTGAGCTGAGCCGGCTGGGCGGCGAGGCGCGCGGATCGCGGGACCCTTCGCGCGCTTGCTTGACGTCAAGCAAACGTGCGCGAGCGCCTTCGGCGCGCCGGCAGGTCGAACCCTAGAGGGGCTGGTCGGGGATGGACGCCGCGAGGAACAGCAGCAGCCCGCCCACCCAGGCCAGCATCAGGACGTCGATCCACCGGTTGCGTACGGCGAGCATGCCGGCCTGGCTGCGAGGCACCAGCAGCCGGCAGGCGGCGGCGAAGACGAGAGCGCCGCCGATCCAGCGGATGCCGTTGCGCCACCCGTCGAGTGCCGTGACCCCGATGCCGGCCACCACGGCCGCCAGCGCCAGCAGGTAGAGGGCGCCACCGATGGTCGAGGGGTATCGACGCGGCTGATCGGCATCACCCTCGGCGGGGAGCGGCGCCTCGGTCTCCGACACCGTCACGCCGCGGACAGCTCAGCCGCGTCGACGATGTTGGTCAGCAGCATCGCGCGGGTCATCGGTCCGACGCCGCCGGGGTTGGGCGACACCCAGCCGGCGGTCTCCCAGACCGACTCGGCGACGTCGCCGGCGATCTTGCCGTCGACCCGGGAGACGCCGACGTCCAGCACTGCGGCACCGGGCTTCACCATGTCGCCGGTGATGATGTCGGGCACGCCGGCCGCGGCCACCACGATGTCGGCGGTGCGGACGTGGGCGGCCAGGTCGCGGGTCCCGGTGTGGCAGAGGGTGACGGTGGCGTTCTCCGACCGACGCGTCAGCAGCAGCCCGAGCGGGCGGCCCACCGTGAGCCCGCGGCCGACCACGACCACCTCGGCGCCCGCGATCGGCACGTCGTGGCGGCGCAGCAGCTCGATCACACCGACCGGAGTGCACGGCAGCGGGCCGCTCTTGCCCAGCACCAGCTTGCCGAGGTTGAACGGGTGGAGACCGTCGACGTCCTTGTCGGGGTGCACCCGCGATAGCAGCGCGAACTCGTCCAGCCCGGTCGGCTGCTGCACCAGGAACCCCGTGCACGACGGGTCTGCGTTGAGTTCGTCGATGACGGCCTCGACCTCCGCCTGGCTGCTCCCGGCCGGCAGGTCGCGGCGCAGCGAGGTGATGCCGATCTCCGCACAGTCCTTGTGCTTGGCTCCGACGTACCAGTGCGAGCCCGGGTCCTCACCCACCAGCACCGTGCCGAGACCGGGTACGACGCCTCGCTCCTCCAGCTTCGCCACCCGCTCGGTGAGCTCGGCCTTGATGGTCTTCAGCGTGGCGGTGCCGTCGAGGCGCTGTGCGGTCACGGGTGGATCCTCTCATCGTCGCGGTCACGTCGGGCGGGACGCGATCAGTGCGCAAAGTGCCGGGTGCCGGTGAAGTACATCGTCACCCCGGCGGCCTCGCACGCCTTGATGGTCAGCTCGTCCCGGACCGAGCCGCCGGGCTGCACGACGGCCGACACCCCGGCGTCGATCAGGATCTGCGGGCCGTCCTCGAAAGGGAAGAACGCGTCGGACGCCGCCACCGCACCGGCGGCCCGCTCCCCCGCGCGGTCGACGGCGAGCCGGCAGGAGTCGACCCGGTTGACCTGACCCATGCCGATCCCGACCGAGGCGCCGTCCTTGGCGAGCAGGATCGCGTTGGACTTCACCGACCGGCAGGCGCGCCACGCGAACGCGAGATCACGCAGCACGTCGTCCGACGCAGCCGCGCCCGTCGCGAGCGTCCAGGTGGACGGGTCGTCCCCCGGGGCGTTGATCCGGTCGACGGTCTGCACCAGTGCGCCACCCGAGATCCGGCGCAGCTCGACCCCGGTCCCGCCCTGCCCCTCGGTGCGCAGGATCCGGATGTTCTTCTTGCTCTGGAGGACCTCCACCGCACCCTCGTCGTATGCCGGCGCCACGATCACCTCGGTGAAGACCTCCGCCACCTGCTCGGCCATCTCCACCGACACCGGTCGGTTGACGGCGATCACCCCGCCGAACGCGGACACCGGGTCGCAGGCGTGCGCCTTGCGGTGGGCCTCGGCCGCGTCGGCGCCGATGGCGATGCCGCACGGGTTCGCGTGCTTGATGATCGCCACGGTCGGCGCGTCACCCTGCTCGTCGGCTGCACG
>NZ_DASUTK010000183.1:0-22685 GCF_036374615.1 Nocardioides sp.
GAGAAAGAGAAGAGGAACAGTCTTATGAGCGGAGCCCAGCGCGGACAGCGCGGTGGCGAGCGCCAGTCGGGCCGCGGTCGCGACGATCGTCGCGGCGGCGCCGACAAGACCGCCTACCTGGAGCGCGTCGTTGCGATCAACCGAGTCGCCAAGGTCGTGAAGGGTGGTCGTCGCTTCAGCTTCACCGCCCTCGTGGTCGTCGGCGACGGCGAAGGTCTGGTCGGCGTCGGCTACGGCAAGGCCAAGGAGGTCCCGGCCGCCATCGCCAAGGGTGTCGAGGAGGCGAAGAAGAACTTCTTCCGCGTCCCTCGCATCCAGGGCACCATCCCGCACCCGGTGCAGGGTGAGAAGGCCGCCGGAGTCGTGCTGCTCCGTCCGGCCGCGCCCGGTACCGGTGTCATCGCCGGTGGCCCGGTGCGTGCGGTGCTGGAGTGCGCCGGCATCCACGACGTGCTGAGCAAGTCGCTCGGCTCGTCGAACCAGATCAACATCGTCCACGCGACCGTCGAGGCGCTGCGGATGCTCGAGCAGCCCGAGGCGGTGGCCGCGCGACGCGGTCTGCCCGTCGAGGAGATCGCTCCCGCCGCGCTGCTGAAGGCCCGCGCCGAGGTGCCCGAGGGTGTCTCGCAGGAGGTGACGGCCTGATGGCACAGCTCAAGGTCCAGCAGAAGAAGTCGACCATCGGCTGCAAGGCGAACCAGCGCGAGACCCTGCGCACTCTCGGCCTCAAGCGGATCGGCGACGTCGTGATCAAGGAGGACCGCCCCGAGATCCGGGGAATGGTCCAGACCGTCCGTCACCTCGTGACGGTCGAAGAGGTGGAGTGACATGACTCTCAAGCTGCATCACCTGCGCCCCGCGCCTGGTGCCAAGACCGCCAAGACCCGGGTTGGTCGAGGTGAGGGATCCAAGGGCAAGACCGCCGGTCGAGGAACCAAGGGCACCAAGGCCCGCAACCAGGTGCCGGCGGCGTTCGAGGGCGGCCAGATGCCGATCCACATGCGGCTGCCGAAGCTGAAGGGCTTCAAGAACCCGTTCAAGGTGGAGTTCCAGGTGGTCAACCTCGACCGGCTCGGTGAGCTCTTCCCCGACGGTGGCACCGTGTCCGTCGAGGACCTCGTCGCCAAGGGCGCGGTCCGCAAGGGCCAGCCGGTGAAGGTCCTCGGCCAGGGCGACATCGCCGTCAAGGTCGACGTCACCGCGCACGCGTTCTCGGGTTCCGCCAAGGAGAAGATCGAGGCTGCCGGAGGAACCACGACGACTGTCTGAGTCGTCCCTGACCCAACCGCCGAGGGGCGCGGACCAACCCGTACGACGGGCCCGGACCGCGCCCCGACGCACATCCGGGGCAGCGGGGCCGCCTGTTAGGCTTCCCCGGGCCTCGTCCCGACCGGTCAAGCCCTGTGAGAGCCGGGCGAGAGCCGCCCCCAGCTGGAGAAAGAGGAAGTCGTGCTGAGCGCGTTCGCCAACGCATTCCGGACCCCGGACCTGCGGCGGAAGCTGCTGTTCGTCCTGCTGATCATCACGATCTTCAGGCTCGGGTCGCAGGTGCCGGCGCCAGGAGTCCATGTCGCCAACGTCAAGGAGTGCCTCGACCTCGCGTCGCAGGGTGAGAACGCCGGGCTCTACAGCCTGATCAACCTGTTCTCCGGAGGCGCGCTCCTCCAGCTGACCATCTTCGCGCTGGGCATCATGCCCTACATCACCGCCAGCATCATCCTGCAGCTGCTCGTCGTGGTGATCCCACGGCTCGAGGCGCTGAAGAAGGAGGGCCAGGCGGGGCAGGCGAAGATCACGCAGTACACCCGCATCCTCACGCTCGGGCTCGCCCTGCTCCAGGCGACCGGCATCGTGGCGCTCGCACGCTCCGGCGACCTGCTGAGCGGGTGCACGCTGCCGCTGCTCCACGACAACGGGACCTCGACGTTCCTGATCATGGTCATCACCATGACGGCCGGCACCGCGGTCATCATGTGGCTCGGCGAGCTGATCACCGAGCACGGCATCGGCAACGGCATGTCGCTGCTGATCTTCACCCAGGTCGTCGCGACCTTCCCGAGCTCGCTGTGGCAGGTCCGGATCGGACAGGGCTGGTGGGTGTTCGGCATCGTGATGGTGATCGGCCTGGTGATCATCGCCGCGGTCATCTTCATCGAACAGGCGCAGCGGCGGATCCCCGTCCAGTACGCGCGCCGGATGGTGGGCCGCAAGATGTTCGGCGGCTCCTCGACGTACATCCCACTGAAGGTCAACCAGGCGGGGATCATCCCCGTGATCTTCGCGTCGTCGCTGATGTACCTCCCGGCGATGGCGGTGCAGTTCAACCGCACCAGCAACGCCAAGTGGGTGCAGATCCTCAACGACTACTTCGTGGTCGGCAGCCACCCGCTCTACATGGCAGCGTTCTTCGGCCTCATCATCTTCTTCACCTACTTCTACGTGTCGATCACCTTCAACCCGCAAGAGGTGGCCGACAACATGAAGAAGTACGGCGGCTTCATCCCCGGGATCCGGGCGGGCAAGCCGACCGAGGACTACCTGTCCTACGTCTTGTCCCGCATCACGCTGCCGGGCGCCCTCTACCTCGGCCTGATCTCCCTGATCCCGCTGATCGCCCTGGTGCTGATCAACGCGAACCAGAACTTCCCCTTCGGCGGCACCTCCATCCTGATCATGGTCGGCGTCGCACTCGACACGGTGAAGCAGATCGAGAGCCAGCTCCAGCAGCGCAACTACGAAGGATTCCTGCGTTAAATGCGCCTCATCCTCATGGGCCCACCAGGAGCCGGGAAGGGCACTCAGGCCCAGTACGTCGCAGACCACTTCGACGTCCCGGCGATCTCCACCGGCGACATCTTCCGCAGCAACGTCTCGCAGGGCACCGAGCTGGGGGTCGAGGCGAAGCGCTACATGGACGCCGGCGAGTACGTACCCGACGACGTCACCAACCGGATGGTCCGCAACCGGATCAACGAGCCCGACGCCGAGCCGGGGTTCCTGCTCGACGGTTACCCCCGCACCCTCGCCCAGGTCGAGGAGCTCGACGCGATGATCTCGTCGACCGGTCACAGTCTCGACGCGGCCCTGGTGCTGACAGCCGACCAGGACGAGCTGGTCAGCCGGCTGCTGCACCGCGCCCAGGTCGAGGGTCGCGCCGACGACACCGAGGACGTCATCCGGCGCCGCCAGGAGCTGTACGCCGAGCAGACCGAGCCGCTGATCGAGGTGTACCGCTCCCGCGGCATCCTGATCGAGATCGACGGCATGGGCGAGGTGCCGGACGTGACACAGCGGATCTTCGACGCACTTGACGACGTTCCCCAGTCGTGACGACGTCCGGAGCAGGGGAGTAGCAGGTGTCCTTTCGGGACCGCGGCGTGGAGATCAAGACGCCCGAGCAGATCGAGAAGATGCGGCTGGCCGGCCTCGTCGTCGGCCGTACCCTCGAGCTGCTGCGTGACGCCGTGAAGGCCGGCGTCACCACCGGCGAGCTCGACGCGCTGGCGGAGGACCACATCCTGTCCTCCGGTGCGGTCCCGTCGTTCAAGGGCTACAGCCACCCACCCTTCCCCGCCTCGATCTGTGCCTCCGTCAACGACGAGGTGGTCCACGGGATCCCGGGTGATCGGGTGCTGGAGGACGGGGACGTGATCTCGATCGACTGCGGCGCGATCGTCGACGGCTGGCACGGCGACGCGGCCATCACCGTAGGCGTCGGCGAGGTCGCCGCCGACGTCGCTGAGCTGATGCGCGTCACCGAGGAAGCGCTGTGGCACGGGATTGCCGCCGCTCGCCTCGGTGGTCGGGTCACCGACATCTCGCACGCGGTGGAGTCCTACGTACGCTCCCAGGAGCACCCGACCGGCGGGTCTTTCGGCATCCTCGAGGAGTACGTCGGCCACGGCATCGGCTCGGCGATGCACCAGCCGCCGAACGTGCCCAACTACGGCCGCCCCGGCCGCGGCCCCAAGCTGGTCCGCGGGCTCGCGCTGGCGGTCGAGCCGATGGTCACGCTGGGCAGCAGCGAGACCACGCTCCTGCCCGACGAGTGGACGGTCGGTACTGTCGACGGAAGCTGGTCGGCACACTACGAGCACACCTTCACCCTGACGCCCGACGGGGCGTGGGTGCTGACGGCGCTCGACGGCGGTGAGAGGCGGCTGGCCGAGCTCGGCGTCCCCTTCGGGGGGCACTGAGATCCACCCAAGCATCCGGCGACGAAGGGACAGCACGTGGACGTAGCACCGTGGGTCTGGTGGGTCACCTTCGCGGTGACGATCGTGATCTTCACGTTCGACCTGGCGATCGTCGGAAGGCGTCCCCACGAGCCCAGCATGAAGGAGTGCGCGGCCTACCTCTCGATCTACGTGGGCATGGCCCTGCTGTTCGGGCTCGGCGTGCTGTGGACCTCCGGCGGCACCTATGCGGGTGAGTTCTACGCGGGCTGGTTGGTGGAGTACTCGCTCTCCATCGACAACCTGTTCATCTTCATCATCATCATGGGCAAGTTCGCGGTGCCTCGCGAGCTGCAGCAGTACACGTTGATGGTCGGCATCGTGATGGCCCTGATCATGCGGGCGATCTTCATCGCCGTCGGCGCCGCGGCGATCGAGCAGTTCTCGTGGGTGTTCTACGTGTTCGGCGCGTTCCTGATCTACACGGCTGTCAAGCTGGCGAAGGAGGGCCCCGAGGACGAGGACGAGTACGAGGAGAACCGACTCGTCCTGTTCGTGGAGAAGCGGTTCCCGGCCACCAAGGAGTGGGACGGCAAGAAGTTCTTCGTCAAGCAGAACGGCGCCCGGATGATCACGCCGCTCTTCATCGTGATCCTCACGCTCGGGACCACCGACCTGCTCTTCGCCCTCGACTCGATCCCGGCGATCTTCGGAATCACCAAGGAGCCCTACCTCGTCCTGACCGCGAACATCTTCGCGCTGATGGGGCTGCGACAGCTCTACTTCCTGATCGGAGGGCTGCTCGAACGGTTGGTGTACCTGTCGTACGGGCTGGCGTTCCTGCTCGCCTTCATCGGAGTCAAGCTGATCTTCCACGCCCTGCACGAGAACGAGGTCCCGTTCATCAACGGTGGCGAGCACCTCGACTACGACTGGCTCGAGATCCCGATCTGGCTCTCACTGACGGTGATCATCGCGACCCTGGCGGTCACCGCAGTGCTCTCGCTGATGAAGTCCGGCGGGCTGAGCCAGCTGCAGCGGGATGCCGCGACCGGCCCGCGTCGTGACTGGGAGGACGACTAGGGCATGTCTCCGGCGGTGCGGGAATCGCGCCCCGGCCCCGGACGTTGTCAGACGTGATGCCCTCACCAGCCCTGTCCGTCCTGGACCTCGTGCCCGTTCGCAGCGACCAGACGTCCGGCGATGCGCTTGCCGCCACCCGGTCGTTGGCCGCGGTCGCCGACGACCACGGCTTCCGTCGGTACTGGCTCGCCGAGCACCACAACATGCCGGCCGTCGCCGCCACCAACCCGCCGGTGCTGATCGCGATGGTGGCGTCCGCGACCGAGCGGATCCGGGTCGGGTCGGGCGGGGTGATGCTCCCGAACCATGCACCGCTGGTCGTGGCCGAGCAGTTCGCGCTGCTCGAGGCGGCGTACCCGGGAAGGATCGACCTGGGTATCGGACGGGCGCCTGGCACGGATCCCGTGACGTCGTGGGCGCTTCGGCATGGCGCCGGCGGGGTGACGGACGAGGCGGTGACCCGCTTCCCCGAGTACGTCGATCACGTGCTCACGATGATGAACCCAGGTGGTGCGGCCCTTTCGGTCGCCGGTCGGACGCACGCACTGCGGGCGACACCGCACGCCACGAGCGTGCCCGACGTGTGGCTGCTCGGCTCCTCCGACTATTCCGCGCGGCTCGCGGCCGAACGTGGTCTTCCGTACGTCTACGCCCACCACTTCTCCGGTGCGGGTACGGCCGAGGCGTTGGCGCTCTACCGCGACTCGTTCCGTCCCTCGGCGCATCTTGCGGAGCCACGCACGTTCCTCACCGTCAACGCCGTGGTCGCGTCGACGCAGGAGGAGGCAGACAGGCTGGCGCTGCCCCAGCTGTTGGCCATGGTCGAGCTGCGCACCGGGCAACCGCTCACACCGCAGCGGCTCGTCGAGGAGGCCGAGAAGCACGAGCTCCCATCGCCGCACCATGACCTGGTCACGGCGATGCGAGACCGCTGGGTGATCGCCGACCCGGACACCGCCCGTGGCCGTATCGAGGCACTCGCGACGGAGCACGAGGTCGACGAGGTCATGGTCCACCCCGTCGCCGGGGCCTGGACGGGGACCGATCCCACGCGCTCACCTGCGCGCGAGGAGACACTCCGCTTGCTGGGACTCGCGCTGGCCGGCTGAGGTCACTCCACGCACTTCTGGGTCGAGGTCGACGGCTCGCCGTCCCGGATCAGCTGCACCTGCAGGCAGACCCGCCGGGACGCGGTGACCGTGAGCCGCTGCTCGGTACCTCGCGCGGTCTCGCCCGTGTCGGGACGGCGCCACACCCAGGTGTCGCCGGCCTTGGTGCCGCCCACGACGCGCCAGGTGAACGTGACGTCACGGCCCGAGCGCCGGCCCCGGACGGCGGGCTCGGGGATCGGCGCCTCCGGCACCACGTCGCTCGGCGTGAACGACGGGTCGGGCTCGATGTCGGCCGGACGGTCCGGCCGGTCGCTGCCGCCGAGCATGGTCACGAGCGCCACGACCAGCCCGAACAGCACCACCGTCCCCACGGCGCCCCACACGGTGGTGGCTCGGCTGACCGGCTTCTTCGGCGGCCCCGGGACGGGTGCCGCTGCGGGATCCGCCGGTCGCCCAGGGCCGGTGACATCGATGCTGACCGGCTTGAGCGCCGTGGCATCGCCGCCGGCGTCCGGCGGCGGGGTCGCGGTGACCACCGGCTGGTCGCCGGCCACCGCGATCGGCGTACGCGAGTAGCCGGCGGCCGACTCGATCCGCTGCAGCTCGCGAGCCAGCTCCAGGGCGCTCCGCGGACGCAGCTCGGGCCGCTTGGCGAGACACATCTGCAGCAGCCGGTCGAGCGCAGGAGGCGCATCGGGACGCTGCAGCGATGGCGGGGCGGCGTGCAGCGCGCGGGTCGTCAGCGCGTGGGAGGAGTTGTCGCCGCCGGGCACGGAGAACGGTGATCGGCCGGTCAGCAGGTTCCAGATCGTGGCGCCGAGGCTGTACACGTCCGAGGCGACACTGCCGTTGGACGTACCCTCGATCATCTCCACCGGAGCCCACGGGTAGGAGATCCGGATCTCGTGCTCCTGGTCGACGTCCGAGACGTGGCCCGCGATCCCGAAGTCGGTAAGGGCGGGCTCCTGGTAGGTCGTGACCAGCACGTTGCTCGGCTTGATGTCCCGGTGCAGGATGCCGGCCCGGTGGGCGGTCTCGATCGCACTCGCCAGCTTGATGCCGGTGCTGACCGCCTCGGGCACCGTCATCGGCTGGGCTCGCACCCGTGCGCCGAGGTCCGGCGGCGGGCAGTAGCGCATCACCAGGTACGGGCGAGCGCCCTGTTCGGGGTCGGTCACCCCGGCCGTGATCACGTCCACGATGTAGGGATGGTCGGCCAGGCGCGCCATCGCGTTGGCCTCGCTCGTGAAGAGCGACTTCTCGTGGTCGGTCAGTGTGACTCCGGCGCGGACGACCTTGACGGCCACCCGTTGCTGCGGCCATGCCTGCTCGTACAGGAAGACGTCCGCGAAGCCGCCGCTGCCGAGGTGCTGGAGATAGGTGTAGCCCGGGATCCGAGGTCCGCTCACGTGGTGGCCTCCGGGTGAGGGGGCGAGGTGGAGGGCATCGTGGGGGTCGCCGTCAGCATGGTCACCCGGCAGACACCGGCGAGGTCGATCACGGTTCCGTGCTCGAGCACGTGGGGTTCCTGACCCCGGATCTTCTCGGGATCGCGGCCGGGTGCGAACACGGTGGTTCCACCCCGCGAGCCGAGGTCGCGGGCGACCACGTGCCACCCGTCGAGGTCGATCCGCAGGTGGTTCCGCGAGAGGTACGTCGACTCCACGGGGAGCTGCACCAGGTGGGGCCAGTCGCCCGGTCCGGAGGTGGCCGGCCGTCGGCCGAGCACGACCGGCCGGTCGAGGAGCACCTCGGCCCCGTCGGGCAGCCGCAGCACCCCGAGCGGCGGTCGCAGCACGCGCTGCGGCTCCTGCGTGGGGACGGCGCCGCCGCAGGACCGGCAGGCAGGGGCCAGCGGGTCGGTCAGGTGCCCGGCCGGGCACCTGACCGCCAGCACCGTGTCCGACGTGGTCTGTTCGAGGTGACCCGCGGAGCCGTGCGCCGTGGGTGCGGGACCGGCCGCGTCCCGCCGCCGGGTGCGGTGGTCGTGGTCCAGGTCGGGCACGGCGCGATCGGTCTGCACGTCGTCGCGCGGGTGAACCGGCGTCGGTACGGCGGGGGCACCACCGGCGGTCGGCCCGGCAGCGAGGATCTCCGGTGGGATGGCGTCGATCAGCGGCCCAGCAGGCGAGGGCCCGTACGCCTCCGGGGCCTGGTCCGTCACCTCGACGACGGCCGCGGCCACCACGCCTTCCACGAGGGGCAGGCGCACCTGTCGGGAGCCCGGCTCACCGGCGCCGAGCCGCCACGCGTCCCCGACCCGCTCCACGACCCCCGGCAGCTCGGCCAGGTGCCGACCGGTCACCGCGTCGACGTACGCCATCGCGACCCCCGGGGCGTGACGACGGACCGTCGCGAGCACCGTGTCTGCCGGGTCAGGCTGCTCGAGGACCTGCCAGAGCCGGTCGACGAGTCCCGGCACCGTCTCCGGCGCAACGCCCACGAGGAGGCAGCGGCCGGCGCGCGAGAGCAGGACACCGCGGCCCGGCGCGTAACGCACGTCCACTTCCCGCGTTCTCCTCACGTGTCCCGAGTGACGTCCCAGTGTTTCAGGGCGCCGCACCGAGGGTAGGTGCACCAGCGAGATTTGGTCTGTTCGGGAGGCCCGCATACGCTGCTGTGGCTCGCCCGGGACACACGGGGTGAGTGAGTTGTCACCCCTTGGAAGAACGACGGGGAGAGTCTCGTGGGTCGACTCAGCGTGCGTACGTGGAGCACCGCGCGAGTCAGGCACGCCATCCGGGGCCGGCAGACCACGATCGCCTCGTCCCTCGCGCTGCTCCTGGCCAGCGGAACCGTGGTCGTGCTCGCGGTCGCCGCCGACGGCTACAAGAGCCACGACGCCCAGCTGAACGACGGGGGCATCTGGGTCACGAGCAACACCGACGGCTACTTCGGCCGCGTCAACAAACCGGTCGGGCAGATGGACGGCGGCCTGTTCGCCGAGCTCGGCGCCGACCTCGACGTCGTGCAGGACGGCGGCACCGTGCTCGGTGTCAACCGCAGTGGCGGCTCCCTCTCGCCGATCGACCCGGCGACCGTCGAGCATCCGGAGGGTGACGTCGCCGCGATCCCGGGCAGCGCCGACGTGGAGACCCGAGCCGGAACGGTCGCCGTCGCATCGCCCGACGACGGCGCGGTGTGGGCGGTCGTCTCGGACCCCGGGGTCGGCCCGGTCTCGGTGCAGGAGCTCGACCGCGAGACCCGTCCGCTGCACGAGGCCGGCGGGTCCGCGGCGATGGCGGTGTCGCGCCGGGGTGACGTCCTCGTGGTCTCGGCGGACGAGGGCACGCTCACCCAGCTCGAGCGCAGGGGACCGCGCTTCGAGTCCCCGGTGACCACCGACCTGCCCGATGACGTCGACGAGAGCGCGCAGCTCAGCGCCGTGGGGGAGACGCCGGTCCTCCTTGATCCGGTCGCCGGCCGGGTGTGGGCGCTGGCGCGCGGCGACGCGTCGCCGGCCCCTCGTTCCGACGTGCCGGTGGGTGGCGTGCTCCAGCAGTCCGCGCCGGCGGCCGACGCCGCGCTCGTCGCCACCGACGACGCGTTGCTCTCGGTGCCGCTCGACGGTGGGGAGCCGACCGTGCTCGCCGACGGCTTTGCGGGACGTCCCACCGCGCCGGTGCGGCTGGGTGACTGCCGCTACGGCGCCTGGTCCGGTGGGGGCGGTGCCGTCGTCACCGTCTGCGGCGACTCCGAGCCGCGGGCGGTCGGCCTCGGCACGCCCACCAGCGACCTGGTGTTCCGGGTCAACCGCGACCAGATCCTGCTCAACGACCGCACCACCGGAGCCGTCTGGAACATCGACACCGAGCAGCCCACGCGGCTCGACGACTGGGACGCCTTCAAGCGCAAGGCGACCGAGGACGACGAGGAGGAGGAGCAGCAGGAGGAGCAGCAGGGCGACCAGCGACCGCCGGTCGCCAATCCCGACACGCTCGGTGCGAGGCCCGGTCGGACCACCGTCCTGCACCCGCTCGACAACGACACCGCGCCGGGTGGCCGACTGCTGTCGATCCGCTCGATCGACCCCGTGGCCGGCCAGGGCGGCGCCGCCACGATCAGCCCCGACGGCCAGACGGTGCAGCTCACGCTGCCACCCGGTGCCCGAGGTCGCACCAGCTTCGTCTACTACATCGACGACGGCCGGGACGGGAAGACCGCCCACGCGACGGTCACGGTCCCGATCCGGCAGCCCACCGAGAACACCGACCCGCGACTCCGGCTCGGCTTCGAGCCCAAGCAGTGGACGGTGCCGGCGGGTGGTGTCCTCGACATCCCGGTGCTGCCCGACTGGCGCGACCGCGCCGACGGCGACCCGATCGTCGTCACCGGGGCGGAGACCGACGGCGGCGTGAAGAGCGGCGCCGACGCTCGGCCGACCGCGAGCGGCCAGCTCCGGGTGACTGCTCCGCCGGTCGGGGGCCCGCTCGAGATCAGCTACACGGTGTCCGACGGCATCGGCGGTGACGTCGAGCGCAGCTTCACGGTCGATGTGCAGGATCCCAAGGAACGGCAGGCCTTCCCGGGAGTCGCCGAGCCGGACGTGATCAGCGGGCAGGTCGGCGAGCCGATCGAGATCGCGCCGCTCGACAACGACCAGCCCGGGTCGGACCCGCTGACGCCGGAGGCGAAGCTGACGCTGGCCGGGCGGCTGACCTCTCCGGGTGGTGCGCAGACCAAGACCGACCTGGTCGAGGGCACGGTCACCTTCACCAGCAGCGTCGCCGACACCTACTTCCTCGACTACGAAGCGGCGTACGGCAACGCGGCCCTCGCTCAGGGCACGATCCGGATCGACGTCCGCAACCCGGAACGGCCACCCGACGAACCGGTCGCCATGCCCGACACCGCGCTGATCAGCGGTCAGAAGGCGGTGCTGGTCGACGTCCTCCGCAACGACCTCGACCCCGCCGGCGGGATGCTGACCGTCCAGCGGGCCGTCGCCAAGGACCCGCGACAGCTCGACGTCGCCGTCGTCGACGGCCGCTGGGTCCGGGTCGCCGCGGCGCAGGCACAGCTCACGGACAACCCGACCGTCGTCCGGTACGAGATCACCAACGGCAGCCGGTCCGGTGTCGAGGGGGAGATCGTCGTGACGCAGCGGGAGCCCGAGCGTGACGTCCCGGTGACCGAGAAGGACCGGGTCACCGTTCGGGCCGGCGCCGCGATCGCGATCCCGGCGCTCGACAACGACTTCAGCCCGTCGGGGGGTGAGCTGACACTGGTCGAGCACGTCGTGGGGGAGCGGGCCGGCTCGCTGACGGTGCGCCCGCAGGGCGACGACAAGGTGCCGACCGGGCAGGCGTTCGTGACCGGCAACTTCGTGCGGTACGTCGCACCGGCCGACCTGCCGGACGTGCAGTCGTACGTCATCACCTACCTGGCCGCGAACACCGAGGGCGTGTCTGCCCCCGGGAAGATCGAGGTCACCGTCGTTCCGGCCGACCGCACCAACCAGCCACCCGAGCCTCCGACGCTGGAAGGGCGGCTGGTCGCCGGTGAGGCGGTGACGCTGCGCCTCCCAGGTGCCGGGGTGGACCCTGACGGCGACGCGGTCACGATGCTCGGCATCACCTCCGCGCCGTCCCTCGGCCGCGTCGTGCGAACCGGCGCCAACACCATCCAGTACCAGTCGTTCCCCGGCAGCTCGGGCACCGAGAGCTTCACCTACGAGGTGACCGACTCCTACGGCGGCACTGCCGTCGGCACCGCCCGGATCGCGGTGGCTCCCCCGGGTGCTCCGCAACCGCCGCTGGCGGTCGACGACACCCTCACGGTCGAGCCCGGACGCACTGCGACGATCGACATCCTGGCCAACGACCACATCGCCTCCGGTGACCCGGTCACGGTCGACCTGCCCAACAAGCCGGAGGGCGTGCGCCTCGTGTCGCCGATCGGTCCGCTCGAGGTCGACGTACCGGACGAGCGCGGCGGTCGGACCGTCGAGGTCGTCTACGAGGTGGGCAACGGGTTGTCGTCGTCGCGGGGCACCGTCACGGTCCGGACCGCCGAGCCGTACAACAACCCACCGGTCGCGTTCGACGCGTTCGGCAACGCGGACGACGGCGAGTCGGTCGAGGTCGACGTGCTCGAGACCGCGTACGACCCCGACGGTCCCAGCGAGGACCTGGTGGTCGCCGAGGTGCTGCCGCCTGCCGGAGTCGTGGCCGAGGTGGAGGGCAGCACCGTCACCGTCGTCCGCGGCGACCAACCGCTCGTCGTCCCGTTCCGGGTCGAGGACGCAGACGGTGGCGCCACCACGGCGTCCTTGTACGTGCCACCCGCCAGCAACGGGCTGCCGTACGTCGACAGCGACGCCCTGATCGAGGTCGATCCCGGGCAGGCCGTCGACGTGGATCTCGACGAGTACGTCGAGAATCCGTCCGGTGGCCCGCTGCAGCTCACGCTCAAGAACCGGATCTGGCCGAGCCCGTTGGGGTCGGTCGGCGCGACCGTGGTCGACGAGGACACGTTCCGGGTCGAGGCCGGCGAGAACTACGAGGGCCCGGGGGCGGTGACGTTCGAGGTGACGACGGGCAGCGGCGTCGACGATCCCGACGGTCAGACCGCGGTCCTCACCGTCCCGGTGCAGGTGGGTGAGGAGCGGCCGTTCCTCCGCTGCCCCACCGAGCCACTGGAGATCCCGCAGGGCACCACGATGCAGATCGACGTCGCGTCCGTCTGCCACGCCTGGACCACCGACCCCGCCGATGCCGCCGACCTGGTGTTCACCGCGGACTGGCAGTCGTCGCTCGACGGGCTGAGCATCGTCGAGCCCGAGGGCGGGGTGATCGAGATCGCCGCCTCCGGCAGCGCGGACGTCGGCGTGACGGCCGAGCTCGAGCTGCGGACCGAGGGCGGCGTACCCGCGTTGTTGCCGATCCGGGTGATCGACACCCCGCCGCCGTCCCTGAGTCCGATCCGGATCGCCGACATGAAGGCGGGCGAGACGCGGACCATCGACCTCTCGACCTACCTCAACCCGGGCGTGCCCGAGCCGGAGCCGACGATCATCTCGATAGTTCCCGAGAGCGATCTCGACGTCCGGGCCGTCAAGAGCGACGCCTCCGAGCTCACCCTGACGACCGGTCCGCGGGTCGACGGCACCGCACGGTTCCGGGTCGTGATGAGCGACGTCGACGACCCGCTCTCCGACGACCGACAGGTCGAGGGCGTCGTCGAGCTCGAGGTGCTCGACGTCCCGGACACCCCGACCGCCCCCGTCCCGGGCCGCACCGTCCGCAGCGAGGAGGTCGCCCTGAGCTGGCGGGCACCGCAGGACAACGGTGCCCCGATCGAGTACTACGAGGTGCGAGACGACCGCGGCGACGTGACCCGCTGCGGCACGACCACGTGCGACCTCGGGGGCCTGGTCAACGGCGAGACCTACCGGTTCCAGGTCAGGGCCGTCAACGCCGTGGGTGAGTCGGAGTGGAGTGACAGGTCGGCGCCCGCCACGCCGGATGCCAAGCCGGGCGTCGTGGGTCCCATCGAGATGGTGGGCCGGGGTGACGGCACGATCTCGCTGCGGTGGACGCCGCCGACGACGCAGACGTCCGCGATCCAGCGCTACTGGGTCAGCTACCAGGGCGGACCGAGCGGCGGTCGCCCGACCACCGTGCCTCGGATCACGGTGTCGGGCCTGAACAACAACCAGGCGCAGGTCTTCACCGTGGTCGCCGAGAACGCACTGGACTACGGCACTCCGCGCACGTCGGAGGCGTTCCAGTCGATCGGGCGGCCGGCCACGCCCGCGGCGTCGACCGTGACCGACCAGCAGACCGGCGACGGCGCCACCGCGGTCACCGTTGCCTGGAACGCGGTCGACCCGAACGGACCGACCCCGGTCCGGTACACGGTGCTGCGGAACGGCCAGCCGCTCGCGCAGTGCAGCGGTATCGCGGCCACGTCCTGCGACGACACCGGGTTGACCTACGACGGCACGGTCTACAGCTACGCGGTGAAGGCGACCAACAACGGTGGAGTCGCCGACGCCCAGTCCTCACCCGCCGGCCCGGGCACCCAGTGGGCGGCCGTCGGCCAGCCCGCCGCCTGGGACGAGTCCTGGTCCGTCGTTCCCACCGGCGCGAACGCCCAGGCCCGGGTCACCTTCACGGTCCCGCCCTCGCGCGGTGCCCAGAGCCAGGTGTCGGTGCTGGTCGACGGAGTCGCCCGCAACACCCAGCAGCGGACCGGCGCACAGACCGTCGACGTCTCGGTGGGCGACAACGACCGCGCGCACTCGATCCAGCTCCAGGTCTGCAACGAGAAGGGCAGCTGCTCGCAGTCGGGGACGAAGGCCGTCCAGGCCTACGGCCCGTTCGCGCCCGGCCACATCATCTCCTCGGACCCGCACGTGCGGGAGGTGGACGTCAACGTCTACGAGGTCTGGTGGACCATCACGGTCGACAACAACGGGGACCCGGGCCGGGTGCGGGTCACATCGCGCTCGGGGGACTCCGACGCGATCCGTAACGAGTCCTACGCCATGTCCAGCGTCGACGTGCAGACCTTCACGACCCAGAAGGTGCAGCTGGACGCCTACAAGTCCGACATCATCCTGATCCACCTCGGCGACACCTCACCCGCGCGCGCTGAGGTGAGGGTCGAGGACCGCTACACCACGCCGGAACGCAAGCAGCCCAAGGTCACCATCGCCAAGGGTTCGCGGTGCAGCGACCAGCCCGGGAGCAGCCTGCCCGACTGCCAGTACGACGGGACCGGCACTGACTGCCTGAACGCCAGCTGCGCCAAGATCCGGATCTCGACAGAGAACTTCACAGACGACCGGATCCGCTGCTTCTTCGAGGACGGCGTCGAAGGCCAGTACCTGGAGAGGTGGATCGACAGCAACCGGACCTATGAGCCGGGACCGTACTACGGCTGGCCGGGGCGTCAGGTGTGGACCACCTGCAACGGCATCGAGTCCAACCACCTCACCTGGCAGTAGCCGAAAGGACGCACCACGTTGACCATCTCACCCGAACAGGCCGCCTGGTTCCGGCAGACGTTCGACCTCCTGACCGACAACATCGAGCGAGCCGTGCTCGGCAAGCGCCACGTCGTACGGCTCACCCTCACCTGCCTGCTGTCCGAGGGCCACATGCTGCTCGAGGACTTTCCGGGCACCGGCAAGACGATGCTGGCCCGGGCGCTGGCCAACACCGTCCAAGGCAGCCACGCCCGGATCCAGTTCACGCCGGACCTGCTGCCGGCAGATGTCACCGGCGTCACCGTCTACGACCAGCACCAGGGCTCGTTCGAGTTCCACGCCGGGCCGATCTTCCACTCGATCGTGCTGGCCGACGAGATCAACCGCGCCTCGCCGAAGACCCAGTCGGCGCTGCTTGAGGTGATGGAGGAGGGCCGGGTCACGGTGGACGGGGTCAGCCGACCCGTCGGGCGGCCCTTCATGGTGATCGCGACCCAGAACCCGATCGAGCAGGCGGGCACCTATCGGCTGCCCGAGGCACAGCTCGACCGGTTCCTCATGAAGACCTCGGTCGGCTACCCCGACCGCGACGCGACCGTCGAGCTCCTCGTCAACGCCAAGGTGCGCGACCGCGCCTCGCTGGTGACCCCGGTGATCACCTCGGAGGCGATCAGCCAGATGAGCGGTCTGGCCGACGACGTCTACGTCGACCCGGCGGTGGTCGGGTACGTCGCCGAGCTCGCCGAGGAGTCGCGTCGCCAACCCCATGTCAAGCTGGGTCTCTCGGCCCGCGGCTGCCTCGCGTTCATCCGCGTCGCCAAGACCTGGGCCGCCGCCGACGGCCGTGACCACGTCCTCCCGGACGACGTGCGTGTGCTCGCCGAGCCGGTCCTGTGCCACCGGCTGCTGCTCGATGCGGAGGCGCAGTTCAGCGGCATCACGGTCGAGACCGTGATCGGCCGACTGCTCGACTCGGTCGCACCCCCGACGGATCGGGTGGCCTGATCCACGTGTTGTCCCGGCTGCGCCGAGCTGCCGTCGCCGTCCTGGCGGTCGTCAACCCGCTGGGGTGGATGCTGCTGGGACTCGCCGTACTGCTGCTGCTCGCCGCGCGGAGCACCGGCTGGCTCGAGGCGAGTGTCGTGGCGGCAGCCTGCCTGATCGTGATCGCCCTCGCGTTGCCGTTCCTCCTGGGGCGGACCTCGGTCCGGGTCGACCTGCGGCTGGAGCCGCAGCGGGTCACCGCCGGTGACAGCGTGGTCGGCTCACTGCGGGTCACCAACATCGCGGACCGGCGGTTGCTGCCGACGCTGCTCGAGGTCCCGGTGGGGTCGGCTGTCCACCGGTACCCGCTGCCGAGCCTGGCAGCGGGTGGCTCCCACGAGGAGTCCTTCACGATCCGCACCCGACGGCGCGGCGTGATCGCGGTGGGGCCGGCCCTGACGCGGCGCGGCGACCCGTTGGGAGCCTTCTCACGGGACGTCGGCTGGACGCCGCTGACCGAGATCCTGGTGCGGCCACCGATGACCCCGTTGGAGTCGCTCGCCGGCGGCCTGCTGCGCGACCTCGAGGGCGTGACCACCGACGCCGTCACCGCGAGCGATCTCGCCTTCCACGCGCTGCGGGAGTACGTGCCCGGCGACGACCTGCGCCACGTCCACTGGCGTTCGTCGGCGAAGGCGATGGCATCCGCCAGCGACAGCCAGCTGCTCGTGCGCCAGTACCTCGACACTCGCCGCAGCCATGCCACGATCGTCGTCGACGACCGCCCGGAGGTCTGGCGCGACGAGGACGAGTTCGAGCTGGCCATGTCGGTCGCCGCCTCGATCTCCATCCGGGCCCTCGTCGACGAGTTCGAGGTGTCCTTCGTGTGCGGCGAGCACGCCGTGTCCGGTGGGACCGGACCTTTCGCTCTCGACGCCGTGTGTCGCGCAGAGCAGGGGCGGCGGGGCGTCGTCAGCGGCGGCCACGACGCGGCCAGGATGGCACCGGACACCTCGCTGCTGTTCCTTGTCGGAGGTCGGGGTACCACGCTGGAGGAGTACCTGAGAGCGGCGTCCTCCTTCGCGCCCGAGGTCCGCCGCTACGCCCTCGCCATCGATCCGACGGGTCGCTCCCGGGTGACCGACGCGGGCGGGATGCCCGTCCTGCACCTGGCTGAGCTCTCCGAGCTCGCGGCTGTGCTGCGCTGGAGTCTGTCGTGACCGGCCGGACCTGGCTCCCCACGCGTGACGAGTGGGTCGATCTCGCCTTTCTGGGCACGCTGTCGGTGCTCGCGCTGATCGGGCTCGCGCCGACGTACGCCGGCATCGGGTTCGCCGTCGTGGGCGTCCTCGGGCTCGTGCTCGGCGTCGTGGTCGCCCGGGTGTCGCGCAGCCTCGGCTGGCCGTTCGTGGCACCGGTCATGCTGACGCTCGCCTGCTACGCACTGCTCGGCGCGCCGATCGTGCTCCGGCGCTGGCCCGGCCCCGACGCGCTGCGGCTGCTCGCCGACCACGCGCTTTTCGGCTGGAAGGACCTCCTCACCACACTGCCGCCGGTCGACGCCGACTCGACCCTGCTGAGCCTCCCGTGGCTGCTCGGTCTCGCCACCGGTTTGCTCGGGACGCTGGCCGCATCGCTGGCCGTCAGCTCACGAGGGCGCGGGCTCGTGGCGGTGGTGCTGCCCGTGCTGGTGCCAACCGCCCTGCTCGCCCTCGTCATCCTGCTCGGCGTGAGGGAGCCCCAGTCGCTGTGGCTGCAGGGCGTCGCCTACGCCGCCCTGGCACTCGGGTGGCTCGCCGTTCGCTCGCAGCGCCGGGTCGTGCACGACGCCGCGACCGACCTCGGAAGCCGCGTCCGCCGGCTACGACTGGTGAGCGGCGCGGTGCTCGTCGCGGTGGCGGCGGCGCTGGCCCTGCCGGTCGCGACGTGGTCCTCGGGCGCGGAGGACCACCGGCTCGTGCTGCGCGACCACGTCGAGCCGCCGTTCGACGTCGGCCGATACCCGTCACCGCTCGCGTCCTTCCGCCGGTACGTCGAGCAGCCCAAGCCGGATCCCGAGAACCTCTACGACCAGCCGCTGATGACCGTGTCGGGCGTCGAGCCGGGCACCCGCATTCGGTTCGCCGCCCTCGACGAGTACGACGGGGTCGTCTGGGGCGCCAGCAACGACAGCACCTTCGGCGGGCCGGTCGAGGGGACCTTCCAACGGGTGTCGTCGCAGATCTCGAACCCGGCGACCGGTCCTCAGGCGGAGGTGACGATCGAGCTCGAGGAGGGCTGGTCGGGCGTCTGGCTGCCGACCGTCGGGGCGCTGACCGGTATGGAGTTCGGCGGGGAGCGAGCGGCCGCGCAGGCCGAGACGTTCCGGTACAACCTCGCCACCTCCACCGGCGTCGTGCCGGGCGGGCTGCAGCCGGGCGACCGCTACACGCTCCGGACCACGCTGACCGACGCGGAGCTGACAGGAGACACCGCCCCGGCAAGCTTCATCGGGCTCGCCCAGGCAACCGCGGGATTCCTGACCGCGCAGGCGCAGGACTGGAGCGCGGGCTCGACCCGACCCATGGAGCAGGTGCTCGACATCGCCGACCGGCTCAAGTCCGACGGCAAGTACAGCGACGGGGTCCGGGCGTCCGAGCGGTTCTACCTCCCAGGCCACCACCAGGCGCGGCTCTCCGACGCGGACGGCGGGATCAACAGCCCGATCATCGTCGGCAACGACGAGCAGTACGCCGCGTGGATGGCCCTGCTGGCGAACCAGATCGGTGTCCCGGCCCGGGTGGTGATGGGAGCGGTCGTCCCCGAGGGGGGCAACGTGAAGGGGGAGGACGTCCAGGCGTGGGTGGAGGTGCAGGCGGCCGACGGCACGTGGAGGACCGTGCCGACCGAGCTGTTCATGGACTTCGACCGACCCGCCGAGCTCCCGCCGCGCGAGGAGGAGCAGATGAGCGGCACCAACGTGCCACCGCCGGCCGCGATCCCCCCGCCGAGCACGGTCGGCGAGCCCACGGACGCCGAGCTGAACGCACTGCGGAACAAGCGCGAGACCGACGACGGCTTCTCGCTGCCGGGGTGGTTGGTCGCCGTCCTCACCTACGTCGTGGTCCCGCTCCTCCTGATGCTGGCCGTGGCCGGTGTGATCCTCGGCGCCAAGACCCTCCGCCGGCGGCGGCGCCGTTCGGCGGAGTCGGTCTCGGCCCGGTTCGCGGGTGGCTGGCGGGAGGTCACCGACCACGCCCGGGACCTCGGGGTGGCGGTCACCGGCGTGACCCGTCGGGAGGAGTCGCTCGTCCTGACCGGCGTCGGGGCCTCGGGACAGGCTCCGACGCTGGCGCAGGTCGCGGACAGTCACGTGTTCGGACCACGACCACCGCAACCGGACGCCGCCGCGGCGTACTGGGAGGCGGTGGACGCCTACCGGTCGACGATGTCCGCCGGGGTCTCGCGGGCACGCAGGCTCAGGGCCGCGCTGTCGCTGCGGACGTTCCGTCTACACCGGTGAGCCGCGCGTCGTCCGACGCGCGTGGCAACCCGGGCGGCTCCGCTATCAGCCCCGCGTCCAGCGCGGTGCGCACGGCGAGGAGTCGGTCGCTCACGCCCAGCTTGCGGTAGAGGTGCTCCAGGTGCTTCTGCACGGTGCGGCGCGAGATGCCGAGCTGACGCCCGATGCCTGCCGCCGTCTCGCCCCTCGCCAGCAGCCTCAGGACGGCCAGCTCTCGCGCGGTGAGGTCGGCGGAATTGCGCCCGCCTCGGCGGGTCGGGCCGCGCCGGGTCAGGAGCGTGATCAGCGGCTGCAGCCGGCAGGCAAGAGTGAGCTCGTCGTCGGAGAAGTCCTCCCTCGACCTCGCGAGCAGGAACGACCGGTAGTCGGAGTCCGAGCAACGGGCCGGAATCCACAGCTCAGGCTCTGAGCGGCTGACGTGGGCGGGGCGCGGACGCTCGCACGTCCCGGACCGCAGTCGGCCGCGTGCTCGCGTCAGCGTGGTCGCCGTCGAGTCACCGGTCTCGCGGAGCCACCAGACCACGGGGTGCTCTGATGCGGAACGTCCGTGCCAGCGCTCACGCTGGACCGCCGCCGGATGCCCAGGCGGGACGTCCCAGTACTCGATCCCGAGACTCCCGTCCCGCTCGATCCATGCCTCTCCGGCGAAGCAGCCGAACGTCCGAGCCAATCGCCGTGCCACTACCTCGCGGGGAAGACCGTGCGGCGCTGTGCGCATCCGGGTGTCGGCGAGGTCCAACCAGCTCGCGTACTCCCCCTCGAACTCCGTCATGTTCCCCCCAGACGGGTCGTCGTTCCCACACAGTAAGTCAGGGACCCGAGCCGTTAAAGGCCGGCGGTCGCTGCGCGCTCCGTCCGCTCACACTTCACCCTTTTCGGCTAAGTAGAGGTGCGTATCGACCGAGGGCTCGCTCGCGGGCGACGATTCCCCCAGGGGGGACTCATGCGGATGCTCGGCAGGCTCGCACTCGGTGGGCTCCTCGCGGCCACGTCGACTGCACTGGTGACTGCCGGTGCCACCCGTGCCCCGGCGACGGCCGCCCAGGGCACACCGAACGTCGTCCTCGTTCTGGTCGACGACGGTCGGGTGGACGATCTCGCAGCGATGCCCCGTGTGAGGCAGCTGATCGGTGCCGCCGGCGTCTCCTTCACGGACTTCTACGCGCCGTTCCCGCTGTGCTGCCCGGCCCGGGCAACGCTCCTGACAGGGCAGTACGCGCACAACCACGGCGTGCTGGGCAACACTGCCCCCGGCGGAGGCTTCCGGAAGTTCCGGGACCAGTCCACGCTCGCCACCTGGCTGACGCCGACCTACCGCACCGGCCTGATCGGCAAGTACCTGAACGGCTACGCGCCGCCGTACCGCCCGCCGGGATGGGACGAGTGGATGGTGCCGTCCGCCCTGTACGGCTACACCGGCACCCGGTGGTACGTCCACCGCGGGACCGGAGGCGGCTACCAGACCATCTCGGGCTACCAGACGGACACGATCGCGGCGCTCGCCAGTGACTTCGTCGCGCGCAACGCCCCCCAGGAGGAGCCGTTCTTCCTCTTCACCTCGATCGTCGCGCCCCACGACGGCCAGCCCAGGGACCCCGACGATGTCGCCGGCTACCCCAGCCCCTACGTGAAGCCGGTGTACCGGGACCGGTTCGCGGGCCTCACCAACACGGATCCCTCGTTCGACGAGGCCGACGTGTCGGACAAGCCGATCCGTCCGACGCGACTGTCGTCGACCGACATCCGGGGGATCACCGAGCACCTCCAGCAGCGGCGTGAGGCGAGCCTTTCGATCGATGATGCGGTCGCTCGGATCATGCAGGCGCTGACGGACTCCGGCGAGCTGGCCGACACGTACGTGATCTTCGCCTCCGACAACGGCCTGATGCTCGGCGAGCACCGCATCCGAGGCGGCAAGAGCACCCCCTACGAGGTCGCCAACCGGATCCCATTCCTGGTCCGAGGACCGGGGATCCCGGCCGGCTCCGAGGTCCACCAGGTCGCCGGCCAGATCGACTTCGCCGCCACCGTGATGGCCATGGCGGGGCTTCCCGCCCCGTCAAGCGTCGACGGTGCCAGCCTCCTCGAGCTGTTGCACGACCCAGGGAGTGCGGGTCCTGCCCGTCGTGGCGTGCTGCTCGAGGCGACAGCGAACAGCGACACGGAGACACCGCCTTGGCACTACCGCGGGGTCGTCGACGGCAATTGGAAGTACGTCGAGCGCGCCACCGGTCGCAAGGAGCTCTACGACTTGGTGGCCGACCCGTTCGAGCTCACGAACCTGGCCGGCCGCGCAGCGTACGCCCAGCCGCAGCAGGAGCTCGCGCAGCTGCTGTTCACGCTGCGGGAATGCGACGGCAGTCAATGCCGTTGACCCACTGCTGTTGACCAGCGCTCGGGCGCGTGCGGTGCTGTTCGTTCCGGCACTCGAACGGCGGTGAGACGGAGTGATCGGGGCCTGTGAGCTCGGCCCGTTCCGATTAGGGATTCGTCCGGCGCACCCCGTACACTGGCGTGTCGGCCCAACGTGGGTCGCGTTTCGTGGTGCCTCGCGGCTGCCCGGACGCCCGTCGATCTCCTTCACCGAGGGGATCGTGTGCGCCCGGGGATGGGGACCCGGAACCGCTGCACGAGGTCCACCGGCTTCAGCCGGAGGTTCGCGGGTCGACGGTAGACAGAAGCACACCCAACGGATTGTGGAGGACATGCCGAAGAAGGAAGGCGTCATCGAGATCGAGGGCACCGTCGTGGAAGCCCTCCCCAACGCCATGTTCCGCGTCGAGCTGACCAACGGGCACAAGGTGCTCGCCCACATCAGCGGCAAGATGCGCCAGCACTACATCCGGATCCTCCCCGAGGACCGGGTCGTGGTGGAGCTCTCGCCGTACGACCTC